>NZ_JCALDY010000001.1:0-392155 GCF_059813095.1 Mycobacterium sp. NGS22
CACCACCCGCACCGCCGGCACCACCATTGCCGTAGTTGCCGCCCGCGCCGCCGGCACCACCGGCAGTGCCGGACCCGCCCGCTGCCGTGGCGCTGAACCCTTTCCCACCCGCGCCGCCATTGCCGCCGGCCACTGCCATGCCCACCGCACCCGTAGCGCCCGCACTTGCACCAGCACCGCCCGCAGCTCCGCCCGTGCCGCCCGCACCACCGCCGCCGGTGTCGCCACCAACCCCGCCGATACCTCCAGCGGTCACCGCATCTCCGGCCCCGCCCGTTCCGCCAGTCCCCGCAATGCCCGAATTGCCGCCACCGCCGCCGACCCCACCGTTGCCATTGACACCCGGACGACCGAACAACCCATGACCCTGTCCACCGACTCCGCCGGTACCACCGATACCGCCTTGCCCGCCCGCGCCACTCGCACCGCCATCGCCGCCCGAGCCACCGACGGTGGTCGCCTCCCAACCCGCGCCACCGGCCCCGCCGGCACCCCCGACGCCGCCCACTCCACCGGCGCCACCCGCGCCGCCATCTCCGAATATCAGCCCACCACGACCACCAGCACCACCCGATCCCGCAGCCCAACCATCACCCCCCACTCCACCCGTGCCGCCGGCCGCGAACTGCGTACCCGCCGCACCGGCAGAACCGAGCGCACCCGCCACCCCGTTCCCACCCACGCCACCGGCGCCGCCATGGCCGAGCAACCACGCGCCACCTCCGGCACCTCCGGTGCCACCGCCGAATCCGCCCGTGCCTCCAGTGCCCCCGCTGCCGAACAGCCAGCCACCAGTGCCACCCGCACCCCCAGCAGCACCAGCACCGCCGGTACCGCCCGCGCCGCCCGCACCTAAGAGGCCGGCCGCCCCCCCGGCCCCGCCTGCTTGGCCCGACGCACCTGACCCGCCGTTGCCGCCCCGACCGATCAGTAGCCCACCCGCACCACCAGCAGCCCCCGACCCCGCCGCGCCATCGGTACCGGGGCCCAACAGCGGACGCCCCAACAACGCATTGGTCGGCGCATTGATCGCATCCAAAACAGCCTGCCCGAGCGTCTCAAACGACTCCAACGACGCAGCGCTCGCGGCCTCCGCAACCCCATACAGGCGGCCCGCACCCGTCAACGCCTGCACTAGACGAGCATGGAAGTCTGCCGCCTGGGCACTGACGGCCTGATACTCCCGCCCATACGTGCTAAACATCGCCGCAATCGCCGCAGACACCTCATCGCCCGCCGCCACCAGCACCCCGGTCGTCGGCGCTAACGCCGCCGCCGAAGCCGCACCCACCGCAGATTCAACGCCGCCTAAATCCGCCGCCGCCGCAACCAGAACATCGGGCACCACAAAGACGTACGACGACATAGCACACCCATCATCAGGACTCGACGCAAGTCATCAGGACTTGACGCACGGAAATTGACGCGACAAGAAATATTTGGCTCGGCGGCCAACATAACCGTTTCCAGCGGTAATTCCGCCCGTTTTGCGCAAACTCAATTCGGCGACATATCCATCACACACCCAGACCTGCATCAGGCAGCACAACGCGCCGCGCTGGGCTCGCCTCGATCTCGATGTCGACGAGATAGCGCCGGCCAACCGCGGAGCAGCGGCCCACCCGACCGCGCGGGACCGCTCCGGCCGCGGATTCATCTTTGGCCACGTCGATGAAAGTGGTTCCCGGCAGTGGCAGCCGCTGTGCTAACGAGGCATATGGCGCCCGACCTCCGGGCTGCGACTCACGGAGGCGCCAGCCATCACATCAATAGGACCGACGGCGTCAGCACGGACTTCCCAACGCTCGCAGGCGAAGTCGACAATCCTGTACGAACGACCTAGCTGACGAGGTGGCGACTCGGCATCGAATCCCATTGCAGTTCACGAGAGGTGAAATACCAGCCGCCACGCTCATAGACGAGCTGATCCTGGTAGGTCCCGGTGGCCTGCAGGGCGGTCTCGCCATGCACCGCCGCGAAAAGGATTGCGACGCAATGCTGGGTCGCCTTCACGCCGTCGACGTGGATCTCGTGGTCGACGGTGACCAAACGCTGTCCGCCGCCGCCGTCGAAGGCAGCCCGCAGATCAGCGAACGACTCTCCGTCACGCACGTAACTGGCGCCGGAGTGACGGAAGGTGGCGATCCAGGCGTCCCGGTCACCCTCGGAATGGGCGCGGTTGTGCCGGGCGGTGAGATCCAGGATGGCTCCGCGCGCGGTAGCGGCTTGCAGCAGTTGTTGTTCCTGATAGGTCAGCGGCATTTCTGTTCCCAGCCTTTCACCGGCTCACTGTGTATCCATGGCTTTCACGGTCCCATGCGCCAGCGGTCAAGCCACGGGCGCGCAGCACGTCCTTGCGTACCCGGCCGATGACGTTCTTCGGCAGTTCGTCGACTGTCTCGACGTAGCGGGGCACGCAGAAGTAGGGCATCCGCGCCGCACAGAAGTCGAGCAAGTCGACGAAATCCAGTGCGGCAGCACCGGGTTGCAGCCTCACGACCAGCAGGATGTCGTCCTCGCCGAGGTCGCTGGGGACCGCGACCGCCGCGGCTTCCAGCACCGCAGGGTGGCTCGCGACGATGGTCTCCAGTTCCACGGAGGACACGTTCTCACCACGGCGGCGCAGCGCATCCTTGCTCCGGTCGACGTAGGTGAGATTCCCGTCGCCGTCGAGCTTGCCCAGGTCGCCGGTGCGAAACCAGTCCGGATGCGGTTCGAAACACAAGCCTGACCCCGTGCCCGGACGCACATAACCTTCGCTCATCACATGCGGAAACCGTGGGCGGCAAGCAATCTCCCCCACCGTGCCGGCCGGCAGTTCTGTGCCGTCGGCAGCCACGATGCGCACGTCGAAGTTCGGATTGGGCCGCCCGGACGTGCCCGAGACACCGTCATCAGTGACACCACTGACCGCAACAGGAAATGCTTCGGTCAGGCCGTACATCGTGACGATGCGGCAACCGTAGCGGTGTTCGATCACCCGGTAGGAATCGGCGGCGATGGGTGCGGCCGAGATGAACCGCAACGGCAGCCGTGCGTCGCCGGGATCGGGCGGCAAGTTCAGCAACATGGACACCATCGCGCCGGCGCCCGCGAAGCCGACGGCGCCGTGCGACCGTACGTCGTCCCAGACCTCACCGGGATGGAAAGCGCTCGCCAATACCGTCTTTCCGCCGACGAGCAGCGGCGCCAGCACGCTCGGCGCGGCGCTCAGATGGAACAGCGGCATCGCCGACCACACCGCCTCTCCCGCGGCGAACTCCCACGCGGCGGCGACGGTGGCGGCCACCGAGAACAGGTAATGCCAGGACGTGGCAACGGCTTTCGACGGCCCGGTGGTGCCGGAGGTGAAGAACAGCGCGCCGACCTCGCCCGGTTCGACGGGATCGTCCGGCACGCCCGCACCGCGCAGCAACGCCTGAGTGAGCGAATCACCCTGCACCACAAGGTCGGTCACCCAGGGCAGCCGGGCGACGACGTCGTCGACGCGGGGCCGTCGCTCGGCGTCGGTGAAGATCACCTTCGACCGCGACAGCTCGAGGTTGTGCAGCAGGAAGTCGCCCTTATTCGCCGCGTTCACCGCGGCGCTCACCGCACCGATCCGGGCCGCCCCCAACCAGAAATAGATCCATTCCGGGCAGGTTGCGCTGAACAGCGCGACGCAATCACCCTGTCCGACACCGAGATCGGCCAACAGCGCGGCCGCCGCGCACGACCGCTCCCGCATCTGGGCGAAGGTGATGTCGACACCGCCGACCGACATCATCACCCGGTCGGGGAACTGCTCGGCGCGACGATCCAGCACGGCCGGCACGGTGAACCGATCGACACCGAAATCGGCAGGACCGGCGGGCGCCATCAGGCTGGAGCGGCAGCGGGGTCCGGCTCACCGTCGGCGGTGTAGCCGAAGTCGGTTGGCGACGGTTGGGTGCCCGGATAGAAGCGGTGGGCCCAACGACGAAGTGCGGCATAGTCGTGCGCCTCTTCCGGCGCCAGGTTCGGCTTCTCCAGGTACTTCATGTTCTCCCAGGTGAAGAAGTCCTGCTTGATGACTTCCTGCTGCAGCGCCAGGAATTTCGCGGCCCGTCCGGTGGGGACATCACCGGTGTCGCCGGGCTCCCGGACGGAGGCCTGGGTGTAGAAGTAATCGGTGTAATCCTCGTCGACCGGTGTCTGGCCGGTCACCTGGACGGTGTTCACCAGGTCGCTGGGAAAGCGCACGATGCCCAAGCCCAGCGAATAGTTGTCGTAGATGATCTTGGCGTCGACCGGGCCGTTCGGCGTCAGCCAGGTCTTGGCCCGGCCGCCACCGAAATGCGCGTTGACGGTGGCGTGCAGGTGGTAACCGGAGACCTGAAACGAGGCGGTGTTGGCCGGGTTGGCGGCCTTGTGCACGTACTGGACGTGATAGGGGTCGGCGGCGTTCTCGATGATCATCTGCGCGTGCACTTTGACCCGGTTCACCATTCGGGTGTGCGGGTGCAGCGGGTAATACTCGTCGGTCTCCAGCTCGGGCAGCACCGGCGGTTGCCAGTAGGGCGCGCGACCGTGCCGTTCGTGCCAGACCAGGATGAACCCGTACCACTCGGTGGTCGGGTAGGTGCGGATGCGGACGTTGTTCTTGCAGCCGATCTTGCTGTACGGGATCAGCGCGTTGGTGCCGTCACCACGCCACTGCCAGCCGTGCCAGGGGCAGACGATGTGCTCGCCTTCCACGGTGCCGCCCACGCCCATGTTGGCGCCGAGATGCTGGCAGTAGGCGTCCAGGACGTGCACGGAGCCGGACTTCGTCCGGAACAGCACCAACTCCTCGCCGAAGTAGTGCACGCGCTTGACCTCTCCGGGCGCGAGGTCCGAGGCGAAGCCGACGATGAACCAGCCGGTCGGGAAACGATACGTCGACAGCGCGATGCCCGACGGACCGAACTCCCGTTCCGATGGGTCGCCGACCGAGCTCAAGTCTGTGGATGTCTCCGTCACGAGTTCTCCGTTTCGCACGCGGTCCGCGTGTCAATCGGTCGCCACACTTCACCAGGGTCCGGCGATTAGTCTATTTTTACTATTTTAGACATTGAACGTCAACGCGCCTGGCCAGCAGCGTCGCGGCGTCGACGGCATCGATCTCGTCCGGCAAGCTCGTGAGACCGTCGGGATCGTCACCATGCCGCACACCGATCACGCTGTCGCCGAACGGCTTTGGTTGCTCTAACGGCGGTGGGTCAATCGGTGAGTCGCAGCGCGGCCCGCGGGCACTGGTCGACCGCGGCGCGCACGTCGATTTCCCGGTCGGCGGGAATCGGCCCGTCGGCGATCTGCACCACGTCCTCGTCGCCCAACTCGAAGATGTCGGCGGCCAGCGACTCACAGAACCCGTTGGCCTCGCACAAGTCCGGATCAACGATCACGCGCATCAGATGTCCCCTTACTTTCGTTCGATGCCCACCGGTCGGGTCCCGATCACCTTGCCGGCGGCAAGGTGCGCGAGTTCTTCGTCGGTCAGGCCGCACTCGTCGCGGAGTACCTCTTCATTGTGCTCGCCGAGCGTCGGCGGTGGGCGCATCAACCACCTACGTTGCCCGGTCAACAACGCGAACGGCGGCGTCGGATACAGGCCGGGACCGGTGCGCGGATGATCCAACGACTCGAAGAAGCCGCGCTCGCGCAGTTGGATGTTCTCGGTCACCAAGGTGGGCGAGACGACCGGTGCCACCGCGACACCCGCACTGAACAACCGTTCCACCGCGGCGTCGCGCGGTTGGTCGGCGAACCAGTCCCGCAATCGGTCGTCGATCTCGTCGGCCCGGTGGCGTCGTCGCGCCTCCGTGTCCAGCCCGTTGGCCCAGGCGGGCCGGCCCAGCTGGTCCACCAGCGCCGTCCACTGCCGGTCGTCACCGACGCTCAGCGCGATCCATTCGTCGCCCGGACCGGCACACCGGTAGATGTTCTGGATGGCACCGCCCTGCCCGCGGTTGCCTCGCCGGGTCAGCGTCCGGCCGAACACCTCGTGCTCGATCGGCTGAATCGCGGTGGTGTTCAACACCGTTTCGACCATCGGCAGTTCGACCTGCTGGCCCGATCCGGTGCGATCGGTGAAGTGCAACGCCGCCAGTACCGCGAACGCGGCGTGCACACCGGCCAACGGATCGCAGGCACCGCGCGGGGTCACCGGAGGCGCCTCCGGCAGCCCGGTCACCCAAGCCAGGCCGGCGATCTGCTCCATGGTGGGCGCGAACCCGACCCGCTCACGCCACGGTCCGTCCAGCCCGAATGCCGGCATCCGCGCGACGACCAGGCCGGGATTGATGTCGAGCAGCGCGTCGGCGGTGAGCCCGAAGTTGTCCATCACCCGGGGCGAGAAGTTCTCGATCACGACGTCGGCATCGGCGGCCAACCGGGTGAAGAGCCGGCGTCCCTCCGCCGACCCGAGATCCAGTGTGACCGAACGTTTGTTGGTATTCATTGCATGGAACACCCAGCCGTATTCCCACCAGTCGTCTACGTCGGTGCGCATGCCGCCGGAATACCGGATGCCGTCGGGGCGCTGGATCGACTCGACTTTGACGACGTCGGCGCCGAACGCGGCCAGCAGATGGGTCGCGGCCGGGCCGGCCCAGAACGCCGTCAGATCGACGACGCGCACACCCTGCAGCGGCAGCGGGGAATCCGGCCCTGTTGCCACGTGTTCCCTTAGTTGCCAGACTGATTCGTCGTTGCCCGCCCCGAGCCCGGCGGTCTCCCCCACGGGCGCCGGGGCGCACCGCGACATCAGCCACGGCGGCCGCGGTTGCCCGAAACCGGCGGGATTGGCAACGAACACACCGCGTTCGACCATGTAGTCCATGTCGCGCACGGTGGCGCCGTTGCCCAACGGGGCGATAGGCAGCCGGAACAACTGCCCGAGTTCAACGATTTCGGTGACGGTCCGTTCGGCCATCCACGGCCCGATCGCTTCGTAGATGAGATCGCGGTACTCCCAGCGGCCGATCTGGAAGCGCAGCTGCGGAATGTCCTCGAACTGCGGGCATTCCACCATTGCGGCGAAGTCCAGCCACTGCTGTCCGGTGACCATGGTGATGCCGACGTAGCCGTCTTTGGCGGCGAGAATCGAGGGCACCTCCAGGGTGCGCCGGATCGCAGGGACCTGAAGGAGTTGGGAGTGCAGCCATTCGCTGCTCTGCATCGCGGTGATCGCTTCGAGCATGGACAGGTCCAGGTGCTCCCCCGGCCCGCCGTGCTCGACGCGGCGGCGTACGGCGAGGGCACCGAACGCCGCGTACACCCCGCCCATGTACTCCCCGAGGTCGCCGCCGATGGAAATGGGCGGGCCGGAAGGGTCTCCGCGGAAGCCGGTGCAGCCCGACCACGCCTGCAGGGTGAACTCGGTGGCCGCGCGCTCGGCGAACGGGCCGGTCCAGCCGAAGTCGGAGATGGTGACGACGACCGCTTGCGGAGACTGCGCCAGCAGGCGCTGCGGGTCGATGCCGAGCGCGGCCGCCTGCGTGCGTCCGGCCGCGACGATGACGACGTCGGCGCCGGCGATTTCGGCACGGTAGCGATCCGAATCCGCCGCCACGCTCACACTGCTCTTGCCGGCATTGAGGTAGCAGTACAACGGGCCGTCGCGGCCGTCGGGGACCGGTGAGCAGGTGGCCGAGTACCGGCGCAGTGGATCTCCTTGTGGCGGTTCGAGTTTCCGGACCTCAGCGCCGGCGTCCACCAGAAGTTTGCCGCAATAGCTGCCGGCCACGCGGTCACTGATCTCGACGACACGCAGATCATCGAGCGGCGTCGGCCGGCGATCGGCCCCGTGACTCACGCGGCTATTTATACCATTACTGCTAAAATAGCTAAGCCAGACGAGTAAGCAGGCCGCGGCCGTGCGCTCTTTCCTGCTGCAGGAGGGAATCGGATGACCGCCCTGGGAATTGGACCCGACGCCCGTCGGCGGTTGTCGGCGCCGAGGATCGCCGAAATCGTAGCCGACGAGTTGCGGCGCCAGATCATCGACGGCGAACTGTCCGACGGCGACCTGCTGCCGCGCCAGGAAGTGCTCGTCGAACAGTTCAAGGTCAGCCTGGTCTCGCTGCGCGAAGCGCTGCGGATCTTGGAGACCGAGGGCCTGGTTTCGGTGCGGCGGGGCAATCGCGGCGGCGCCGTGGTGCACGCACCGGCCAAGACCAGCGCCGCCTACATGCTCGGGCTGCTGCTGCAGAGCGAGAACGTGGTCGTCCGGGACCTGGGTTCGGCGCTGCAGGAACTCGAACCCGCCTGCGCCGCGCTGGCCGCACAGCGGCCCGACCGCGCCGACACTTTGGTGCCCGAACTCAAGCAGGTCAACGAATCCATGGCCGAAAACCTCGAAGACGGCCGGCAATTCACCGAAATCGGCCGGGAATTCCACAATCTCATCGTTCGCGGCTGTGGCAACCACACGATCATCGCGGTGGTGGGCAGCCTGGAAACGCTGTGGACCAGCCACGAGCAGCAGTGGGCCGACGAGAGTTCGGCAAGCGGCACTTACCCGTCGCTGGCCAGGCGGCGCGCCGCGCTCAACACCCACATCAAGTTGACCGAGACCATCGCCGAGGGCGACGTCGACCGGGCCCGGCGCATCGCGGGCCGGCATCTGGCCGACACCCAGAACTACGTGTTGTCCGACCGTGCCGAGCAGCGGATCTATGCGCTGTCCCCGCAGGCGTTGTCCCGTCCGCGAGACGTCCGGCGCCCTTGACCACTCCCCGATCCGCCTTGGTCACCGGCGGCAGCGGTGGCATCGGAAAAGCGTGCGCCGCCAAGCTGTGTGATCTCGGCTACGACGTAACGGTGGTGGCCCGGCGCGAAGCCCCGTTGCGGGCGGCGGCCACCGAGATCGGCGCCCGCGCGATCGCTGCCGACGCGTCCGACGCGGATGGGTTCGCCGCTGCGATAAGTCCGCTCGAGCGCATCGACCTCGTCGTGCACGCCTCGGGCGCGCTGGGCGGAACCTATGCGCGCAAGCAGACTTTCGAACAGTGGCGCGCGATCATCTCGGCCAACCTCGACTCGTGTTTCGTGCTGACCTCGGCGGTATTGCCGCGGATGCGGCCGGGGTCACGACTGATCTTCATCTCCTCTTCGGCCTCGCACGAACCGATGATGGCGCGCACCGCCTACTCGGCATCCAAGGCCGGCATGAACGCCTTCGCCCGCGCCCTGGCGATGGAGGTCGACCGCGACGGCATCGCCGTGCACCTGGTGACTCCCGGCCCGGTGGAAACCGAGATGCTGCAAGATGTTCCGTTCGAGATGTACGCGATCCAGGCGGCCGATATCGCCAGCGCGGTCGCGTGGCTGGACACCGTCGATCCCTCGGTGGACCTGCCCGAGATCCGGCTCAGCGCGGTGCAGCGCGGGCCCTACGCCCGTCCCCCGGTGGTGCCGACCGAAGCCCGCCGCCGCGCTACGGCGCAGGGAAGTTCTTGATCACCGATTCGCCGAATTCGGTCAGCGATTGCGGGTCGGCGAAGTCGGCGAACCACACGTAGAACCGCTCCACCCGTTGCGCCGTGAGTCCGGTGAAGTGCGCGGTCAACCCGTCGGCATCCCCGCAGACCAGGCCGGATCCCAGGTGGCCGAAGCGGCGGGTGCTGATCTCCGTGACCTGGCCGGGATCGCTGCCTTGCCGCGCGAAGCCCACCATTTGTTGAACCGATACCCGTGCCCGGCCCGTGGCGCCGGCCAGCCGCGGCAGGCGGTCGAGGTGGTTGGCCTGTAGATTCCACCAATCCGCGTGTTCGGCAACGAGTTTCATCATCCGCGGTCCGCTGCCACCCAGAACCAGCGGTATCGGATACGTCGGCCGGGGATGCTGACCTTCGGCCCAGTACTGCCGGATCAGCTCTAGGTGGCGTCCGAGCTGCTCCACCCGGGCCACCGGATCCTGCTGTCCGACATCGAATCTGGTGAACTCCGCCGGCCAGGATCCCGACCCCAGACCAAGCTCGAACCGTCCTTCCGAGGCCTCGGACAGGGTCACGGCCTGTTTGGCCAGCACCGCTGGATGCCGGAACGCGTCACAGAGGACCAGGTGACCGACCCGCAGGCGTTGCGTCTTGGCGGCTACCCAGCTTGCGACGCCCATTGCCTCCCAGATGTTTTCGCCGGGCTGTCCCGGGGCTTCGAGGTGGTCGATGAACGCGATCCCGTCGAAACCGGCAGCCTCGGCGTGCTGCGCCCGGCCGACGATGTCGGGCACCGGCAATCGCACCTGCGGCAGGAACAGATACCACTCGGTCATCCGATCACTTAAGCATGGCCACACCGGGTGGGTTTGCGCGCGGGTGGCTAGTTTACTATTTTTACTATGTTAGGGGTCTTATGGATGTCGGTCTGACTACGGAGCAGTTGGCGCTGCGCGACACCGTGCGCGGCATCCTGCGCACCGAGTGCCCACCAGGGGCCGCCCGCCAGGCCCTGGAAGATCAGGAGCACTGGCGCACGCTGTGGAAGACGGTCGTCGACCTCGGCTGGACGGAGCTGGCCGCCCGCGACGCCGACGACGAATACGGTCCGGCCGAGCTGGTGGTCGTGCTCGAGGAGTGCGGGGCGGCACTGGCTCCCGTCCCGCTGTTGAGCGGTGTCGGACTGGCCGCGGGCGTGTTGCAGGCCGCCGGGCCCGAGCTCGACGAACATCTTGCGGAGATCGCCTCGGGTGTGGCGGCGACGTTGGCCGTACACAGTCCCGGATCGCGGCTGCCCGGTGCGCCCATGACGCTGCGGGACGGCCGGGTGCGCGGGCGCGCGGTCGCGATCCCCCACCTCTCGCGCGCCGAGCTGATCGTCACACTGGCCGACTCCGAGGACGGTTTGGTGGCGGCGGTAGTGCGCGCCGGCGACGGCGTGACCGTGCTGGCCGGCGAGTCCACCGATCCAGCCCAACCGGTCGCGGACGCCGAGATCGACGCCGTGCCGCTCGCCGTCGCACCCGTCGACAGCATCGAATCCGCTTTGGCCGCACCGCTGGTCGCGGCCGCGGCCGATCTGGTCGGGGTGGCGGGAGCGGCGCTGCAGCGATCGGTCGAACACGCCAAGACGCGCCGCCAGTTCGGCTCGCCGATCGGCGCGTTTCAGGGGGTCAAGCACGCGCTGGCCGACAACTACGTGAGTTTGGAGCGCGCCCGCAGCCTCACCTACGCCGCCGCCGCGCACCTCACTAACCGCGAGCAGACGCAAAAGCACCTGGAAACGTGCGTTTCAGGGGGCTTTTGCGTCTGCTCGCGCAAGGAAGGTTCGCGCAAGGAAGGCCCGCGCGAAGAGGGGTGGACCGCGGCGGCGATGGCCAAGGCGGCCGCCGGGGACGCCGCGTCCGCCTGCGCACGCACGGCGGTCCAGATCTACGGCGCGCTCGGCCAGACCTGGGAGCACGACGCGCACCTGTTCGTCCGGCACGCCTGGCAGGGTGCCGCGCTGCTGGGCGACAGCCGCGCGCTCTACAACGAAGTGGGCCGGCGTTTCGTAGGAGGGTCGGTATGACGATTGTCGACGAGTTCGGCGCGTGGCTGACCGAGTTCCTGCCCAACGACTACTACCAGCGGTACCGCGAATACCGCTGGGACATACCGCTGCGGCGCGACTACCAACGGGCCGCGTTCGAAGCGGGGTGGATCCAACCCACCTGGCCCCGTGAGCACGGGGGGCGCTCGCTGGGTCTGCGCGACGCCATGGAGATCCGCATCGAGGCCGCGTTGCGCAGCGCGCCCAAACTGCCCAACATCGCCGGCCCGAACGTCGCCGCGGCCGGCATCCGCCAATTCGGCACCCCCGAACAGATCGACCGCCTGTTGGTTCCCTGCCTGCGTGGCGACGAGTGGTGGGCGCTGGGGATGTCCGAACCGGAGGCCGGGTCGGATTTCGCGGGCCTGCGTACCCGCGCGGAGCGCGACGGTGAGGTGTTCCGGGTCAGCGGACACAAGATCTGGACCACCCAGGCGCACCTGTCGCGGTGGTGCACCCTGTACGCGCGCACCGACCCGGATGCGTCGAAACACCGCGGCATCTCCTGCCTGATCCTCGATCTGCAGTCGCCCGGGGTGCGGATCGAGCCCATCCGGATGTCGTCGATCTCCGACGAGACCTTCTGCGAGGTCTTCCTCGACGACGTCGAGGTGCCGGTCGCCAATCTACTGGGACCGGTCAACGGCGGCTGGAATGTGGCGTTGTCGTCGTTACACCATGAGCGCCAGATGATTTGGATCATGAATTGGGTCGAGATAAAGCGCGGGCTGGCTTCGGTCGTCGACAACCCCGACATCCACACCGAACTGGGCATGCTGCTGGCCGACGCCGAAGCACTGCGGGCCACCGGGTATCGCGCGCTGGACAACGAGCTCGCCGGGCGGCCCAGCCCGGAGGCGGACACCATGAAGCTCCTGGGGTCGCTTACCCTGCAACGCGTTTGGGAGTTGAGCGCGGCTGCGGCCGGTCCGGGGTCGACCGCCGACCCGGACCTGCTGTTCGAACGCCAGGACGCCCTGGCCGCGACCATCTACGGCGGAACCTCTGAGGTTCAGCGCAATATCATCGCCGAGCGTGTGCTCGGGTTGCCGAAGGGATGACCACGATGGATTACGATCTCGGCGACGACGCCGGCGAACTGCGAAACCGGTTGCGCCAGTTGATCGCCGACCACATTCCGGTTGACTTCCTGGGCGCCTGCACCGACGATCCGGACGACTTGGCCACCACCGAGTCGTTCTGCAAGCTGCTGGCGTCGGAAGGCTTACTGGCCCTGGCCTGGCCGAAGGAACACGGCGGCGGCGGCGGTTCGATCTGGCAGCAGACCGTGCTGCGCGAGGAGATGTGGGCCAACTACGAGCCGCGTGGGCCGCAGTACATGGGGATCAACTGGGTCGGCCCGGCAATCATGCGACACGGGACGGAGGAGCAGAAGGCCAAGCACCTGGCCGGCATCGCCTCCGGCGAGGTGATCTGGTGTCAGGGTTTCTCCGAACCGGAAGCCGGCACCGACCTGGCGTCGTTGCGTACCCGCGCGGTACCGGACGGCACCGGGTGGCGCATCGAGGGACAGAAGGTGTGGACGTCCTACGCGCGGATGGCGTGCTGGTGCGTGTTGGCAGCCTGCACCCATCCGGACGCGCCGAAGTCCAAGCGGCTCAGCCTGTTTCTGATCCCGATGGACCGTCCCGGTTTCACCGTCCGGGGTATTCCGTCGATGTTGGGGCCGCATCATCTCAACGAGGTGTTCCTGGACGGGGTGCAGGCCACCGACGAAGACATCCTGGGCGAGCCCGGCGACGGTTGGCGGGTGATGCGCGAGGCGCTGGCGTTCGAACGCGTCGGCATCGCGCGCTACGCACGCTGTGAGGCATTACTGGACCGTATGCAGGCCGCACTCGGCGACGGCTGGGACCGGTTGCCGGAGTCCATCAGGAGCCGATGGGTGCGAGCGCTGGTCGATCTGCGGGTGGCCAGGCTGATGGCGTACCGGGCCGTGTCGCTGCAGGACGACCCGCAGGCCGGCGCGGCGGCCAGTGCGGCCCGGATCGCCACCACCACCTGTGACCAGGTGGTCGCCGAACTGCTTTTCGACGTGCTGGGTCCCACGGCGCTGGACAGCGGGGCCGCCGCGGCGCTGCACGGCGCGGTAGACGACCATTGGCGCTATGCGCAGGCCGCGACGGTGGCCTCTGGCACCATCGAAGTCCAACGCATGATGGTGGCGCGCGACGTGTTGGGAGAACGCCGATGAATACCGAACTGCCACAGGATATCACCGACTTCGCGGCGGTGGCCCTCAAACGGCTGACCCGACTGGGCGGGCCGCAGGCGGCGCTGCGCGCCGAAACCGACGACACCGTGCGCGACGCGGCACGAGATGCGCTGAGCGAACTCGGCGCGTTCGAACTCGACGTCCGCTCGGGCTCGGACGATCTACTGGCCGCCGCGGTGCTGTGCCGGGTCGCCGGTGCCACGGCGTTGCCCTATCCGCTGGTCGAGGAGCTGCTGGCGATCGACGGCGCGCGACTCGCGCTGGTCCACCCGGAGGCTCCGCGCATCGACCACGGTGACCTGCCCGGCGAATGGATCGCCGCGGACCTGGACGGCAACAGTTTCCGGGCGCTTCCAGCGGCGCGGACGGGCGCCAAGCTGGGTCCGTTCCTGGCGCCGGTCACGCTGACAGGTGCCGGCGCAACGGTTCCGCAGGCCGACATCGACCTGCATCTCGTGCTGGGATCATGGCGGATTCTGGGGACGGTGCAGCGGGCACTGGACATCGTCACCGAGCATGTGCAGGCGCGCGTACAGTTCGGCAAGCCACTGGCGGATTTCCAGGCCGTCAGATTCGCCGTCGCGGACGCATCGGTCGCGGTGCGCGGGCTGCACGAACTCACCAAATACACCATCTGCCGACCCGAAACCGTTCCGGCGCAGACCCTTTCGGCGGACGCACTGGTGCTGCGACTCAAGGCGGCCGAGACCGCACGCCAGGTGCTGCGCACCGCGCACCAACTGCTCGGCGCGTTGGGATTCTGTGACGAATCCGATGTCAGCGTCCTGGACCGTCACGTACAGCCGCTGATCCGGCTGCCGCTGGGCCCCGAGGCGCTGAGCCTGCGACTGATACCCGAGGTGCGCAGCGGTCATCTGGAGACGTTGTTCAGCGGACGCACTTCGGCATGACCACCCAGCCCGGCTCCCCGGACGCGCCGGTCAACCCGTTCGCGGACGGAATACCGTTCAGCAGCAAACTTCAGCAGCTGGCCGAGCACCAGCGTGACGACCTCGGGGTGACGGTGGTCGCCCTGGACGGCGGCGAGCAGTCGTTGACCTTTGGTGAACTCGATGCCCGCGCCAACCAGTGGGGACGGGCGCTGGCCGACCGCGGCGCGCAGACGGGTTCGTTTGTCGCCATTGCGATCCCGAATTCGGTGCACCTGGTGTTGGCCACGTTGGGCTGCTGGAAGATCGGCGCGGTTCCGATTCCGATGCATTGGGATCTGCCCGAGTGGGAACGCAGCCGGGTGCGTGAGGTGATCGATCCCGTCGTGGTCGTCGACGACGCGACCCGCTGGGAACTCGACGAACTCGCCGCCGCGGCGTCCCCGAGCCCGCTGCCGGCGGCGGTCTCTCCCACCGCCAACGGGATCTGTTCCAGCGGCTCCACCGGCGTGCCGAAGGTGATTCTCAACCTGGCGCCGTCGCTGTGGATTCCGCAACAGGGCGAGCCATTTCTGTCGAACTGGACGCCGGTGGCCAAGCCGCAGCGGATCATGGTGCCCGCGCCGATGTATCACACCAACGGCTTCGCCACGTTCCTGATGTTGTTGAGCGGCGACCATCTGGTGATTCTCGAAAAGTTCGACGCCCCTTTGTTTGTCGACACCATCGAGCGCTACCGGATCACCAACTTCACCGCGACACCGACGATGCTGGCGCGCGTGGCGGCGCTGCCCGACATCCGCCAGCGCGACCTTTCCAGCGTCGTGTTCATCCTGCAGGGCGCCGCGGTGATGCCGCCGTCGCTGTTACGCACCTGGTTCGAGCTGCTCAGCCCGGAGCAGATCGTGACCGCCTACGGCATGACCGAGAATCTCGGGTTGACCGCACTGCGCGGCGACGAGTGGCTGACCCATCCGGGCAGCGTCGGCCGCGGCTTCCGCGACACCGAGATCCGGATCCTGGACGCCGACAAGAATCCGCTGGGGCCCGGTGAAGAAGGAGACATCTACCTGCGGGCGCCGATGAGCGCGGGGTACCGCTATCTGGGTGGCGCACCGCCGTTGCCGTCCACCGAGGACGGGTTTCGATCCGCCGGCGACATCGGCCGCCTCGACGAGGACGGCTTCCTCTACATCACCGACCGCCGTGCCGACATGATCATCAGCGGTGGGGCCAATGTGTTCCCGGCCGAGGTCGAGTCCGCGCTGTCCGGGCACCCCGACATCGCCGACGTCGTCGTCATCGGGCTGTCCGACGAGCGGTGGGGCCGACGGGTGCACGCCGTGGTGCAGGTGTCCGCGCACGCCGCCGCGCCGCTGACCGAGCAGCAGGTGATCGATTACGCCAAGGGTCGCCTGGCCCCCTACAAGGCACCCAAGACGGTCGAATTCGTCGACAAAATCCCCCGCACCGCGGCCACCAAGGTCAACCGCTCGGCGATGATCGCGGCGCGGGGAGGCTAGTGCGCCCAGACCGAAAATCTGCAGCAAAAGATCGAGCGCACACCCGCCAAAATGCAATCTCGACTGCCGCGCCCCCACCCGGCAGCAGCACCCGCGGCGCCTAGACCAGGCTGCGCATATCCATGTAGTGCGGAAAGAACGTCTCCCACATCACCAGACACGCGAAGAACCACGCCACCGGTGTGGCGAGTCGAAGCGAACCATAGGAAGAGACGATTGGGCGGCCGCGCCCGGCGTGCGCTCTGGCATCCAGGTACACCCACGCCGCCATGGCGACGATGATCCCCAACAACTCGACGACCGCAACGACCGCTGCTTTCACGGCACCCCCTGCTTTGCATAACGATCTGACACGTATATCAGAGCGATGCCCGTTCGACGGCCCGAATCCGCCGATCGGTTCGGCGGGCCTGCTCAGCCCCGCGCGCGTTTGGTGTCGGCGAATCCGTCGGCGATCGACGCCGCCAACTCGAGAAACGCCTGGCGGGTGCGGTTGGCCATCAGGTCCAAGACGACCTCTGACCCCTGCGCCAGGTGGTCGTCGAACGGGATGACATGAACCGAGCGGATGCGGGTCAAAAACTGCGTGGCCAGCTTGTCCAGATCCACCGACGCCTTGCCCGGGCGTGCGGCGCTGATGACCACCGTCGCGTTGGGCACCAGATGCCCGCGGCCGTGATGCTCCAGCCAGTCCAGCGTCGCGAACGCGCTGCGGGCCGCGTCGATGGCCGGCGACGCGACCAGCACGATCGCGTCGGCCTCGTCGAGGACAGCCGACATCGCCGAATGCACCAGTCCGGTGCCGCAGTCGGTGAGGATCAGGTTGTAGAACCGCTGCAGCAACCTGATCACCACTCGGTAGTCGGCGTCGGAGAACGCCTCAGAGGTTGCCGGATCACGTTCGGAGGCAAGGATTTCCAGCCGACTCGTGCTCTGTGAGGTGTGCCTGCGGATGTCGGAGTAACGAAAGATGTTGTCGTCCAACAACAGATCTCGCACCGTCGACCGGCTCTGGTCGGGCCCGCGTTGTGCCAGGGTGCCGAAGTCGGGGTTCGCGTCGACGGCGATGACGCGGTCGCCGCGGATGGCGGCGAAGGTGGAACCCAGTCCGACGGTGGTCGTGGTCTTGCCGACACCGCCCTTCATCGACAACACGGCGATGCTGTAGTCGCCGCGGACCGGTTGGCTCACCCGCGCCACCAACTTCTGACGGGTGTTCTCCAGTTCGGACTCACCGGGATTCAGGCCGGTGAAACGGTGCACCACTCTGCGCCAACCGCTCTGCGGCAGAGGTCGGGTACGGCGCACCAGTCCGAGATCGGTGTGCGACGGGATCCGCGGGTCCGGTCCGCCCGGTTGCGGTCCCGGCGCGTTCGGGTTGGCGCGGGTGAAAGGTGTTGCCACAGGCGGGGATCCGGGCGGATGCAGCCGGGGATCCGGACCGGGCGCCGGGGGCGCGGGGTGCTGGACGGCCGCGGGGGTGCGCGGTACCTCGATGGGCGGGGGCGCGGGGCGCGTGGGCAGCGGGGCCGGACGCACCGGCGGTGCGGCGGGTGCTTCCCCGCCCGCGGGCGAAGGAGCCTGACGTGTCCGGGGATGAGGCGGCAGCCTGAAGACGGCGGTGCGGTCGGACATCGGGCCCGGACGGTCACGCGGCGGGGGCGGCGGCGGCACCGGCGGCAGCTCCATCACGCGGGTGCCCTCGGCCATCGGTCCCGGACGCTCCGGTTTGGGTTCCGGACGCGCCGATTCCGGTTGCGGACGCGCCGATTCCGGTTCGGGTTTTGGCACGGGTTCCGGTTCCGGACGCGCCGATTCCGGTTCCGGACGCGCCGATTCCGGTTCGGGTTCCGACAAGGACACGGGCTCCGGTTCCGACAAGGACACGGGCTCCGGTTCCGACAAGGACACGGGCTCCGGTTCCGGTTCCGACAAGGACACGGGCTCCGGTTCCGGTTCCGGCAGGGCCACGGGTTCCGGGTCCGACAAGGGCACGGGTTCGGCTTCCAGTTCGGGCTCCGGATCCGGCGGCACATCGTCCACCTCCGCCGGCGGCAGGTCGATGACTTTCGTGCCCGCCTCCATCGGACCCGGCCGCGCCTCGTCGACAACGGATTCCTCCGCCAGCTTGGCCTGGATCAGCGCGACGGGGATCGGGTTGGTGTCCGCGTCACTGCTGCGTTTGAAACCCGGTCGGGGCGTGTCGGATTGGCTCACTAGCGCGTTCTCGACGTCAGCTGCCGGGTGGACATTCCGAGCACGCTTTCCAGCGCGGCGCGCATGTCACCGAGCTCGATGCGCATCAGCTCCGATTCGCCGAGGTCCTCGACACTGACATCCGGACGCTCGCTCAGCCGGTACTCCCGCTCCTCCTCGGCCGTCTCGATCACGTTGCGGACAAACCGCCCATTGCCGACCAGATCGACCTCACGGCGCAACTGGCCGGACTCGTCGACCGACTGACTGTCGTAGAGCACCCGGCAGGCGTCGACCAATTCCTCGTAGGCGGCCTCGGTGAGTTCGGAGTCGCGGGTCTTGGCGATCAGCCGACCGATGTCGCCCAGTTCGACCGCGTTATACGAAGCGAACCGGATCCGCTTGGTGAACCGCGAGGCCATTCCCTCGTTGGCGGCAAGGAACCGGTCGATCTCCGCGTCGTAACCGGCGATGATGACCACTAACCGGTCCCGGTCGTTCTCCATCCGCGCCAGCAGGGTGTCCACCGCTTCCCGTCCGAACGCGTCGCCGCCGGCCAGTCCGCTCTGGATCAGCGTGTACGCCTCGTCGATGAAGAGCACCCCGTCCATCGCGGTGTCGATCAGTGCGGAGGTCTTGATCGCGGTGCTGCCCAGATGTTCGCCGACGAAATCGGCGCGCTTGGCCTCGATCACCGCGGGCGTTTTGAGCAGCCCCAGCCCGCAGTAGACCTGCGCGACCACCCGGGCGATGGTGGTCTTGCCGGTCCCGGGCGGCCCGGTGAAGGCCAGGTGCAGGCTGCGCGCGGCGGCGCTGAGCCCCTTGCCTTCCCGGACCTTGGCCAGCTTGGCGGCCGAGCGCAACTTGGCCACCTGCAGCTTGACGTCGGTCAAACCGATCTGGCGGTCCAGCTCCAGTTGCGCGGCGCGCAGGTAGGAGTTGCTGCGCTCGTTCAGGCCTTCTGCGTCGAGTTCGCCGGCTCGGCGGGCGGTGCTGGGATCCCACTTGTCGGTGCGGGATTCGATGTCGTCCTTGCTGGTGATGATGAGCCGGAACTTCGGGTCGTGCAGCGCGGCGGCGTTGGCCTCGAAGCCCGGCTCCTCGCTGTAGATCCGCTCGAAGATGGTCCTGGCTTCGGGTTCTTTGCCCATCTCCCGCAGGGTCAGGCCTTTGCAGAACTCCGCCGCCCGGCTCGCGGCCGGTATCGGCCCCTCGATCGCCTGGTCGAGACGGCGGATGCCCTCGCCGAACAACCCCATCTGCGCGCACGCCGATCCCACCATCAGATGCGCGCCCGCGGCGATGTACTCGTCGTCAAAGGAAGCCGAATTAGCAAGTGCGACAAGCACATCCGGCCACCGCTGGGTGGTGAAGTGCAACACCGCGCGGACGTAGGCGCAAATCTCGGCGGAGTCGGTGTCGCCGCCGGGCATGGAGCGACGCATGTCGTCCAATTCGTCGAGCACCCGCTCGGCTTCGTCGTAGTCCTTGCCGGCGATCATGCTGGCCGCGTACGCCAGCCACACCTCGGTCAGGGTGCTCAGCGTGTAGTCCAGGTACAACCCGGTCTGGAACCGCCCGGCGAGCGCGTGCCGGGGCAGCCCGAGGCGGCGCTGCTCGCGGTTCAGATTCTCCTTGCTGGTCCGCCACAGTTGATAGATCACCTCGCCGCTGGTGTCGCCGGCGGCGGCGCGGCCCAGCCAGGCATCGCTCATCTGCGGGTCGTGCTCGGTGGCGCGCTTGAAAGCCAGGGCGGCGTACTGCACGTCGCGGTCGGTTTCCAACCCGTCGATGGGGATTCCCAGTGACAACACTCCGGCGTCGAAGACGCGCTGCGCGTCCCTGGTGCCAGGCATCTACTTGGTGTCCTTACTACTAGCACAGCTGGTGACTACCGTCTGGCGGCAAAAGCGAGCAGAAACGTCCATTTAGCCCGCGTCTAGCGGTAGAAAGTTATTGTACCGATCTGTTGAGTTGCATTGTCGCGCCAAAATCCGGAACGAAATTCGGGCACGTCGACGCCACTGTGGAGGTGAAGCCTAGTGCCAGCGGAACAACGACCGCAGCCCGTGCGCTCCCGCACCGGCACGATCGTCGTCGCCACCACCGAGCGCGGGCTGCCCACGGCGCTGAAGATCGACCGCACCGAGCTGGCCAGACCGCCGCAGGAGTTGGCGGCCGAGATCCTGGCGTTGTGCAAACTGTCGGCATTGCGCGCCCAGGTGGCCTACCGTCGCGGGCTGGTCGACAAGGGGTTCAGTGCGTCGACGATTCGCGAGCTCGGGCTGCCGACCGACGAGGAGCTGGCCCGCGCCGAGCAGGAGCTGTTCGGCGACGAGGAGGACGACGAGCTTCCGGGGACCTGGATGAGGTCGATATGACCAGCTTGGCGCAGTCGGTGATCGCCAGGGCGATCAAACAGCGCGACCTGTTGCAGTCGATGACCGAACAGACCAAGACGATCTCGGCGCGGGTGACCAGCCGCGACCGGGCGGTGAGCGCCGAGGTCGACGGATTGGGCAGCCTGACCGGACTGTGGCTGGGGCCGCCGGCCAGTCGACTGGACCCCGACACCCTGGCCGCGCTCATTGTCGAAACCGCCCAGGCCGCCGCCAAGGTGTCCGCCGAGCGGTACAACTTCCTGCTCAAAGAGTTCATGACCCGCATGGACGAGCTGCAGAAAACGCCGCTGACCCGCTCGGACGGCACCGTCTTCGAACCGGAATAACGAG
Source organism: Mycobacterium sp. NGS22 (assembly GCF_059813095.1). Lineage (NCBI taxonomy): Bacteria > Bacillati > Actinomycetota > Actinomycetes > Mycobacteriales > Mycobacteriaceae > Mycobacterium > Mycobacterium sp. NGS22. The sequence continues at coordinate 21,110 of NZ_JCALDY010000001.1, forward strand.
CGGCGCGCCATTATTCAACATGCGCAAATAACAATCACTTTCTTATTACACACGTGTGAATCGCGAACCGGGCGGCGGTCTGCTTAAATTCGTGCAACTTAATGCCGGCGGGGCTGCTTAGGGTGAAGACACCAGCGCTAGCTGCCGCTAAGCGGTATTGGACGGGGAGAAGCTGACATGGCATTTGAATTGCAGCCCGACTTCATGCAGGGGCTCACGGTCGCGCAAGACACGGCGGGCACGCTGATCAGCACCGCGCTGAGCACGGTCACCTCGACCGAGTTGGGCAATTTCTCGATGGCCCTCGGGCCGATCGCGGCGGCGAACATGATCCCGGCGATGTTCGAGACCGCGGCCAACAACGTCGGCAGCGGCATGATGACGGCCGCAAAGCACGGTTTGCTCGGGGTCGCCACTCACGTCACCGACGCCGAGCACGCCGCGGCCGATGCCGCCGACGGAACCACCGAAGTCTAGGCACCGAGCCGAATGGCCACCTACGACCCTGCTCCCCAGCCAGGGCCACCCGGACAGTTCGACCAACTGGCGGACTACGACCATCAGCCGGTCGTCAACCAGATGGAGAACGATCTGCAGGCCTGGCTGAATCGCCCGGTGCAAGACATCTTGAACCAGTTCCACCTCGGACAATTGCCTACCGGCGGTCCGGAGTTCTCCGGCGTGGGCGATGCCGTCCCCGCCGACCTGACCAGCGCTCCGGGCGGGATGGGCAGCAACTTCGCCGGCGGGCTGATGAAGCCGATGACCGACATGCTCGGCACCCTGGGCAACGGCGTATTTCAGGGCATGAACCCGACGCAGATGTTTGGTGGGATCAGCCAGGCGTTTCAGCAGGCAGCCGGTGGTTTGCAGCAGGCGCTGGGTCAGATGATGGGTGGCGCGGGCGGCCAGGGCTGGTCGGGTGCCGGAGCAACCGCCGCCGCGGCGAAGACCGGAGAAACGGTGGCCGACGGCGCTGCCGTCGCCGCGCAGGGCACCGCCTTGGGCGGCGAGTACAGCGCCGCGGCCGCAAATGTCGCGCAGGGCCAGGCGAGGTTGATCCAGATCATCGAGGAGTGCCAGGACGAACTCGCGGCGCTGTCGGGTGGGCTGCCGTGGACGGCGCCGAAGATGGTCGAGACCGCTGCGCGAGCCAGCGCGATGGCCACCGAGTGCATCACGGAGCTGGAGAGCACGCTTACCGGCCAGGCCGCTTCGACCGCCGCGACGGGTGCTCCGATCGCGGTGGCACAGGGCCCCCAGATGGCCATGCAGATGATGGGTCCGCTGCTGTCGGTGGGGATGAGCATGATGGGTCCCGCGATGCAGATGGGCATGATGCCGCTGGCGATGGGCATGCAGGCCGGAACCCAGGTGCTGCAGGCCGGCATGCAGGCCGGCACCGGGCTGATGTCGGCTGTGGGGCAGGCAGGTCAGGGCGGCGCGGGTGCCTCATCGGCGCTGGCCCAGCCGGCGCGGATGGTCGGCGCGGCTCACCCGGCCGGGGGCGCCGGACACGGCGGCGGTGGCGGGGTCGGAGCCACCAGCCCGGCCCGGGCGACCCCGTCGTCGCCGATGGTGCAGAGCGAGAATTCCAGCGCCGCCGCGATGTCGCGATCCGTGGCTGCGCGGCCGACCGGCGGAGTCGCCGGGATGGGCGGCGCCGCGGGCATGATGGGCGCGGGCGGAGCCGGGTACGGAGCGCCGGGCGGCAAGGCCGGGGCCAGCGGCAGCCACACGTCGGCGTCCTTCCTGCACACGACCGACCAGGGCGGCGCGATCGTGGGCGATCTCGGCACTGCCAGTCCGGCCGTGATCGGCGACAACTCGGTCAATCTCGAAGACGACCCTGACGTCAAACTCCGCATCTAACAAGGGGAAGACACATGAGCGACAACCTGTCCATCCGGCCCAGCGAACTCACCGAGGCCACCCGCCAGCTCGACGAACTCGCCGATCGCCTGCAACGCGTGATGGAGACCGAGCGACCCAACCTGACCACCATCTCGTCGGGCCAGGACGAGGTCTCCCAGCGGGTGGCTCACACCCTCAACGAGGTACTCACGTCGTTCACCACGGCGTCCGAGCGGGGCACCAACGAGCTTCACGAAGCGTCCGCCGCGTTGCGGGCGCATTCGGGCCGGATCGCCGCCGCCGACTTGGCGGACTGAGTCGTCGATCGCTGCCAGCGATCGGCACATGTGAAAAGCGTTGCAGTGAAAGGGGGTTCAGACAGTCATGGGATTCACCAATGTGGTGTGGGAATCGCGCAGCACCGAGCAGCTGGCGCGTGACTTGACCGAGGGCCCCGGCCCGTCCTCGGTCGGCGAGGCCGGCGCCGCGTGGATCCGGGTCGCCAACGAATTCGCCAAGGTCTCCGGCGACTACGACCGGCTCATCGAATCCTTCCGCGCGGCGTGGGAGAGCAACACCTCGGATGCCGTCGTCCGCAAGCTGGAAGCGTTCGGCAAATGGCTGCAAGCGGCGAGCCTGAGCGCCGCGGCCAACGGACGACGGGCCGAGGAGGCCGCCGTCGCGAACACGGTCGCGATCCTGTCGATGCCCACCGTCTCCGAGGCCGTCGAGGCCAAGGCGGCCCAGGACATGATGGCCTCGCTGGCGGCCTACAACGGCGCGATTCTGCACGGCAGTTTCGCCGAGTTCGACGACGCCGCGTCGGCTCAGCAGGCTGATGCCGCAGCGGTGATGAACCGCTACGAAGAGGCGTGCGCCGAGCTGGCCGCGCCGTGGGAACAGCCCGTTCCTCCGCAGGTCGTCAACGGCGGTGCGCTCAAGGCCGAGAAGGAAGGCAAGGGCGGCGGTTCCCGCGGCGGCGGCGGTGGTGGCGGTGCGGCACCGAGGCAGCTCTCGCCGATGCTGGCCAACCCGGCGGCGCCTAGCAAGCAGCCGGACCAGGTGCGTCAGACCCGCTTCACCAGTGATTCCTCCGGCGGCAACGGCCTCGGACGTGGCGGCGGAGGTTATGCCCCGATGGCGGGCACCCGCCGCGACGGCGGCGCTCAGGCCTACGAGTCCTTCCGCGAGGCCGAGACCCTCGAGGGCGCCGGCGAAGCCGGGGCCGGCTTGTCTGATGGCGGCCAGTCCTGGTTGCCCGCCGCGCAGCAGAGCGATGCGCCGTTCACGGTTTCCCACGTCAGTTGGGGTCCCAACACCGCGATCTTCGACGATCTCGCGGCACCCGAGCCGCAGCAGGTGGAGGGTTTTGCGGCCGAGCCCGAACGGACACTGCAGCAATTGTCTGACAGTTGGGTCTCACCGGCGGTCATCGGCGCCGAGGAGGTGAGCCTGTGACCGCCGCGACGCTGTCCGCATTCACCCTGACCGACGACGAACTCCAGGTGGTCGGGCAGCGGATCGGCGTGCAGAGCTTCCCGACGGTGTTGGGTGTGCGGCCCCGGTACGGCACGGTGGACGCGCTCCAGACAGCATTCGACGCGGCAACCCGCAGCCTGATCTCGCGGGGTCTGATCGTGGACGGGGCGCTGGATCCGGACCTGCTGCCGGTGCTGCGGGCGTTGCGACGACCTGAGCGGGAACTGGCCATGCGTCTGATGACCCCGGACGGCATGGCCCGGGTGTCGGTGGTGCGGTGCGGCGCCGCCGGCGTGGTGGCACGACGTGTCGGCGACGAGATTCGGTTGCGGGTGGCCGAAGGCTCCCCCGACCTGTCCTGGGCGACCCAGTCGTTGCTGGGTGGGCTGCCGCGCTCGGAGGCCGCCTCGGTTTCGCCGGTGGGCGCGCCTTCGGAGGCGGTTACCCAGAAGTTGATCGGGACCCACGATGCGGCCCAGTTGGCGGACCGCGTCCGGGCTCTGGGCGCCGAGCCACGTGCGGCGATGCAGTTGGGCTCGGCGCTGTCGTCGCGCATGGCGTTCGCCGAGATCGTCTACTACGCGCTGTGCAGCGACCAGGACCGCATCTCTCGTCGGCCGGCCGCGGTCGGGGTGTTCTACACCAAACGTGGCCGGATCGTCGGGGCGCCGAGCGCCTCACCCAGCGGGCAATTGTGGACCACGTTGAAGCCGGGATCGGATCACGCGATTGCGCAGGCGATCGGTCAGCTTGTCGAACTATCGACGGACCAATGGGAGGCGTCATTGGTTTAGCGATTTTTTTCAGACGAGTAATTTGTCGAACCGTGTCCGGCGACGCCGAGCACACAAAATTTGGAGCGAGATATGACGTTCTTCGTCTCACAATCCCAAGCTGACGCAGTGAAACACAAGATCGACAACACCCTGCAGGACACCCATGCACTGATCAACAAGGTCAGAAGCGAGGTCGAGGTGTTGGGGGGCACCTGGCTCGGCAATCAAGGAGCCAAGTTCCAAGCGGCCATGCACGAGCACGTCGCCGATCTCACCAGAATCTTCGACGAAACCACCGAACTCGCCGAGATGGGCAAGCAGAACATCCAAGAGCACGTCGGCGCCGACGCCTGACAAGAAAGGTTTCAACGATGGGTTACAACGACGAAATCAAATACGAGTTCGACACGAACCGCGAGATTCTGGACGTGATTCAGAACGCCACGCGGGACGCCGAAGACATGCGCACACAGGTCGACAAACTGTTCCAGGTCCTCGTCGAGGAGGCCTATCACGGTCAGGGCGCCGAGGCAATGCAGACCAGGCGGCAGGACATCTCCACCAGGATGGACGGGATCATCCAGGATCTGCACCAGACGCATGCGCACGCGGTCAATCAGCACGACTACGTGCAGCAACTCGACCAGCGGCAAGCAGCAAATATCCTCGGCTGATTTCGGCCGGCCGCCTTTCGTGAAATCCCCGCGAAGTGGCCCGTCGCGCATATCCAGAAACGACAATAAGGAGTCCCAATGGGAACAGTAAGCATTAATGTTCCGGCAGTCAGCAGCGCGATGAGCAGCGTGCAAGACTGCCTGACCAATACGCGGCATCACATCGACCAGATGGTCGAGGTGCTCGAAAACGTGAAGCGGTTGCATGTCAGCGATAACGCCACCGCGATCATGAATGACGCGAACCACCTCGAAAGCGATCTCAGAGAGATCGTCAACCAAATGACGCAGACGAGGGACGAGGTTTACCAGAAGGGAAACGCTCTCCTGCAACAGGCCGGGCATGCTCCGATGCCGATGCCCGCCTAGCAGCACAATCAACGACGAAAGGATCCAACATGTCTGACGCTGACGTTCATTACGACCCGGCGGCCTTGACGCAATACGAGGAAGCGCACGGCGTGATCCAGCAAGCCGGCAGTTTGGCACAAGAAATCAACCATGTGTTCCAGACCCAGATACCGCAGGTATTCGCGGCGGGTGCCTCAGCCTCCATCTCCGAGCACCATCGGATCATCAACGAAAAGTTCGAGGACGTGCATCAGCAGCTCATCAAGTTGCTTGCCGAGACCGCGCCGGGTGAACTCCACGACATGTTCAGCCTGGACCAGCGGTTGAGCAACATCTAGCCGGGGGGCGTCGGCCGCCGAGCCGCACTCGTTCCGCGACGGCCGGCGTCAACGAAGGCGTGGGATAGGGCCTGTCGGCATCAACCGTTTTCGCCTGAGCAGAAGGGATCGCCATGAGTGGTGACAATCCGCCGTCGATCGAGCAATTGCGCGGCTATGCCGACCAAGTCCGGCAGCAGTCACCCGACCAACTGCTCGTCGAGGTGGGTGAAGTTGGTTTGGCCGACTGGAAGAGGGCTATCGACAGGGTCGTCGAAGATCTCCGGCAAGCGCACGGGTTGGTAGCCGCCAATCACGTCGATGTCGGCAACGTGAGTGCCGCATATGCCTCTGCACTACAAACGGCAAGCAATCTCAACGACTCGGGCAAAAGGGTTAAAGACAATATCCAAAGCGGCTTGGAGGTAGCGGTAGCAATCCAAGAAATAATTCAGTCAGCGTTCGACCGGATCAGGGTTCAATCTGGCCGCTGACGGCTGCGCATAAAATAAGCACAAAAATAAGAGAGTTAACGCATGTCGTGGACAGTCGGCAACGGAAACGACCCGTACGGACCAGATTTCGACAGCAATCCGGCGGTACTCACTCCGACTGGATTATTGCAGCCCCTTCCCTTACTGAAGCCTACTTCCCAGATCTTCGATATCGCCGGAAACATAAACGAGCTAAATGCCAGAGGTGGAACAGACGCCCGTAAACAGTACCGGCGCGTAGCTCTGGCGTATATTACGACGTTCGTAGAGGGCAGAGACGGAATAATAGGAGCCAATAGCGACGTAGCGCCAAACCAGCATGGTAAATGGAGCGACGCCGGCACCGCTGTGCAGAGAGCGGCAAGTGAGTTGGCGCCCATCATCGATGGGAACGACCAGATGCAGGGAGCCACTGCCAATGCCATCCGTAACAGGGTGAAGGACCTTCTGCGCAGTCTTCAGCATTCAGCCAGCGGCGCGCAGCGGATGGGTTTTCTCGTCGATATGTTCTCCCAGGATATGAGCCGGACCCAAGAGTGGTTCGTGAGTCGGGATGGTCGTTTCGACACCCACGACCAACAGACGGTCGACTCGTTGAATTGGGCCACCCAAGTGACGATCCGAGATTCGTATAACCCGCCGATCGACATGATCGGCTACAACCATCCCGATCTGCCGCCGGCACCGACCGTTCCGACCATGCCGTCGGGGACGCCGACCCCCATGCCGGCGGGAGGTGCGCCGGGGGTGCCCGGAACCGGGCTACCTGGCGGCGGCCTGGGTATACCCACGCTGCCGGGCGAATCGACTCTTCCGTCGGCGGCTTATCCGGGCTCGGCGAGTCCGGCAAACGGCGGACTCAACGGGATCGGTGACGCCGCCGGGAATGCGGCACAACAGGCGGGACAGGGAGTGCAGCAGGCTGCGCAACAGGGGGCCAACGCTGGGCAGCAGGGCGCCGCCGCCGCGCAGCAAGCGCTGAGCGAAGCACTCAAACAGAAGAACGCCAAGCTGCCCGAAGGTGCGCTGAGCCTAGGACCCAACGGCCTCACCGGCGCAGGCAAGTCCGGAGGCTCCGGCGGCGCCAAGTCAGGTGGGTCGGGAGGAGCGGGAAGGCCGGGGCTCATGACCGCCAAACCGGCCGCCGATCTGGCCGCGGGAAGCAAGACCGCAGCCCCTGCATCCCGCGCAGGTGTCAGCAGCGGTACCTCCGGGGCACCCGGTGCCGGCGCCCCGGTCGCGGGCCCTCGAGGCGGCGGAGCCGACAAAGTGCACAAGGTAAGCAAGGCGCTTCACCACAACAAGCACGGGATGATCAGCGAGGGCGATGCCGTCGTGCAGGTCGTCGGCGAAGACGCCACGGAACCCGTTCCGGACAAAAAGAACTGAGTCGCACCACCGTATTCTCCGAAGGCGTGGACCGGGCGTCGCTCAATCAATTAGGGATGATCCAAGTTGTCGGCGTGGATGCACTCAGCGAAGCCCATGGCCGCGAATTCATGCCACATCCCCTTGCGCACACCCGTTCGTCGCCGTTCGCCGATCTCGATGAATACACCGCCTACGCCACCGACGTCGTCGACCGCGTCATGCACGGGGATCTGGTCGGATTCAGACAGTGGTTCACCACCTACGTCAATGCTGACCTGCGAGTGGAATGCACGGTCGATACGCCGACTGCGCGCCGGGAGCGGATCGTCGCGCACCGCTTGGACCAGTACGGTTTCCTGGCGGCGCAGCAATCCGATGAGGATGTGGTCGACGTCTACACCTTGCCGCCATACGAACTTGGCGCGGCGATCACCGCGTGCTCTCCCCTGACCAGGCCAGGGAAGCATCCGAAGGTCACCATCCCCGACCTCGGGGGTAGGCGCACCGACGACGCCGGGGCCGACATAGTGGTTCAGCAGCAGGTCGGCTTGCCCGCTGAGGTGTCGCTGTCACGTGCCGACGTGGCGATGTTCGCTCGGATACAAAGCCGCTGGCAGCCGCCCCGTGAGCACGGATTCGATCGCAGCAAAAAAGCTGTGGTGTGGGTGCAGATCAACGACGACGGCGACTACATCTATGGACCGGGATTCACGCACTTGACGCCGATGAGCCCCCGCACGCTCATTAGACGGATAGATGAACTGATCGCCGAAGATGTGGCCGCGATACGGCAGGCTCGGGATCTGTCTCACTAGTCCCGGTCAGCCAGGGGCCCGCAGTCCGATGACAGCGTCTTCGGTCATTTCAATGAGCGCGGTCCCGGCCTTGGCGAGGGAAGGGGACGGATCGCCGGAGATCTCCCAAAGGGTCTGACAGGTCGACGGATCAACCGCGACAAATTTGCGGCGCGACGACGCCTCGTCAATGTCAACGATCCTGGTAATGATGGTGGCGCCATCAGATCCGACGTAGGGTTCGCCGAGTTCCATGTCGCAGACCGGGCCGCTTTGTCCGGTAAGCAGGTCCCATCCCTGCCACCGATTGATGCCGCCGACATAGAGTTTTGTGTCGATCGTCTGGTAGCCGTTGCCCGACGTGGGCAGTTGGGTGACGAGTTTGCCTGCGGCAGTGTAGATCCGCAGACCGCCGCCACCGAGAACACTCGGCATGACCAGGTTCGGCTGCGGTCGGATCGCATCTGGTATCACAGCGATCTGGTGACCGGCAGTGTCATACAGCGCTACACCGGCGTTGCCATCGCGGGAAGTTCTGAACTCGTAAGCGAATCCACCGATGTACGCCTCGGCGTAACCCAGGCTGAGACCCTGCGGCGGAGTCGGGGTCAGATCGACGCCATCCAGGGAAAACATTCGTATGCCCTGCCCCAGCAAAGAATCGGCGGCCTGCATGCCGATAGTCAGAGGTGCCGAATCCGTGGTCTGATAATTGTTGAATTCATTTATCTCGCCGCTGCCCGGCAGGAACCAGGTCGGTTCGGCATGATCCCCAACCCCGTAGACACCTTTGCCTTTGGCGGCAGCAACCAACCGCGTCTCTCCGTGCCGGCTGCCGATCGCCCTCAGCCGAGGCTCGCCGGGACTGTTGTAGCTGTGCACCTGCGGGGGGCCGGTGAACTTCACCGCGCCGCGATCGACGTCGATGACCCACACCCGCTCCCGGCCCAGACAGTAGCGGGCCTGTTCGCAGTCGGGGTTGATGCACACCGCGGTGGACGGGCCATTGAGGGCGCAGTCGTCAGTCTTGCCGTAGAACCCGTTCAGCGCGATGGGCGGGAACGCCAGCTCCCCTTTGCGGGTGTCGACTCCGTAGACCCACCCCATCGGATTCAAACACCGCGGTTTCTCGCAATAGGAAGCCACGAGGAAGGCTTTGTCGCCGACCGCGGCGAAGAGATCGCCGATCTTGGCCTCGGGGGGCAATCCGATCTGCGCAGCGCTGAGCTGCCAGGCCGGCACCGGCTGGCGGTTCAGCGGAAATCCGATCAGCCGATCCTTCGGGGTGCCGATCGGCGCCTCCGCGGGAGCATCGCTGCCCTTAGCGGAAGCCGTGTCGTGACCACCCGTCTGCCACCACACCACGGCGCCGACGCCGGTGACGATGACCACGGCGACGACCGCCGCCACCCACCACCACCGCCGGTCGCCGCCGCCGGTCGCCGAACCCGAGGACTCGCCTCTGCTTGGTTGCACCCACCGAAACCCGTCCGGCGCACCCGGTTCCGTCACCAAATCCCCCTCACGGCACCGGCGCCGAACCGATCGCGCAGACCCGCAACTCGCCGTCGGCAACTTTCAACACAAACACCATGCTCTGATTCGCCAGATGGGTATTGAGGCCCCACACCGGCCCGCGCCGATTCAACGCACCCGTGGCGACCACTCGCATTTCCCGCCCATCAGGCTTGCCCGCCTTGATGGCTTCGATCTCGCGGCCCACCATGCCCGGTGGGTCAGGGCACGACAATTCCTTCAGGTTGGCCAGGTGCCGTTCGTTGCGTTCCCGCACCCACACCCGCACCGTGTTGATCGCGACCACCCGCGCCTGCTCGTCCGTCATGGACTCGTCGGCCGCCATCGGCCGTAAGGTGATGTCGCTCTTGGGTTTTCGTTCGACGATCGCGACCACCAATACCGCTGCGGCCACCAGGGCAGCCGCCCCCCACAGCCACACCGCCAACCGGTGCCGGCGCCCGGCCGCCCGTGAGCGCTGGTCGACGTCGTCGTGATCCATGAGTCGCGACTCAGCTCCGCGCCATGGACACGTCGCATACCTTCAGCGCACCGCCCTCATCGCCGAGCGTGAAGTTGTCGTCGAAGAACCCGCCTTCCTCCTGGACCGCCTGCACTTCCTGCTGCTGTGTTTCGTTCAGCGGGCGGACCCGGACCGCGACCGTCACCCAGACGCGCGATCCTTCGTCGCGGAACTCGGTGACGGCATCGGGGAACACCAGGCCCTGACGCTGGCCGAATTCTTGGAGAGAGGCGAACCACCTCTGCACCGACGGCGCCGGTTCAGCACAAGCCAATTCGCGCATCGTCGCGACATCGGCGTGATTTTCGGCGTCGACCCAGCGGGCAATCACGTCGGCGGCTTCCTGTTGGCGGGCCGGGCGCGGCGGCAGTGGAATGAGCCCCGCGCGCGGTGGCGGATCTTCCGCCCGCCCCGTCACGTATACGACGGCCGCTGCGCCGAAACAACCCAACGTGACGGCAGCCAACACCGGCACCGGCCACCGTCGCGGTCGGCGCGAACCCGTAACGGACACAACGGGTTCAGTGCGTACCGACAGCGTCCGGTCGCTGTCGCAGTCGATGATCATCCGCCGCCAGGACTCTCCCGTCGAGGCGGCCCTGCGCTGATGCTCGGCCAGCAAGTCGATCACCCGCGGCGGGACCTCCACCGGATGTGATTCGCCGGCACCGCCCGTGGCGGTGGCCAGCGCGATGACCGGGAGCGCGGCGGGTTCGACCTCGGCGTGCAGGCAGCGCCATCCCGTCGGTAGCTGCGCCAACAACAGCCGCACCGCATCCTCGACCAACCCGCGCTCGTCCCCCGCCCCCGCTACGTCGGCGTCCATGCTCACCGGGCAAGCCTAATCCGGCCGCATCCGGCAAATTCCTGCGTGAATTACCCGCGCCAGGTGATGCCAGAATGGTTCGAGGTTGCCGTCGGCGGGCAGGAGGGAACCGGATGGGACTGTTTGACGGAATTTTCGACGGGGAGGCCACCGGCGATCCCGAGATCGACGAGATGTTGGCCGGTTTGCAGAAGTTGCAGTCCGCGGCAGCCGAATCCGCGCAGCGGGTTGCGGTCGAGACCGCCGACGCCACGTCTCCCAACGGTCTGGCTCGGATTTGGGTGAACGCGCGCAACGTGGTGATCCAGGCTGAATTCGACGAACGGCGCTTCGCTGAGGCCACGCCGGCTGAAGTGGCCGACGCGGTGGTGCGAGCCGCCCAGGCTGCGGCGGCGAAGGTGCAGGAGAAGACCGAGGCACTGCAGGCGGGTCTGTTTCAACAGGCCTCGGCTTTGGGGGCTTTCGGATCCTCGGAGCTACGGCCGCTCGACGAGCTTCCGCAGTACCAACAACTCAATCCGACGGTGCCGCTGTCGGCGCCCGATTCGCCCGAACGCCGCGCCGCCGTCGCGAAGTTGGCTGCGGGATCGCAGGAAGACGACCGCGACGACGGGGAATGGCACGTGAGAGTTTCAGACCGGGGTTGACTGGCCAAATGACCGATCCTAGGGACACCGACCCGTTGAGGTACGCCGCGGACGCACTTGCCGACTCCGGCATCCCCGTGGTCGTCGACGAGCAGCCCGCTACCGACCAAGACCCAAAAGTGTTGGTGGAGCGGACCGTACAAGCGCTGGCGGGATTGGCGCCGGCGGGCTGGACGATGTTGCACGGCGCGTTCAGCATGGCCGGCGGCGAAGAGATCGCACAGGTGCTGGCCGAAACACCAGACGGCAATGTCAGGATCCCGGTCGCCGCCAGTGCGCTGGAACCGATCCGGGTGCACCGCGCGGTCACCGCCGGGTCGGCAGGTCCCTGGCTGCGGTTGTTGTTCGAATGTGACAACACCGGCACGCTGCGGATCGGTTTCGACTACGGGGACAACCAATTACCACCCGATCAGCTACTTTCCAGCGACGCGTATTCGCGGGATCTTCAGCAATATCCGCGAGCCGACCTGCCGCTGTGGTTGCTGGCGCATATCGGTAACGAGGGTCAGCAGATGCGCAGCGCCGCCGAGGCTCGCAACAGCGCGACTGTCGGCTTCGGCGACGTCGCTCTGGCCGACGACGAGATCCCGCCGCTGCCGTTGTTGTGGGCGCGGATCGCGGTCCTGGCCGCGATCTGTCGCGGTTCGGGAGCGACGGTCGGCCCGCGCACCGACCCCTCGTTCCAAGCCCACACCGGCGACGCCGGCGGCTGCATCCTGGCTCGTCTGCCGGGCGATCGGGCGGTGCTGTCCGGCGGGCGCAACGACTCCCGGCTGCTCTCGGCGGCCTATCAGGGCGCGATCACCTGGCCGGACCTGTACCGAGGTGCCCCGACCTGGCTGCACAACCTCTATCTGGATCCGCGAGCGGCATCGGGGATGCTGTCGTTCTGCTATTGGTGGCACGCGGGGCACTGGCATCGGGCCGAGCTTCCCGAGGCCGCCGCGCTGGCCGGGGTTGAACCGCCGTGGACAGCGACCGAAGAGATCGTGCGCGGAGTCCCCGGAGTCTGGTCGGTGAACAGCACCGCGAGTCTGATCACTCGGGTGTTGGGACGCATCGGCGTGCAGTTCACTGAGGCAACCGCGCAGGCGCCCGCGCGGTTGGTGCGTGCCGGCGAGGCCGGGATCTGCACGGAGCGGCATCTCGGCGAACTGTTCGCCCACCAAGTGCCGCCGGGTTTCGACATGGCTGAGGCGCTGGCCCAGCTCGACGCGGCCGATGTGCTGCTTCCGTCGTTCCCGCCGATCGATCAGGCCACCGCCACCGCGCTGGTGCGCGACTACTGCCGTGACCACGGCTTCACCACGCGCGGCTACCCGGTCGACCAGCTGCGCGCTGTCCGCATCGACGGCGGTTGGGACCTGTATGTGCCGGTGGCGCCCGGTGAGATCCAGATCGATGCGACGATCTTCCTGGTCGCGGACGACGCGGTGGTCGAGCCGACGACGATGCACGACCCGGAGAAGATGTTCTTCGACTTCGCGTCCCGTTTCGCGAGCCGGGTCCGCGGCCAGCGCTGAAATATCCGTTGGCCCGTCCGCCGTAAGCTCAGCGGGTGCCGAAGCCCTGGAATGAATACGGGTTCGCCGAATGGTCGTGGGCGCAGTTGCGGTCGGGTTTCGGGCATGCCCACGAAGAGCCGGTGCCGGTGGTCGATCTGCCCGGCTGCGCCGACGGCTCGGTGTCCAGCCGGCGGTGGTTGACCTGGCAGCAGGCCAACGCGGTCAGCGCGTTCGGGGTGTTGTTCATCCGGGAGATCGTTGCGGCGCTGGCCGACGAGGGCATCCGACCGGTCCATTCCTGGCTTGCCCAGGAGCCGGGAGTGATGCCGTGGGGCGGGCGCAAACGCCTGTTCATCAGCGCGACCGACTCCAACGGCGTGTATCTGAGCAGTGCGGTGGCGGTTCCGCGCGACGCGGTGGATTCCTGGCTGCTTGCCGAACGGATCCTGCCGAAGGTGAACGCCCCGTATCCGGTTCCGGAGTTGCATCCGGCCTGGCGGCCCCGTTATCTGGCCGGGCCGTACGGCTCACGGATTTCGCTGCAGGTGCCGGAACGGCCGCACGCGTCGAACACGGCCAAAATCGTGGTCACCAGCGCCACTTATTTCCGGCGCTACCTCGAGGCCGGCCACGACTGGCCCGGCACCGTCGGGTCCCGGCACTGGCCGCTGGATCCGGCCGACGAGCGCGGGCCGATCGTGTACGACGAGGAGCCCGGCCGGCGCCGCATACCGCGTGACGCGGTTCCCGCAGCCGCGCGGCGAACGCTCGCCGAGGTACAGAACTGGGGCGCGTTTCTCGGTTTCACGGTCGGTCCGGCGACCGACGGCGACTGGCAGCCGGGCGAAGGCCGGTCTGGCGACGCCGGCTACGAGGGTTACGAAATGACAGCGCCGGTGACGTTGGACGCTGGCGAGGAGCAGCTCTGGCAACGCGCCCGGCCTTACGTCGGCTTGGTCACGGTGACCAAGGGCGAGCAGCCAGGACGGGCTCGCGTCGACGTCCATGTCCGGGATGGCTTGATGGCCACGATCACCGATCCCGGAAGCGTCGGCAATTTCGAACTGCGCATCTACAGCGGCTATTACCCACGCGTCTGACGGCCGAATTCCGTGCGATTTATTGCCGGGACGGTGCCTTACGATGACGATTCAGGAATGTGAACTGTCGAGGGGGCTGTGGTGAGCACATTCGATTTCCACGAGCCGGCGGCGCGTGCAGCGGCCAGAGGCTGGCAGGAGGCGGCCGAAACATTGAGGTCGGTGGCCGATGCGGCGGCGCAGATCACCGACAGGCCGTGGGGTGGCGGCGAAATCGGTGACGCATTCAACCAACATTTCGAGCCCGACCGCCGAGAAGTCCAACAGCAGGCGAGTGATTACCAGACGACAGTGGGGTCCGTCGAACCGGTCTTGACCCAAGCGGCCAACGTCATCAGCGAGCAAAGCCGCAACCTGACCTGATGAGGGTCTAGGTCGAACGTTGTGACGCGCTTTCATGCGTGGCCGGCGCGGGGCGTCTGAACCATGGGGATGGAATGTCCTTCGGCACTGCGCTGGCTGCTGGAACAAATTGTCGGCGTGGAGTGGCCCGGCGGTGACGAAGACGCCTGCCGCGCCCAAGCCGAGCAGTGGAGCCAGCTGGCCCAGAGACTGCGGCAGCTCAGTCCGGACATCGACGGTGCCCGCAACAAGGCGCTCGAAGGCTTCGGTTCGGGTGAATTCCACGACTACCTGACTGCGCACCTCAACCATATCCCGGGTGGGATGGACGCGCTGATCGCCAACTTCAAAGACATGGAAGGTCGGTTGCGTCACGTCGCGGACGAAATCAAGACGGCCAAAGAGGCTTTTGTCATCGCGCTGACCGCGTTGGCCGCCTCGGTGGTGATCTCGTTCTTCCTGACTCCGGCCGTCAGCGCCGCCGCGGCCGGGGTCGCCCGGGCAGCGATCTGGCTCGCGATCCGAACGGCCGTCGGCAAAATCGTGGCGAGAGCAGCAGCCACGGTATTGACCAAACTGGCCACGAAACCGCTGACGCAGGCCGTTGTCAACGCAACGGTCAGGACGGGCCTGGTGGTCGGAGAGGGCGCCGTGGTCGGCGCCGGGAGTATGGCCACCTACGACGCCACGGCACAGGGGTTGGAGATCGCGGCCGGTAATCGGCAGGGATTCGATCTGAATCAGCTGGGCAGGTCGACTTTGTCGGGAGCAATTATGGGTGGCGTCGGGGCGCCGGTCGCTCGGATGACGCATGGCGCGCTGGGGCGCATCGCGGCTCCGATGGGTGCCGCCGTCGGGCCGGTCGGCTCGCGCGTGCTCACCGGCGCGGGGTATGCCGTGGAAGGATTTGCCGCAAACGCGAGTGGGATGGCGGCCGCGCAATATTTCGAACAGGGGAAAGTCGACCTCTCCCACGTTTTGCAGTCCAGTGCCGCCTTCAGCGCGCTGGACCCGGCCATGCGTTCAGCGGGAGCAAGGATCGACTCGTTCGTCCGCGACCGCATCGGCGCGGCGCCGCTGCACGATATCGCCGCGCCGGCCCTCGACCGGCAAGGCCTGCAGTCACTTCCGGGGCACGACTCGCAGCCCGCACCCGCACAGATGTCGGTGCGCGCGGATCCGGTCGCCGACCGCGGTATCGACCCGGGTGTCCGTACGAACTTTGACGGCGCGCCGCCGCGATCGGACCCGACCAGCCATCCCGCGGTGCCAGCTGATCCCGCACCCGCAGTGCAGCCGCACGGCGGCACCGACGCGACAGGGACGCGACCGCCGGCACCCGACACTCGCGCGGCAGAGCCTTCCGCAGCCGGTCCCCGGTCTGAGCCGGCGTCACCGCGCGGCGCCTCCTTGTCTTCGAACCCAACCTCGGTAGGCGCCTCGGCGAGTGGGCACAACGGCCTTCCCGTGGCCCACGTCGCCGAGTCCCGCGCCACCGTGCCCACCGCGGACCCGAGTACGGCTCGCTCCCCCGGCGAGGCCGGCGCCCCGCGGTCGGCAGACCCAGCGGTGACCCGCGGAGCCGGCGACTCGCTGCGGCCGGCCCACCACGATTCGGCCGCTCCACCCGAGACCCGCGCACCCCAGCAGTCGTCGGCCGGAGACGGGGTCGGTGGTGAACGCCCGGGCGCGCGACCGGTCGACGACCCCCGCATCGGTGCACCGGCGGATCCGTCCCGGCCCGGGCCCGAGCGGCTGGACAAGGCCGGCGCGCCCGAGTCCGGTAGCTGGCTTGACGCCGATCATCCTGTCCCACAAGAGGTTTCGTCCTGGAACTCGTCGCGCCCCGAGGACGTCGCGCGCACGATCGAGTACCTCAAAGGCGACTCCGCCGACGCGTTGGCCCCGCTGGAGAAGAACAGCAAAGCTTGGACGCAGGCCATCCATGAACAGAATGCTCAACGGCTGCAACGCTGGAATGACCTCGACCCGGCGATGCGCGAGGCGATCGTCGCTCACGAGATGCAGCCGGGCCGTCACAGCGAACTCGGTGACCTCAAGGGCGGCCTGCCGCCGGACGTGCATGCGAAGTTGGTCGAGCACAACCTGCTGGAGCGCTTTGCGCAGCAACATCCGGAATGCCGTCCGGAGACGATTCGCGACTGGGCCCAGAAGATGGATGCGCATCTGCGCGATCCCGAGAACCACCCGCGGCCGAGATTGCAGGACTTCGAGAACCTGCCGGATACCAGCCGGCGCGCAATGCCAGCTGAGGCTGTGCGCGCCCTTCGGGTGGACGCCGAAACGCGGGCGGTGGACCGCATCTGGCACGAACGGTACGACCCGGAACCGGGCGCCGGGCCGAGGCACCTGTTGCGGTTCAACCCGCGCGAGTTCGGCGGCGACGGCGAGGTCGTCATGGCCATCGGCGACTTGCGCGCGCCCAGCGACATCGCGGTCTACACACCCGGGATCCGGAGCACAGCCCTGACCTTCGACGGCATCGTGAAAGACGCCGAGAACCTGCACATCCGGGCGACGGAGCTCAAACCGGACGCGCCCCGGCTGACGGTGGCCTATCTGGGTTACGACGCCCCCTCCGGGATGCGCATCCTCGGGCAGACCATCACTCCGTCCTTCGCCGAAGCCGGTGGGCACCGGCTCGCTCACGATGTCGCCGCGTTGCACGCTTCCTTCGGCAGCAATCCCACTATCCATCTGATCGGGCACTCCTACGGATCGACGACCACAGCGTTCGCCGGCACGGGCGGTCGGCTGGGCGATT
This sequence comes from Mycobacterium sp. NGS22, assembly GCF_059813095.1. NCBI lineage: Bacteria > Bacillati > Actinomycetota > Actinomycetes > Mycobacteriales > Mycobacteriaceae > Mycobacterium > Mycobacterium sp. NGS22. The sequence continues at coordinate 38,466 of NZ_JCALDY010000001.1, forward strand.
ACGTCCACTCGGTGACCCTGGCCGGATCGCCGGGCGCCGGGCCACTGGCGCATGCGCGTGACTTCGGCATCGGAGAGCGGGTCTATGTCGCATCCTCCAGCCGCGACATCGTCACGAAATTCGGCAGCTCACCGCAGCGCGGCTATCCGATATACGGCAGGATCGCGGACCTACCGATCCACGGCGGCCCGCTGCACCAGTTCGGCCGGATTCCGGTGCTCGGCCCGGTGTTCGAGGGGGCCGGCCGGGCATTGGACCGGATCAGCTTGGCGCTCAACAGTTTCGCGAATCCGGCGGCGGGACAGATCCTCGGCCGGTTCGGGTTGGGCATCGATCCTGCCGACCCGCTCTGGGGAGGGGTGCGGGTACGGGCGGAATTCCAGGCACCCGAGCTGCCGGGCGCCATCAGCTCGCACACCAACATGTTCGCCTCCGAGGTAATCGGCCCGGACGGCAGACCCGTGTCCTTGCGCGAAGATCCCCACGTCCGGGTCAGCGAGTCACTGGACAACCTCGGCAAGATCGTCACCAACAACGCCGACAAGCTCACCCTGGAAGCGCCCCACGACCCGCAGCACCGGTTCACCGGCGATCCGGCGGCGTCACGGCCTGCTGAACCGGCGACCGGGTACCCGGGTCCCGGCGAATGCGTGCGCCAGGGTGCCGAGTGGTTCTCCCAACACCACCCGGACGCCCGGATCGGCGAGATCGGCGACCACAACGGACGGGGTGTGCCGTCGGCGGAATTGGAAAGAGCGCTCGGCGGCTTGCTCCGCGACGCGACCACCGCAGACATCAATGACGCTCTGCGGCAGAGAAAGTCGGTGTGGGTCGTCGACTATTACGACCTTGCCGCCCTGCCCCCCGGGCACCCCGGTGCGCACCTGACCATCGTCGAGCCCCATCCCGACGGGGTGCGGGTATTCGACAACGGTGCCGTGACCGTCGTGCCGCACCTGCCCGAGGACGCAAGCGTGGCCGGACGCAAGATCGTCACGTTCAATCCGGACGGAACGCCGACGCACCCCTTCGAGCGCACACCGCACGCGGAGCCGAACTTCCGCATCGAGTCTGCTGACGCGATCGGGCAACGACTTCCCGACCACGACGGTGTCTTCCCGGACCTCGATCCGCGCCTTGATGGGGAGGCCGCACCCCCCGATGTACTCCCCGCGCGACCGGACCCGGTCGATGCGGTCATGCCGGTGCTGGAGCGTTACGGAGTCAGCCTCGATGACTTCATGGCGATGCAGGAACGTGCGGCGGTGGTGGGCCGCGACGAACTGGTCGCCACGTTCAGCACCGAACATCTGCAAATGATGTACGAGGCGCGGATGGCCCATCCCCATCCGGGGCCCTCGGACGTGATCCAGAAGGTGATCGGCGAATCGGCGGTGAAATCGATTCTGGACCAGGTCGCGAATCCGGGTTCGGAGTATGGCGGCGGCGGGCCGTACAAGGCCGATGATGCCGGTGGTTGTGTGTCGGTGGCGTCGGATACCGCCGGGTTGCGCACGCCGTCGGATCTGTTGCGCGGGCTGCGGCTGGACTACGGAGAGTGGTCGCCGTACGAGGTGTTCACCACTACCGATCACGCTTACGTGATCGAGGGGCGCGTCAACAAGGATGGTGAGTTTTTTGTGCCGAACGGACGGATCACGACGCACCTCGGCATCGTTGATCCGCACACTAAGGATCTTCGTGGCGGCGATCCCCCGCACACCGGCACTGGCTATACAGGTTTCGGACATGGTCTCAACCCCGAATACCAACTGATCGACGGGAAATGGCAGCCCGGAGCGGAATTGATCCGGATCGACCCGGACGGGTCAAAGCACACAGTTGCGCGGCTCCAGGAATTCGGGGGCGAACCGACTTGGGTGTCGGCCAAAGAACTCGGTGACCATGGTGTGGACGGCTGGCCTCCGCATAGGGGCGGCGAGTGGGTGTTCCCGGATTCCCCGCAACATGGCACGCATCCGGACCCGCCGGACGGATCTGTTGGGCCGGTGCACCGTGGCGGCGAGTCCGACGGTGATCCGCCTGCTACCGGCCCGCCGATCGAGCCCGGCAGGGATCCTGCGGTCGCAGCCCGGATGTTCGAAGATTCGGTGTTACGTACCGAGGCCGGCGTGGCCTTCTTCGACCCAACAGATGCCACCATGCGCTCGGCCGCCGGGGACGTGCCCGCTATTGCCGGCGAATTCACCATCGACGTGCACGGGGATGCACACGCAGTAGCGGTCCGGGACGGCGCTGGTGTCGAGCATCGGATGTCGGCGCGCCAATTCGCCGACGTAGTGCGGACCGAAACCGGCTGGGACGGGCAGACACCGATCCGGCTGCTGTCGTGCGACACCGGTGCTGGCACGCACCCCTTCGCCGCTGACCTGGCCCGTGAACTTGGTGTGCCCGTAACGGCTCCCGACCGCCCGGTGTGGACGTTCCCCGATGGGCGGGAACCGGTGCTGACCGGTTTCGAACGCGGCCCGAATGGCGAACTGACACCGCGCATTCCGCCCGACGGTCAGTGGAACCGATTTGTACCCGACGGGTCGGTCACCGACCATCCGCTGGGCGACCGCAACGCGGACCTACCCCGCCGACTGCGTGGAGATGTCGGCGTCGAACACGGTCTCACACGCCATCACGAATCCAGCCGCCAAGGGGAGAGCGAAGGTTCACCCCCTCACCATCCTCGGGACACCCAGTCCGACAAGAGCAATCAGGCGGCACAGACCGTCGACGGAGATCATCAGCCCGAGGAGTCCCCGGAAACCCCTCCCGTCCCACCAGCTCCAGCGATGTCCGGACCGAGCGCCACCGACATCCGGGGCGTACTCGACCAACTGCCCGAGGGATCGCGAGAGGGTATCCGCCTGGTGCGCTCCCTCGATGGCCTGGAGCAACTCGTGACGTGGATGACTCAGGGCGGTACCGAGGGCCGCAACCGTTATGGAGACCCAGCCAAGGGCACGTGGACTGAACTCCCCGACGGCAGCAAAGTCGGCGAACGCCGCGCGGCGGGCTCGACGGGCAAGCCGGCGCTCGACATTGATCTGCACGGCCCCACCGGCACCGAACATTGGAAGGTGCATATCAATCGCGAGTTGGGCGCCGAGCCGAACGTTCCTGGGCCGAAAACGGCACGGGGCGACGCCGAGCCCGCCGATTGTGCGCCGTCGACCGCAACCGGACCTGCGGGGCGGCAAACACAGTGGCAGGAGATCGAGGGCCGTGGCGGTTGACTTGCGTCGCAGCAGGTCGCTGAGGATCGTCGGGGAAACCGGCGCGAAGTCTGCGAGCACTGAAATGGTGGCAGGCGAGCACGATGGGAGCACGAAGCAATGACCGAACCGGCGGCGACGCCACAAGCCCTGCTACGCGGCGACATCCTGGCACTCGGCCAGGCGGACTGGGTATCGATGGCGGACGTGCGTGGCCAACTCGACCGCCGCGGGCTCCCGGCCGCACCGGCCGAGCGGCAGCAACTGATGCTGACCACTATCCGCTCGTTACTTGAAGACGGCCTGGTAGAACTCGGTGATATCCCGGGACCAGACGACTCTGGGTTCCTGGTATGGCCGGGCGGGCTGGACTCGGTGATGCAGCAGCTGGCCGACCGGATCGTCGGCCAATGGGCGGACCCGGACGCCTGGGAATATCAGACGTGGTTGAACCTCACTCCGGCCGGCAGGAAGGCAGCGGGACTACGCCCTCGTGAAGGAACCCGCGCACTGTCGGTATGGCGGCCCGAACCGGGCAGCCCCTCCGGCATCGCCCCCGACGAGTCGCGACCCCGGCTGTCCGCACAGGACGCGCTGCGCGTCGCCGACTACCTCGACGCCGGAGCGGTGGTGGCCCGCACCACCGCCCGGATTCCTGATCCGTGGTCGGACAACACCGCAGCACAGGTGCCCCTGACCCAACGCACCGACGGGATTTGGCGCTGGGACGACGCCGTCACCTACTTCGTGCGCCACTACCACCTCAGTCCGGGAACACAGTTCCTCGACTATCTGCGGGAACAGGACTTCGCACCTCGCCAGGTCACGGCCGCGCAAGTCAGCGCCGTCACCGACGAAGTATTCGGCAGCCCTGCTGCCCCCACACCACAGCACCCGCTACGTCTGGACGGCACACAGTTGCTGCCCCGCGATCTGTACTGCAACTACCAGGGGCGAATATTCCGCTGCGATATCAATGCCTCGCGGGTCAAATTGATCGTCTCCCCGGGACAATCGATCCCACCCGGATTCGAGCCCAAGGATTCGAGCCGCTCCTTCGTACAGTCCACTGCCTACAAGGCGATACCGGAATCGGAAGTGGATGCGTTCTACAAGGTAATCACCGCGTGCTCTTACAAAGGCAACCCGTACTCAATCCGGCGGATCGACGGACCAACGCTACGACTGAGCCTCGACGGCGGTCGCCGGCAAAATGCCGAGGCGCCCGAACCGCCCGCTCCGACACGCGACGAGCTGGGGCATTTCCCCAACGTTGAAATACTCGGCCCCGGCGATATCTGGGCGACCATCGACATCCTCGAAGCCGCCCGGCTGACCATGGCCGTCGTGCCCTACCACCTGGTGGACGGCTCGCTGAAGCCGGTGCGCGACCTCACCGGCGCCGGCTACGCCGTCCCCACCGCCGACGAGATCTTCTACTTCCCGTCCCCGGCTGAGAGCCCCTATCTGCCCCCCGCACAGGCACTAACCATCGTCGGTGACTATCTGAGCGTCCACGACCCGTCCTACCCCGCCGCAGATCTTCGCCCCACGCGGTTGCGCGACGGCTGGCAAATGACCACAACCCAACCCGTCGACACCCACTACTACGTCGCCGACGACAACCACATCCTCACCGCACCCGCCACCGCACCCACCGCACAAGTCAGCAGTCAGCTTTCCGCACAATTCCGCCAACGCCACCCCGCCGTCGACCCACCACCCGCACACGACACCGGGACCGACATCTTCGACTAGGCCTGCCGGATGAGTGTCCTCAAAGGGGCTGGTGCTTAAACCTTTTCGCGGGCGCCGCGCAACCGTCCGAAGTTCTCCGACACCGACCCGGCCAGTTCCAGGTACGCCTGCCTGGTCGCAGGGCGCAGCCGGTCGAAGTCGACGTCGGCACCCTCGGCCAGGTGCGGGTCGAACGGTATCAAATGAATTGAGCGGCAGCGCGTTTGAAAATGCTCGTACACCTTGTCCAGCTTGAGTGCCGCCGATCCGGGCCGAGAAGCACTGAGCACCACGTGGGCTTCCCGAACCAGGCCCGAATGTCCGTGCTGCATCAGCCAATCCAACGTGGCCGAGGCGCTGCGCGCGGCGTCGATGGCCGGTGAGCTGACCAGCACGATAGTGTGCGCCAAGTCCAACACCGCCGACATCGCCGAATGCATGATGCCGGTTCCGCAGTCGGTCAGGATGATGTTGTAGAAATGCCGAAGGATGTCGACGGTACGCCGATAGTCGTCCGCGCCGAAGATCTCCGAAACAGCCGGATCCTGTTCGCTGGCAAGCACTTCCAGTCGACTGGTGGCCATCAAGGTGTGGTTTCGGACGTCGGCGTAGCGGTTGATGTCAGGATCCGCGAGCAGGTCGCGCACGGTCGAGCGGGTCGAGACGTCGCCGACTCGTTCGCCCAGCGTGCCGCGGTCGGGATTGGCGTCCACGGCGATAACCCGGTCATGTCGCACCGTCGCCAAGGCCGAACCCAACCCAAATGTGGTGGTGGTCTTACCCACTCCGCCCTTGATCGACAACACCGCAATGCGGAAGTCACCGACGATCGGCTGCCGGATCTCGGCCAGCAGATGCTCGTGCCGACGCTCCTTGCGGGACGCTCCGGGGTTGAGATGTCCCGCGGTCGCCTTGTGCACCGCACGCCGCCAGCCCGACGGCGGCGCGAACCGGTCCAGGTTGGCCACCTCGGCCTCGTCGATGGGCGGCGGCACCTGGAACGGCTGATAGTTCGGAGGCGGGCCCAGTGGGGCCGGCGGCGCTCCGGGACGCGGCGGTCGGTTGGCCGGTGACTGCTGCGTGCGGGGTACGCGCCGCCCGGGCGGCGGTCCGGGCCACCACGGCGGAGGCGGGAACGGCCCCGGCGGGGGTGGTGGCGGCGGGGGGAACGGCGGTGCGCCACCGCGCCGCACCCGCGGACCGGCCGGTCCGAGCTGGGTCGGGGAGGCGGGCGGCGGTTGCTGGGGAGCCCCATGGGTGTCTTCGGTCCCCGGCAGCGTGCCCGGACCCGCCACCTGTCGCGGTGGCACCGTCGGGCCACGAAGCTCCGGCGACGATTCTTGTGCGTGGTCCGACTCCGGTCCGGTCTGAGCGGTCGGCTCGGCAAGTTGATGCTGACCGACCGGCTCCGCCGACGTGGCCACATCATCCAGCAGGTCGTTCCATCGCCACTCCTTGGGCTCCGCGACGGTCGCGCCGTGGCCGGCGGCCTGCACGTGGTCCACTGCGGACGGCTCATGGACTTCGGTGAGCCAATCATCTTGAGGCGCCGCAACTTCGGTTACCTCGACGTCGGTCGACAGCCAATCTTCGACAACGACGTCCGGCTGCGGGTCGACTGCCTCTTCGATCTCGGGGTCTCGCGCCGTCTGCGCTACCTGTGCCCGCTTGGCCTGCATCTGTTCGAGGAGCGCCGCCGCCCTCGATTCGATCTCGTCGAGTTCGCCCGCTGTGGCCTCGTCAGCTGTCGGCCGGTCGGGCGCCGAAGACTCCGGACTCGAACCAGGTGGCTCGGGTTCAACCAGCGATTCGGGGGCTGCCTCGCGCGCAAAAACTGTCTGAGTCGAAACATCAACGGAAGGTTCAGCTTCCGCCGGATTTTCCGGCTCAGACTCGGGTCTCGGCGACGCGGGGCCGGGCGCCGCGTGCCTCGAAAGCTCGGACGCGGCCGGGAGATTGGACGCTTGGAAGGCCGGGGAGTCGGGTGGATCGGCTATCCGCGCTTCCACAGAATGCCGACCCGACGCACCTGACTGGGGCGCCGCCACGTCGGCGTCGTCCGCGACCGGCGGCGTGGGTAAGCCGGAATCCTCCTCGGCGCCGAAACGGTTCCGTCGGACCGAGACCCGCGCGGGCCGCGGCGGTACAACGTCTTCGGGGTCTGGCGGCGGCGCGGCATGCGGTTCGGTACGTGAAACCGGGTCCGGTTCCTGTTCGCGAACAGGTTCCTTGGGTTTGCGCCGCGTGCGGGACCTGGTGGACTGCTCGCCGTCGTCGTCCTGTTTGCCACGGCCGGGGGGAACACGCCGCTGCTGCGTCGTTTCACCGGTCAGCCAGGGAGGCTGCGCCAGTGACCCACGCTCTTCGGCCGCCGGCTTCTGCTTCGGCGTTCGGTCAGCCACTGTCGTCCCCCCTTTCCATTTGGTGAATACGCGACACGCCGTAGTCAATCGTACGTAGCGTCAAACGGTTAATTCTCAGTTGGACGCTGCCAGACATCCGCGCGACGCACGAACCGCGATGCCGGCCGATGACATGCCTAATGCACCGCGTCGACCGGTTCGGGATCCGTCCGTGCTTCGCGACGTCGGCGGGCCACTGCCAGCGCGCACGCCACCCCGGCCAACGCCACCGCGCCTGCGGTGACCGACAGCACGATGATCTGGGCGCGGTGACTGCCCGGGTCGCGCGGTGGCCGACCGGCGATGGGTGTCGCCCGTTCGGGATTGGGCAGTTGGCCGGACGCGGGAAGACGGTAGGTCAGCGCCGCGACCGGGTCGATCACCCCGTAGCCGGTGGCTTCGTTGGGACCCGCGCCGGGCGTATGCGCGGTGCGTTTGATCAGATCGATCACCTGAGCGGCGCTCAGTTCGGGGTAGCGGGACCGGATCAGGGCCGCCACCCCGGAGACGAACGGCGCGGCGAAACTCGTGCCGTTGATCGGCGACAGACCCTGCTGGCCCAAGACCGCGTTGATCAGTCCGGGCCCGTTGGAGTCCAGCGACTCGATCCTTTCGCCCGGCGCCGCGACGCCCACCCACGGCCCGCGCAGGCTGAAATCGGCGGGTTCACCCGACGTCGTCAACGCCCCGACGGTCAACACGTAGTCGCTGAACCATGCCGGGCTGGCGATGGTCCGCACCGAATCCCAACCGCTGCGCAGCGGCATGTTCGGGTCAGGCATCGCGTTCTGGGTCTTGCAGAGTCCCTGATTGCTGAAGTTGCCGGCCGCGGCCACCACCACCACGTTGCGCTCGAAGGCATACCGAACCGCGCGCCCCAGCGCCGCGTCGTCGAGACCGCCGCCGACCGGGGTGCAGGCCACCTCGGATAGATTGATCACGGTGGCGCCCAGGTTGACCGCGCGGGTGACGGCGTACGCCAGAGTCAGGGTGTTGCCGTATCCCGGCGACGTGGCGTTGGGATCGTTGGTCTGCGCTGAGCCGCCCTCTTTCGGGCCGTACACGGTGCTGTTCTGCCGGATCGAGAGGATGGTCGCCTCGGGTGCCACCCCCGCGAAGCCGTCGGCGGGGCTGGGCTGGGCGGCGATGATCCCGGCCACCAGCGTTCCGTGGGCGTCGCAATCCTGCAGGCCGTCGGTGTTCGAGACGTAGTCGCCGCCCCCCTGCAGCAGCGGCAATCGCGGGTGCCGGTTGACGCCGGTGTCGATCACGGCGACCGTCTGTCCCGCACCACGTGAGAACCGCCACGCGGCGGTGAAGTCGAGCATCGCCTCGGCGCCGGGCTGGAGGCTGAAATCCGATTGCGGCAAGACCCCGGTCGGCACACCGCAGATCGCTTTGAGTTCCGTCGTCTCGGGCGGCCCGAGCGGCCCGTCAGGCGGCGGCCCCGGTTGCACCACGGGCGGCTGTATCGCCTGGGCAACCGCGGGATTCATTGCCGAGAGCACCAGCAAAGCGCCCAGCACCGCGCCGACGCGCTTCATCAGAAGCCCAGCCGCTGGTAGAGGCCCACCACCCACAGCGCCAGCGGGATCAGCGATGCAACCGCCAGGTACTGCAGATAAGCGAGCAATGTCGTCGTTCGAGACGGCGACCCGTCACCAGACACCCGCAACCCGGCCAACGCGGCACCGATCGCCACCGCCAGCAGCACGCCGAGGGCGACCACCGGCATCGGCGGCGGCCCGTGCTGCGCGGTTTCGCCGGTGACCACCAGGATCGTGACGGCCGGCACCGCCAGCGCGGCGCGTTCGACCCAGGTGCGGAAGGTCCTGCCGTGCAAGGCCAGCACCAACGCAGCGGCTAACCCGAACGCGACCGCCGGCCAGTCCACCGGCGCAGCGTGCAGCAACAACGTCACATACACGGCGGCGGCGCCGGCCAATCCGGTCAGCAACCCCGCGCGCGTGATGGCCGCCGACTTCGCCTTGGTCCACACCGCTTCGGCCGTCGGCATCGTCGTTTCCGAATCGCCACCGTCGACCGGTGTCGACGGTTCGAACGGATTCTTGAAATCCCAGTCCTCCCGGCTGGTTTCGACGGCAACCCGCGGTGTCGGAAATCTGCTCAACCGCGCCGTCAACCGCTGCACGACCAGGCAGGCCAGCACCGCCGCCACCGTCGCCGTCACAAAGACGACCTCGGCGCGCGCATGCAGGCCCCGGGCCATCAGGCCGGCACCGACCAGCCCGAACAACAGGGCACTGGCCAGATACGCCCAGCGTCCCGTTCCGACCACCCGGTAATAGACGACGGACAGCACCAGCACCGCGCCGCAGGCGCCGGCCAACCCGTACGAGCCGAACCGCCCCAACACCGCAAACGCGATGCCGGCCGTGATCGGGATCGCCGCCCACCCGAGTGCGGCGGCCACATCGTCGAGTCCGTAGGAGCGGTGCGCCAGGGCCGCACCGCCGACCAGCGTCAACGCCACCGTCCCGGCCAGGGCCACGAGCACATAGTGGTTGGCCGCGTCGGGTCGTCCGACCACGCAATAGGTGACGGCAAGGGCGGCGAGGTGGACTCCGGCGAACGCCATCCAGCGCGCCGATGCCGCGCTCCAGGCCGCGTGGGCCGACTTGTTCAGCCGTCCGACCGCGTCCACCACGTCGTCGTAGCGGACGGGCGGCGACAAGGCCCGCTGCGAGCTGAGTCGCAGCAGTTCGCCGTTCGTCACGCCGGCCTCGCGCAGCGTGCGGTCCGGCGCCAGGACCGATTCGCCGTCGAGTCGGCTGAGGACCCAGAAGTTCCGGCGCTCATCCTTGGCCGTGCCTGCACCGTCCTGCTCGGTGTCCCGGGAATCGACCAGGCGCGCCAGTTCCGGGACGAAGCCCGACAGCGGGACATCCAGCGGAAGTGCGATATCCAGTTGCGTGTGTCCTCCGAACACCGAGACCCGGACGTGTTCGGGTGCAGCCGATATCACGCGGAACTGTCTGAGTTCGCTGACGCCGGTCACAGCTCGGGCATTCTGGCCAGTTGGATGATGCCGCTTTCGACGGTCCGCGAGACCAGCATCCCGCGTCCCGGTGGCAGTTCGGTGGGCTTGTAGCCGAACAGTGAACCTTCGTCTTTGGTGCCGCTCATCACCAACGCGTTGCACGACAGGTCTTTGAGCCGACCGATGAACTGGTCCATCATGGCGCGCCCGGCGCCACCGATGCGGCGCGCTACGACGACTCGAAGGCCGATATCGCGTGCCTGCGGCAGGAATTCGACCAGCGGGCTCAGCGGGCTGCTCATCGATCCGGTCGCCACGAGGTCGTAGTCGTCGATCATCACGAAGATGTCCGGTCCCGACCACCACGATCGTTCCTTGAGCTGCTGCTGGGTGATGTCGGTGGGCGGCAACCGATCTCGCAAACTGGCGGCGAGCGCGGTCAGCAACTCGGTGCACGACTGTGACGCCGTGGCATATCCCCCCAGATAGTCATTGTCCACCACGCCCAACATCGAGCGGCGGTAGTCGATCAGGATGATCTTGCACTGATCGGCCGTCGCGTTCTCCATCAGCCCGGTGGCGATGTTGCGCAGCAGACCGGTCTTGCCGCATTCCGCCTCGCCGAACACGACCAGATGCGGCTGGGTATCGAAATCCAGTACCACGGGCCGCAATTCGGATTCGTTGATGCCGATGGCCACGCGTGCCCGACTCAGCATCCGGGCCGATCCCGCCGCTCGTACCACCGCGTCACGATCCACGTTGTGCGGCAGCATGCGCACCCGGGGCGCCTGTCGCCTGCCGTAGTGCGCGCGCATCGCGTTGACCGAGGCCGCGACACCTTCGGGCAGATCCTCGACCCCCGAACTGGAATCCAGCCGAGGTAGCGCGATCAGGATCTGCAGCCGCTCGTGACTGATGCCCCGGCCCGGCCGGCCGACCGGGATCAGCTCGTTGAATTTGCGTCCCACGTCGCTGTCCAATGAATCGCCCAGCTTCAGCTCGACCCTGGTACCCAGCATGTCCTTGACCGCAGCACGCACCTCCATCCAGCGCGACGCCGAGATGACCAGATGCACACCATACGAAAGCCCCTGAATGGCAAGGGAATTCAAAGTCGGCTCGAGCATCTCGAAGTCGCTGCGGATGGACGCCCAGCCATCGATCACCAAGAACAGGTCACCGAACTTGTCCTGACTCAACGGATCCTGCGCGGCGACCTCGGGTGGCAGCGTCGCCAGATGCGCCTTGCGGGCGCGGAAGTCACGCATCGACTCGATGCCCAGATCCCGGAACCGGACTTCGCGGGCCCGCAGCACCCCGGCGACCTCGGCCACGGTGCGCCGGATACCGTCGGCGTCCATCCGGCCCGCCACCCCGCCCACGTGCGGCAGATTGACCAGGCTGGTCAACGTCCCGCCGCCGAAGTCCAGGCAGAAGAACTGCACCTGCTCGGGGGTGTGGGTCGCGGCCGCCGACATGATCAGCGTGCGCAGCGTGGTCGACTTGCCCGACTGGGGACCACCGACCACGGCCACGTTGCCCTGCGCTCCGGACAAATCGACCATCAGCACGTCGCGGCGCTGGTCGTAGGGCCGGTCCACCACCCCCATCGGCAGCCACAGCCTGCCGTCGAGATTCTCCGGCGCCGGCCAATTCGCGTTCGGCAGTAGCAGATTCACCGCCGGGCTCTCGTCGAGCGGGGGCAACCACACCTCGTGGGCCGGTCGGCCGTGTCCCCGAAGGCGCGACACCACGACATCGAGCAATGTGGTCTTGGTCGGGGAGGAGATCGGAGCGGACGAAGCACCGGGCTCCGCGTCCGGTCCGGGCACCGGACCGACCGACACGGCGTCCTTCTTGACCGGCGTGGCGGTGAACAATTTGGGCGCCAGCGCCCCCAGTTGGCGCCCTCTGCCGCTCTGCGCGGTCCGTCGGGGACGCACGTACTCTCCGGACACATAGCAGGTGTTGAACCGGATCGGCTCGGAGGCATCGCATTTCAGGAAGGCCGAGCCGGGAACGCTGGGCAGGTGGTAAGCGTCTGGAACACCGAGCACGCTGCGCGACTCACCGGCCGAGAAAGTCTTCAAGCCGATGCGGTAGGACAGGTGGGACTCCAGCCCGCGGATCTTGCCTTCCTCGAGACGCTGCGACGCCAGCAGCAGGTGCACATGCAGCGACCGGCCCAATCGGCCGATCATCACGAACAGTTCAGCGAAATCGGGTTTCTGCGAAAGTAATTCGGAGAACTCATCGACGATGATGAACAGCGCAGGCAGTGGGTCGAGTTCGGCGCCGTTGGCCCGGGCGCGTTCGTATTCGTTGACGTTGGGGAAGTTGCCGGCCGCGCGCAGCAGCTCCTGCCGGCGGTTCAGCTCACCGGCCAATGCGTCGCGCATCCGGTCGACCAGGACCAGCTCGTCCTCGAGGTTGGTGATGATCGCCGCGATGTGCGGCACCCCCTCCAGTCCGAGAAACGTTGCGCCACCTTTGAAGTCGACCAACACCATGTTCAGCACCTCGGGTGAGTGCGAGGTGATCATCGACAACACCAGCGTGCGCAGGAATTCCGACTTCCCCGAGCCGGTGGCCCCGATGCACAATCCGTGCGGGCCCATGCCCGATTCGGCGGACTCTTTGATGTCGAGTTCGAGCGGCTGACCGTTGGGTGTGTAGCCGATCGGGACCCGTAACCGTTCCCGCGGCGAGCGTCGGCGCCACACCTGCTCGGGCACGATCTCGGCGGCGTCGGAGATTTTCAGCAGCGACATCAGTCCCGGATCGGTGGCCCGCGCGTCGGCTTCCAGGTTGACGATGTGCGCGGCGCTGGCCAGCCGGTAGCGGCCGATGCGGCGCGCGGTCGCCTCAGCCTCGGCGACGGTGATGGTGTCGGGTGTGGCGAAGCGCTCGACACCGACAGCGGTGCGGGCACCCACGTGCTCACCGTCGGAGTCGCTCTCCACCACCAGCGCCAACCCTCGTCGGTTGGCGGGCGCCGCAGAAGCGTTGAGATCCAACAACACCACGCTGTCCAGACCGGCGTCGGTGACCAGCCGCTCGGTTCCGGTGATGTAGCCGTCGTCGATGACGACCACCAGTTGTTTGAGACCCTTGGTCGGCTCGGCGTTGCGGGTGAACCGTCCCCGCTCGCCCAGGTCGGTGGCCAGCGAACGTTCCAGCAGCTCCAGACTCGGAAACAGCATGCGCAGCGGTCCCATGCCGTCGCGGGCGGTGGCATGCTGGGCGTGCGGCAACCATTTGGCCCAGCTCCAGTTCTCGCTGTCGGGGTTGGCGGTCACCACCGCGACCTGGACCTGGTCGGGACCGTGGAACGCACACAACTCCAGCACCATCGACCGCACCAGTTGGCGGGCCAACTTCCGGTCGCCCTCGAAGGTGATGGCGGGAAACGCCCGCAGCGACACCGCGGTGGGCAGGGCGTGCACCACGGAATGGGTTTTGACGAACCGCCGCAACGCCACCGTCGACACCGGCTCCAGGTCCTCCGGCGGGCCGGTCTCGGGCGCCAGCAACCGGGTGGCCAACCGGTGGGTGCCGATGCCCACCCGCACATGGCACCAGTCGTTGTCGGTGGTTCGGCGCTCCCACATCCGACGGCTGCCCACCACATCGGCCAGCGCCCGCGGGTCCGGATGGCTCCACTCCAGCGCGGTGCGTTGCCCCTCGCCGGTCTCCTCGGCGTCGTCGCGCAGGTTGGCCAGGTAGCTGAAGTAGTCCTTGCGCTCCTCGTTGAGTTCGGCGGCCGCTTTGCCGCTACGACCGCCGCCGCCCATGAACATGCCGGCCATCGACATGATCATCATCATCGGGAAGATCAGGAACATCGGATTGCGGGCCAGATCCCGGCCTCCGACGGTCACCATCAGCGCGATCATCCCGACGACCGCGACGATCATCACGAACGGCAGCAACTTCATCAGGAGGTTGCCGGGGATCACCCGCGGCACCTCGGGCGGCGCCTGCAGATTCACTTCACCGCCCGGCATGCGCGGCGGCGACAGCCGCGTTCGGCGCACGAAACCCTGCGTACTCAAATAGTCATTCCCCGAAACTCGTGACAAATTCTCAAGGCGCCCCTGGGTATTGTCACCAGCGAAATGCCACAACACGCAGGAGGCCGACAGCGATGACTCTACCGCCGTCGCTCTCGGAATTAGACGCCGAATCAGAGTCCGAACCCACGCTCAGCCGGGTCACGCTGGTGGTCGGTAACCTGCGGTTGGACTTCGGATTGCCGGCCAATACCAGCATCTCCGCCTTCATCGACGACGTCATCGACATCGCCAACGAGCAAATCGCGACGCACCCCGCTGCGGGCGCCGGACTCGAGCAGGTCGTCTTCGACACCTCCGAGGGAAAGTGGACGTTGGCCCGCCTCGGTGACGACCCGATCGACCCCGCCAGATCGTTGAGCGACGCCAACGTCTACGACGGGGAGCTGCTGAGCATCCGGGAGATCGACCACCCGGCCCGGCCGATGCTTTTCGACGACGTGCAGGACGACCATGACCGGTCGCGGTCCCCGGTCCTGGGCTGGCTGCACCGTGACGCGCGGCAGATCGCGTGTTTCGGCGTGGGCCTGGCCGCTGCGGTCGCCGTCGCCTTTCTGCTGCCGCGGCATGCGGCCGAGATCTACGTGCCTGCCACCGCGCTCGGCATCGGGACGCTGGCAGTGCTCGCGGCGTGCGTGATCGCGCACCGCTCGGCCGGGGCACGACGGTCGGAATGGGTTGCGGCGGTAGCGACTCCGTTGTTGTTCGGCGGCGCGCTGTACGTGGTGCCGGACGGCTTCGGCACGAAGTCGCTGCCGATGGCGTTCGCGCTGACCGGGCTGGCGTCGCTGCTGGTGTTGCTGGTGACCGGCCGCGGGCGCGCGCTGCACACGGCGGTGATCGCGCTGGCGGTGATCGGCGGTACGGCCAGTGCGGTTGCCCTGCTGTGGAACCCGCCGCCTCGCGCGATCGGTGCGGTGTTGGCAACGGTGTCGGTGATCGTCGTCTACCTCTCCCCCCGGGTGACGATCCTGCTGGCCAAGCTGCCGGTGCCGCGGGTGCCGACGGCCGGGGAACCGCTCGACGACATCGAAACCCAGGGCGGGACCACGGTGGAGGGCGTCAACGCCGTCGGCAAACAGGTCATCCCGACCGAGGAGGGCATGATCGTGCGGGTCCGCCGGGCCAGCCAGTACCTGACCGGCATCCTGACCGCCGCGGCGATCACCGCCACCGTCGGCTGCTACCTGGCGGTCGACGTCAGCGGCGGATTCTATTGGCAGGGCACGTTATTCGCAGCCACCGTGGCAACCGTGCTGTGCCTGCGCGGACGCAGCCACCACGATCTGGTGCAATCCGCCACGCTGATCGGGGCCGGGCTGACCATCGGGTTGCTCACCATCGTCAAGACGGCCGTCGGCCTGGACAATTGGGAGCTCGACGCGACGCTGGCGCTGATACTGCTGATGGTGTTGGCTGTCGCCTGCGGCATCGTCGCGCCCAGGTTGGAGTTCTCCCCGGTGATGCGTCGCCAGGTCGAGCTTCTGGAGTTCCTCGCCATCGTGATGGTGTTTCCGCTGTGCTGCTGGATCGTGCGGTTGTACGCGGTATTTCGCGAACTGCGGCTCTGAGCGGCGCACGGCCCAGCCCTCCGCTTGTTTCAGGACTTCGGCTGTTCGACCTTGGATCCGCGCGGGTCGGCGCCCATCCCGTCATGCGCCACCAGCGCCGCCTCTTGGGACAGCTCCGGTCCGGCGGGCAGCAACGCCACGACCGGCCACGGCGCGAACTGAGGCACGTCGGCGTCGAGGCGGGGATCGTGCACGCCGGTGACACCGAGCGCCGCCGCGGTCGGCAGATCCTTGATGTGGTAGCGCACGCCGGCATCAGAGATGTAGAACAGCTGACCCATCGCCCGGCTGTCCGCGTCACCGCCGGTGGCCTGGACGTACTCACCGGTGCCCGGTTTGACGTAGACGCCGTCGACGCCGGGACCGTTGCCGTCGCCGCTGGCCAGCGCGACCGGCTGGGCCCCGTCCGGAATCGGAAGCCGGTGCCCGACCAGCACGCGCACGGTGGCTTGCGCGGCGGAGTTCCCGCGTTCCCACGCCATGCACACGACCCGGTCGGGCTCGTCGTCGACGATCTGCGGCGACACGCTCGGGTAGTGGTCCACCGGCAGCGTGTGCACGATCGGAACCTGGCTGACGACCGCCGGTGACACCTCGCGATTGCCCTGTGCCGCAGCGTCATTGGGATTGCTGTACCGGATGATGTCGGCGGCCGCCGGCGACACCGGCTGCAACCCGTCGGGCAGCACCACGTAGAGCTGCTCGCCGCGCGAGTCGACGGTCTTCACGATCGAACCCACCGGATAGGCCGCCAAGCCGGCCAGGACACGGCCCGCCCCCGCAATCGTCACCGACCGGATCGGCGGGACCAGCGGGAAGGTGTTGAGCAACGCGACCGAGATGGGCCGCACTTGCGCATTCTGCAGATGCAGCGCGTTGACGACGACCGCGTCCGTGGGATCGATGACCGCGCGCACCCCGTCGAAGATCAGATAGACCGCGTCACCCGAACGGACCAGCAACATCTGTGCGGGCGATGCCCGGCGGATGTCGTCGTCGAGGGTGAGGTCACCGGCGATGACCGTGGTCTGCACGCTGGCCAGCCCGATGTTCTTGGACACATCCGGGGTCGTGACAGCGTCGCACACCGTCCACAGCGACATGCGCATATCGGCGCCGCCGTGAATGTTGTTGGGAGCGCCGATGATTCCGACCATCGGACCCCGGGGCAGCTGATTGAGCCATTTGTCACTGACCGTCTTGGCGGCATCGGGCTTGCCGGTGATCAGCCGCGCCGAGGCCAGATTGAGCACCGGATGCAGGCGATCACCGATGCGGACATACAAGCCGCCGTTGTTGCTGAGCAGGATCTGCGCGTTCCCGATGTTGGGTGACGGCTTGAAGAAGGCGAGCACACCGGCGGCACCGGTGATGAGCACCGCGATCACCAGCCCGACCAACAGCGATCGGATCTGTCCCCGCATCGGGTCGTGGATCATCCGCGAGTCGGCACGAATCAACGCATGCTCGAGTCGGCGAATCAGGAACCGATAGCCGTTGACCTGCGCGCGTGTCGTCACTTGCGCGGGCATAACCACCCCCATCAGAGTCGGGCAAGCACCGAGCCTCGGTAGCCTATAACGCCGTCACCAGCCAAATGCGCGCGAATTTTCGCGCAGCGCACTGGATAGGATCCGACTGTGCCGCGCCCTGCAGCGACGCGTCCGAGCACGGATGCGTCATCGGAACCGAACGGACTGCGGTCGACGATCGACATCGGCGCCCAGCGTCTGTTGCCGCTGCCCGACCTGTTGGTGCTGCAACTGCTGGTCGCCGCCGGGACGGTGACGGCGCCGATGCTCGGATTCGCCGGCTGGCAGGGCAGCCTGGCCGGCTTCGCAGTGGCGCTGATCCTGGTACTGCGATTCCGCGGCACGACCCTGCCGCGGTTGATCGCGGCACGCTCCGGATTCTGGCGGCAACGAAGGGTCAGATCCCGAAAGATGACGCCGGCCGAACCCTTCGATGTGCCTATACCCGACGGGTCCCTGATCGGCTTCCGTTGGGACGGAAGCACTTTGATGTCGTTGCTGAAAATCGAAGAGAATCCGCAAGCCATGACCATCATGGAGCCGGGCAGCACGCTGTCCGGCGAAACCGTGCCGGTGCTGGCGCTGGTCGAAAGCCTGCAACAGTTCGACATCACCCTGGATTCCATCGACGTGCTCAGCCAGGGTTCGCGCTCGCAGGGACGTAGCCAGGTGGCCGCCGTGTACGACGCCGTGCTGGGACCGCTGCCCGCGATCGCCCACCGCTACGTGTGGATCGTGATCCGGTTCGACCCGTCCCGGTGCGCGGACGCGGTGCGCCGGCGCGGCGGCGGGCGGGACGGGATCTTGCGGGCCGCCACCACCGCGACGCGGCGGGTGGCCAACCGCCTGACGGAGGGCGGTTTGCGGACCCGGGTGCTGACCGCCGCCGAGATCGGGCAGGCCACCAATCAATTGACCGACGGGGTGGATCTGGTCACCGTCGAAGAGACCTGGCGCACCTGCCGGGAAGGCCGGTTCCGGCTGCGCAGCTTCGCGATCAAGCCGAGCATGCTGACGACGGCGGGACTCGGGCTGCTGTGGACCATCCCCAGCTACTCCACCACCATGAGCCTGTCGCTGCGCCGCGACCATCCGCGCGGCCCCGTCGCGATCCGCGGACTGGCGCGGTTCGACACCCACGGCCGCGCCCGGATCCAGCTGCGTGGCCTGACTCCGCTGCGGGGAAAGCAGTATTCGGCACTGGCGGCGAGTCTGCCGGTGCCGCCACCGGCGCGGCCGGTCCGCAACTGGGCCTACTCGACCGGCGATCCCGACGTGGACTTTGCCTCGCTGTGTGTACCGGCGTCCGGATGCGGACAGGTGATCGGTGCCGACGAGCACGGTCGCGCGGTGGCGCTGGCGCTGTTCGGTCCGGAGATCCGCCGAGTGGAGATCGCCGGCACGCTGCACCTGGCCCAGCAGGTGGTGTTGCGGTCGCTGGCGTTGGGCGCGCATGTGCTGGTGCACAGCCGGCGGCCGGCGAAATGGCGCACGATGGTCGACGAGGTCGAAGACCACGACCTGCTGTGGGTCACCGACTTCAATCGGGGTTCGCTGCAGGCCGGAGCCGACCGCAACTACTCGGTCGAGATGTTCGACGGCGTGGCCGAGCAGCCGGTGCGGGTCGGGGTGACCGCGATCGTGGTGTCCCCGCCCGAATCCGCGGTCACGGCCAACGCCGACGTGGCGTTGCAACTGCTCGACCTCGACACCGACACAGTCAAGGTGAGCACCCGGGCGGGCTCGTCGGTGGTCACCATGGTCGCCACCGACGAGGAGATGCGTTATCTGAAGGGATCTTTCGCCGTTTCGGACTGAAACCGCGCACGACGGTTCCGATTTGCGGTCCGGCGGTGCGCTAGCGTGAATCCCGGTCACCCCGACCGGGGCGGTGCAAAGGAGTGATCATGGGTTACCCATCGGAGCAATCGAGCGCCTACGGCGACTATTCGCAGTGGGTTGCCGAGCCGGACTCCGGCGAAAAGGTCTCGCACCGCCATCTGATGCTGGCGGTCGCGCTGCTGGGTCTGTGCTCCTACCTGGTCAGTTTCGGGCCGATGCTCGGTGTCGCGGGGATCGACTGGGATGTCCGGTTCCCGGTGCTGGCGGGTCTGCTGGCGGCATTCGGCCTTTTCCCGCGGCAGACTCCGGCCGCCAAGCTCGTCGCCGCGCTGGCCGCGGTCGGGTTCTTGGACGCCCTGTCGCGCGGGATCGTCCTCCCCGACGGGGTCGAGCCGGGTTGGGCGCTGTGGATTCTGGTGGTGCTCAACGCCGCGCAGACCGCCGTCGCGGTGGCCGCGTTGCGGCACGCGCCCACGCAAACGGACGCGCAACATGCTTGGTATGCGGCTTACGCCGAGCAGTACGCGCAGGCCGCAGCCCAGTATTACAACCAGTACGCGCAGGACGAGCCGAGCGAGACCCAGTACGAGCAGGGGACCGCGCACGCCCAGGCGGCAGCGCAGGTCTCCGCGAGGGAACCGCGACGCGCCGCGCAAAGCGCCAGCTATGCGGAGTTCGTCGGCGAACCGTCATCCGCGCCGGCCGATGCGTCGTCTCGGGGTTCCAGCGCGCCGCCGTCGGGCATGCCGAACGTCGGGCACTCCCCGACTCCCGCTCAACAGCAGACCGTCGCCTTCGAGACCGGATACCGAGGCACCCAGCAGTAACCGGTCAGCTGATCGAAAGCTGGCCGATCAGCGTGTTCAACGCCGCGGCGACGTCCTCGGGGACGGGCCGTTCCGCCTCGGCGTCGGCCAGGACCGATGCCGGTAGCCCGGCAGCGGCGGCCGCTTCATCCAGACTGAGTTCCGCGCCGTGCCGGGCGCCGTACAACCGCTGACCCAGCGTGGCGTTCGGCGAGCGGGCGGCGCGGGCCATCACGTCGTTGTAGGCCCGGCGCACGGTGCTCAGTGCCAGCACCACCGACGGGGTGCCTTTGGCGTTGCGCGCCGCGTTGGCGGCGACTTTCTCGAGTTTGCGCAGGTCGGCGAGGATCTTGGTGACCTTGGGGGTGAACGCGGGGTCGCCGGGGTCAGGCAGCTCGGATGTGGCGGTGCTGATGGCGTGCATGGCCAGTTCGACGGCTTCGGCCATCAGCGGCGCCCGGACGGTGTCGCTGAGCGCCTCGGTGGTCTGCTCGCCGACCGATGGAATCCTGTCGGGGGCGGTGACGGCAGCCGGGATCGGCAGCACGGCAGACCCGCTGCGGATACGGGCGATGGTGCCCGGACTCCACTGCAGAGCTTTTTCCAACTTGGCCAGGGTCGCGCGCCGCGGCCAACTGCGGCCTTTCTCGAAGGCGATCAGCGTCCCGGCGTTGATGACCTTGTCTTTGGCCAGACCGCGCTGGGTGATCTCCAGTTCGTTGCGGCGCGCGGCGACCGCCTGCCCCGCCCGCGCAACCCCTGGATCGGCATCGGTTCCCCACCACTCGTCCTCGTCGGCCTCGGGCAGGTCGATCACCCCGGTGACAGCCGCGGAGAGGTCCGGCGCCGGGCCTGGCCTCAGCGTCACCGGAAAGCCCTCGGGGTTGGCCAGGTGAACGGTGACGGCATCGGTGACCAGCACGGAACTGCGGCGCACGCCGTCGACGTACATGCCGTTGGTGCTGGTGTCGATGGCCTGCCAGCCGTCCTGGTGCGGCTCCAGCCGCACGTGCCAGCGGGATACCCGGTCGTCGGGGAGTCGGATGGTGGCCGAAGGGTCCCGGCCGATGACGGCCACGCCGTCCGCCGGGTCCAACACGTGCTCGTCGTCGCCGAGGCGGACCACCAGCGCCGATGCGGGCGCGGTCCGGTCAGGTATCACTGCGCCACTCCCCCGGCTCGGACCTCCCGCATCAACGGGCATCGTCGCTACAGCCTTCCTCCAGCACTGCGTGGCTAGATGCTACATCTTTCCTGCTACACACCCGTGTCCGACCCTCAGAAAGGCGGCATTTCACTCTTCCTATGCGGTTTGCGCGCGCGATCTCCGGCTTCCGGTTACGCTTCCGCACGAGCGACTGCCACAGATGTCTTGTAGTACACACGTAAAATACTAGGCCGATTTCAGCAAAAAATGTAGCTGCTACGTTTTATTTGTTGCAGTCCCGCGCGACTTGTGGTTAAAGTCGTCGCATCGGTGGGTTTGCGACAGAAGTCGGGAGGAAAGCGATGACCGCAGCAGTGATGCCGTCGTCCACGCCGTTGGATGAATACGTGCCGGTGTGCAGCGTCGATCCGGATCGGTGGACGACCTGCGAACCGGACGAGGAGGCAAAAGCGCTCTGCCTGGCCTGCCCACGCCGGTTTCTGTGCGCGCGCGAAGCCTGCCAGGACCCGAACGTCGAAGGGCTATGGGCGGGCGTGGCGATCCCGGAGTCTGGACGTCCGCGGGACTTCGCCCTGCGCCGGCTGCGTGCGTTGGCCGAACAAGGCGGCTACCACGTTCGCCCACGTCGACGCGGTCGGCCGCGCGGCTCCCGCAACTGAGGTGATTTGGGCCGCACAGCACTGCTTCGGCGTAATTTGTTGTGCGACAACGGTCTTCGGAACGAAAATAAGACACGCCCACCGCTGTGCTTCAGCGGCGGTGCTGCGCACACCGCGGCGATGACGCGGGGCAGCTCTGATGGCGGCTCGCGGAGCAACACGCGGTAATGTCATTCTCGGAATTGCCAGAACGTTGTTGCAACGCCTTCGAAGAGGAGACCGCCGATGGCCGGCCCCGGCGAGCAAGCTGACGTCACCCGCGCCGACCGCTTCATCAAGACCGCGGTCGAGATCCTGGGGGAAACCGGACGCACCGACTTCACCGTCCAGGAAGTCGTTGCCCGGTCGAAGACCTCACTGCGCGCGTTCTATCAACACTTCGCCAGCAAGGACGAACTGCTGCTGGCGCTGTTCGACCGAACCATGGCTCAGGCCGCGCAAATGTGGCGCGCCGAGACCGCCGGACTCGACAGCACCGCGGCACTCAAGCTGGTCATCGACCGGGTCACCGCGCAGCCGGAATCCAGCACCCAGGACAGTCTCAATAGGGCGCTGAGTCTCTACAACCAGCACTTGGCCGAGACCCGGCCGCGCGAATATGCCCGGGTACTGTCCCCGCTGCACCGGCTGATCCGCGACATCGTCGGCCAAGGCATCACCGAAGGGCTGTTCGACGCCGCAATCGACGTCGGTGCGGCGTCGGCGATCGTCATGCAGACGATCATCGGCGCCCTGCGATTGCGCTGGCTCGGTACCGAACTCAACGGCACTCCCATCGACGCCGGACAGCTCTACGACTTCTGCAGCCGAGCGCTGGGGATCCGGGACACCGCTGGCGACGCGGTCGCGCCCACGCTCGGCGAACTGTTCGCCCGAATCGGCCTGCGCCCGACGGCCGGCCCCGGCGGCGAGTTCGCCATGTCGATGCCGGTGAGTCCGCAGGTGGTCAACACCAACGGCGCGCTGCAGGGCGGCTTGATCGCCACGCTGGCCGACGTGGCCGGCGGACAGCTGGGGATGGAGTACCTGCAGCCCGGCACCGCGATGACGACCTCTGACCTGGTCATCCGCTATCTGCGCCCGATCCGGCACGGCTCGGCACGCGCCGTGCCCACGGTGCTGCGCGCCGGCCGTCGCTCGATGGTGATGCAGATCGACATCTTCGGTGACAGCGACAGCGACCTCGCCGCAACCGCAACCGTGAACTTCGCCATCATCGGCCGTCCCACCGACGCCGAGGAGACCACGGCCTGAGTCAGGTTTGAATTCAGCCGAGCCAGGGTAATCCCGAAGACCTCAACCGGATTTGGGCATTTCGCCTCCCCCGGCGGAGCCTTTTGCTATACAAAAGGCATCGCTATTTTTCCGGCGCGCAGCGGACATTCCATTCGGGGGGTTTCACCGGCGCGGTCCACCACTCTTGGGGGTGTGCTATGAACGTGGGTCCGTCCGAATCGTCTTCCATCCCGGTGCCACTCAGCAACCGGTTGGCTTCTGAACTCGGCGAGCCCAACAGTGCGCTGAAGGCGACGACCGTGCGCACGGGTTCGGCGGTGCTGATCCGCGCCGGGGGCGAAGTCGACGCCTCCAACGAACACACCTGGCGCGGTCTGGTCACCGAGGCATCCGCCGTCGCCAGCCACGCCGGGTTGCTGGTCGTCGACGTCACCAGCCTCGAGTTCATGGGCTGTTGCGCGTTCACCGTCTTGGCCGACGAAGCCGAACGTCTGCGTCACCGCGGCATCACGCTGCGCATGGTCAGCAGCAACCCCGGCGTCGCCCGCATCGTCGACGCGTGCTCGTTCGGCAGTGTGTTGCCGGTCCACCCCACGACGGAAGCCGCGATGACGGTGGCGTGACACGCCAGGCCGTTGGTGCGGCGAGAAATTTGGTGCCTGGAACAAAGCCCGTGATTGCTAATCTGATTGTTGTTGCCTGACGCCATCGTCAGGATCTGCTACATCGGTCCGCGGGAGGTACGGCCAATATGTCGGCCGATAAGGACTGGGACAACACGGTGGGCACGGCTGCGGACGTGCGACGCATCTTCGAGAACATTCCCGCGATGGTGGTCGGCTTGGAGGGTCCTGACCACCGTTTCATCGCAGCCAATGCGGCCTTTCGCGCCTTCAATCCGGCAATGAGCTTCGTGGGCAAGCCTGCGCGAGAGGTCTATCCGGAGCTGGAGGGCCAGCAGATCTTCGGCATGTTCGACCGGGTGTACCACTCGGGCGTGCCGCAGTCCGGCGCCGAGTGGCGATTGCAGGTCGACCTGCAGGGCTCCGGGGTCGAGGAGCGCTTCTTCGACTTCGTCGTCACACCGCGCCGGGACCTGTCCGGTCAGATCGAAGGCGTCCAGCTGCTCTTCGACGATGTCACCGCCCGGGTCGAGGCGCGCCAGGCGGCCGAGGCGAAGGTCGAGGAACTGTCGGAGCGCTACCGCAACGTCCGCGACTCGGCGACCGTCATGCAGCAGGCACTGTTGGCGCGGTCGGTGCCGATAATCCCCGGCGCCGACGTCGCCGCCGAATATCTGGTGGCCGCCGAGGACACCGCCGCCGGCGGCGACTGGTTCGACGCGTTGGCGCTCGGCGATCGCCTGGTACTGGTGGTCGGCGACGTGGTCGGCCATGGCGTCGAGGCCGCGGCGGTGATGTCCCAACTGCGCACCGCACTGCGGATGCAACTCACCGCGGGGCTACCGATCACCGAGTCACTCGAGGCGGTGGACCGGTTCCACGAGCAGGTCCCGGGTTCGAAGTCGGCCACCGTCTGCATCGGTTCGCTGGATCTCGGTACCGGTGAATTCCAGTACTGCACCGCCGGCCATCCGCCCCCGCTGGTGGTGACGGCCGAGGGGGGCTCGCGGTATCTGGAACCTTCCGGGGGTGCCCCGTTGGGCAGCGGCACCGGATTCCCGACGCGCATCGAGTCGTTGGACGTCGGCCACGCGGTGCTGCTGTACAGCGACGGCCTGATCGAACGTCCGGGGCGGCCACTGGGAGCCAGCACCACGGAATTCGCCGACCTGACGGCCAGCATCGCGGCGGGCACCGGCGGCTTCGTGATCGATGCGCCCGCGCGGCCCATCGACCGGCTTTGTTCGGAGACACTCGAATTGCTCCTTCGCTCCACCGGTTACAAAGACGACGTCACGTTGCTCGCCGCGCAGCGCCGAGCCGCGACCCCGCCGCTGCACATCACAGCCGATGCCAACATCCATGCCGCGCGCGGGATCCGAGCCCGACTGCGGGAGTGGCTCAAGGAGATCGGCGCTGTAGCCGACGACATCTCCGACGTGGTGCATGCGATCTCCGAATTCGTGGAGAACGCGGTCGAACACGGTTACCGCACCGAGGTTCCCGACGGCATCGTCGTCACCGCCGAACTGGGCGGCGACGGCCAGCTCCGGGCCGTCGTGATGGACCGCGGCATCTGGAAGGATCACCGCGAAGGCGAACGCGGCCGCGGGCGCGGCTTGGCGATGGCCGAGGCGCTGGTGACCGATTCACATGTCACCCATGGGCCCGGCGGCACCACCGCCACGCTCAGCCACCACCTTTTCCGTCCGGCCAACTTCGTGAGCGACTCAGTGGTCAGCCGGGTCTCCTACCAGCGTGCGGTGGACAGCGAATTCGTCTCGCTGGTGTCCGACGGTGGTCGCATCGTCGTACGGGGCGAAGTCGATGCGCATACCGCTTCCACCCTGGACCGCCAGATCGCCGTCGAAAGCCGTTCCGGCATAGCGTCTTTGACCATCGATTTGAGCGCCGTCACCCACCTCGGCTCGGCGGGGGTCAGCGCGCTGGCGGCCGCTCGGGAACGGGCTCGCAAACAGGGCGGTGACTGCGTGCTGGTGGCTCCGCCGGGAAGCCCGGCACACCACGTCTTGTCGCTGGTTCAGATCCCGGTCAGCGGGGGCGACGCCGAAGGCGTGCTGGTCGAAGACTGAGCCCTACCGGGCGCTGCCGTGCCGGACCTGATTGAAGGGCACCCCACGGTCGGCGGCGTACTCCCGCGGGAAGTTGAGCACCCGCTCGCCGATGACGTTGCGCGCCATCTCGGTGGTGCCGCCGCCGATGGCGACCGACTGCCGCGACAGGTAGCGGATGCCGGTCTGCAGCCCTTCGCCGAACTCCCCCACCACACCGGCCGAGCCGGCGATCGCCAGCGCGATGTCCATCTCCAACATCACGTGCTCGGCGTGGAAGAGCCGGATGAGGCTGCCGGCGGCGGGCGGTAGTCCGCCGTCGCGGACATTGCGGGACACGTGCTCGATGAGTTGCTCGGCCACGGCGCGGTGCACCAGTGCCCGGCCGGCCATCTCCTGGATGCGTTCGTCGTCGGCCTGACCGGTCCGGGCCGCGAGGTCGACGTAGTCCACCGGCGTGGTGTGCCCGCCTTCGTGCCCGGAGCCGCTGGCGAACTCCGAGCCCTGTCCGACTGCGCGGCGTTCGTGGTAGAGCTGCCGTGACGCGACCGCCCACCCGTCGTTCACCTCGCCAACCACCGCGTCGTCGCCGACGTCCACCCCATCGAGGAACTCCTCGCAGAATTCCGCACCACCGTTGACCTGGACGATGCGGCGCAGGGTGATCCCCGGGTGGTTGATCGGCACCAGGAACATGGTCAGACCGTCATGCTTGGGCACATCCCAATCGGTGCGGGCCAGACACAGCCCGTAGTCCGCGGCGAACGCGCTGGTGCTCCAGGTCTTGGCGCCGTTGATCACCCACCGGTCGCCGTGTCGTTCGGCGCGGGTGATGACCCCGGCCAGATCCGATCCACCGCTGGGTTCGGACAACAGCTGCACCAGGATCTCCTCGCCGCGCAACGCGGCGGCAATGTGCTGTTTCTTCTGTTCCTCGCTGCCGGTGTCGAGCAGGGTGGCGCAACAGATGGTGAACGTCGGCACGTTGAGGATCAACGGCATTTCGTAGGCGTAGGACTCCACGTCGAACGCCCGCTGGTATTCGTAGTCCAGGCCCAGACCGCCGTATTCACGCGGAAAGCAGATGCCCGCGAATCCGCCGTCCCACAACCGTTTCTGCAATTCCCGGGCGCGCTGCCAGGACCGCTCGTCGTCGCGCGGCGCGGCCGGCGGCACTTCCGGATCGATGCTGGGCATGTTCTCGGCCAGCCACGCCCGGGCGCGGGCTGCGAATTCGGCGACGGACTCGGCGTTGGTCATCGGCTTGCCATCCGATACACCCGGATGTTGTGCTCCTCCGGGGTGCCGAACATGTTGCGGTACAACGTAACTCGTCGCAGATAGAGGTGCAGGTCGTGCTCCCAGGTGACGCCGATGCCGCCGTGCATCTGCACACAACGCTGCACGATCTGCCCGGCGAGTTCGCCCACGTAGGACTTGGCGATGCTGGCCGAAAGTCCGGCGTCGGGTGCCTGCGCGGCGACGTCGGCGACGGCGGCGGCGGTGGTCGCGCGGCACGCTTCGAGCCACATCTTCATGTCGGCGAACCCGTGTTTGAGTGCCTGGTAGGAGGCCAGCGGACGACCGAACGAATGCCGGTCCAGTGCCCACTGGACGGTGAAATCGAAGACCGTCTGCAGGATTCCGACCACTTCGGCGCATTGCAGCACTTGCGCGATCTGGCTCTGCCGCTCGATCAGCGCGGGAGTCTCGGCGGCGCTGCCGACGACGGCGGCACCGTTGACGACCACACCGTCGAACTCCACCCGCGCGTACTGCTTGACCAGGTCGATGGACTGCTGCGGGACGATCCGCACGCCGGGGGCGTCGGTCCGGACCAGGAACTGTCGCACCTCGTCCGAGCCGTCTCGCGCCACCACCAGCAGCACCGCGCTCTGGGCGCCCGCTTCGACTCGGTCCTTGACGCCGTCGATCCGGTACCCGTCGGCTACGGCAGTGCAGGTGACGGTCGGATCCAGCGGCGCCCAACCGCGGCCCGGCTCGGCCACCGCCCAGGACGCCACCGTCTCACCGGAGACCACCGAGTCGATCAACTCCGCGTGGGAATCCCGATCGGTCGACCCGACCAGTCCGGCGAGCACGGTGCTGACCGGGTACAACGGCCCGGGCGCCACCGTCTTGCCGAGCATCTCGGCGACCGAGGCCAGATCGGTGAACCCGTCCCCCGAGGCGCTGCCGCCGCCCAGCTCCTCGGGTACCAGCAATCCCGTCCACCCCAGTTCAGCGGCCCGCCGCCACCACTCCGGGTGGAACGATTCACCGGTGCCGTGCAGGTCGCGGACGTGACGCAGGGACGCCTGTTTGGACAGAAATGCTTGGGTGGTGGTGGTGAAGAGTATCTTTTCGGGAGAGTCGACAGCGGTCATGATGCCGGCCGGACTTTCCCGGGCATTCCTTCGCTGCTGCGAGGGAAGTCGGGGGGAAAGTCGGAGTGGTGGGTCATCCGCCTGATCGGTCCTCGTCGGGGTTTGCTGGCGACTCCGATGTTAGCAATGGGCAATACCGTAAGAGATACCGGAGTTCAGTCGATAATGACGAGCGGTAGCCGAGATGGCTGAGACAGACGACGCTGCGGTGACCGCGAAAGCCGATGCGCTGGCGCTGGCCGAGGAGGCAGAAGCCGAAGCTGCCGAGGCCGAACTGTTGGCCGCCGCGGCACGCGCGAAGGCCCGCGCGGCGCGGTTGCGCCGCAAGGCGCTGGGCGCCATGGACGACGAAACCGACGAGTTCGACGAGGACGACGAGTTCGACGACGAAGACGACGACTACTACGAGGACTACGACGAGTCCGAGGAGTACGACGAAACCGAGGAATACGAACCCGACGAGTACGACGAGTCGGAGAATTACGACGAATCCGAACCCGTCGCAGCTGCCCCGCCGTCCCGGCGCGAGCGGCTGCGAAGGTCGTTGCGAGTGCCGAAGCTGTCCACCATCGCCACCGCCGTGGCGGTGTTGCTGATCCTCGGGTTGTGGGTGCTCAGCGGGGTGTTCGCGTGGCGGCACCACGAGAGCACCGAAAAGCAGCAGCGGGAAGCGGCTTTCATCGCCGGCGCCAAACAAGGTGTGGTGTACATGACCTCGCTGGACTTCAACCGCGCCAAGCAGGATGTGCAGCGTGTCATCGACAATTCGACTGGTGAGTTCCGGGACGACTTCCAGCAGCGCGCAGCCGATTTCACGAAAGTGGTCGAACAGTCCAAGGTGGTCACCGAGGGAACCGTGAACGCGGCGGCCATCGAGTCGATGGATGGTCACTCCGCGCAGGTACTGATCTCGGTGAGCTCGCGGGTCACCAATTCCAGCGGCGGCAAGAACGAACCGCGCGCGTGGCGCATGCGGGTTACCGTGACCGAGGAGGACGGCCAGTACAAAGTGTCGAAAGTTGAGTTCGTACCGTGAGCGACGATGTGCGCGACGTCGATCTGACCGACGAAGACGCGCCAAAGGAATCCGTCGCAGACCCCGAAGCCGTGGTGGATGACACCGCGACGGACGAGGAACCCGCGCGGCTCGACGCCGCTGACACCGACGCGGCGCGCTCCAACTACGCCACGTTCGCGGTCGCCCTCGCCAAGAGCGCCGAAGCGCAGCGTGAGGTCGACGAGGCGGCGGGCGACGCTGAATCCGGCGGCACCGTCGCGGACGATGACGCGGTCGGGGACGACGATTTGGGCGGGGACGGTTTCGTCGGGGACGAAGGCAGGGTCGGGGACGACGGTTTCGTCGGGGACGCCGGCTTTGGCGCGGACGACGATTTCGTCGGGGACGCCAGCTTTGGCGCGGACGAGGGCAGGGTCGCGGACGACGGCAGGGTCGGGGACCACGGCACGGTCGGGGACGACGATTTCGTCGCGGACGACGACGCCTTCACGGTCGTGGACGACGACACCGTCTACAGCGGGCTCGAAGAGCCCACCGAGGTGGTGGTCGTGCCACCATCCGAGACCGACGCCGAAGATGCCGACGGCGAGGTCACGCCCAAGCGGAACTGGTGGCGCGACATCTGGCGCCGGCAGATCACCGTCAAACCCATCCCGGTGATCTTGGTCCTGCTACTGCTCGCTTCGGCCGCCATGACGGCGTGGCTGTACTTCCAGTACTACCGCCCAGATCAGCAGACCAGCCAGAGCGTGGCCCGAGCGGCGATCAACGCCGCCTCGGAGGGAACGGTTGCGGTGCTGTCATATTCGTCCGATTCGCTGGACAAGGACTTCGCCAATGCCAGGTCGCATCTGTCCGGGGATTTCTTGTCCTTTTACGACCAGTTCACCTCGCAGGTCGTGACGCCGGCCGCCAAGCAGAAGTCGATCAAAACGACCACTCAGGTCAAACGCGCGGCGGTGCAGGAGTTGCATCCCACCTCGGCGATCGTGCTCGTCTTCGCCGACCAAAGCACCACCAGCAAGGAGAATCCGGAACAACCGTCGGTAGCCCCCCGCAGTGTCCTGGTGACCCTGAACCTAATCGACGGCAAGTGGATGATCACCAAGTTCACTCCGGTTGAGTGACGATCGCCAGCCGCGCACCGGCGCGGCGCAGGGATCGCCACCGTCAGATCCCGTGACGATCGCCAGCCGCGCACCGGCGCGGCGCAGGGATCGCCACCGTCAGGTCTCTCACACAGCGAACGCACGCCGCAGCGACTGCGCGTGCAACGCCCGGTTCTCTTGCGAGACAACCCAATCGGGCACCGCCGAGTCGAACCCGTTGAACGTCGCTGCGATCACGTGCAGCCCGGTGGGGACATAAGCGTGCAGCAGCCGGTTCGCGTAGTCGATCGCTTCGTCGCGGCACGGGTCGACGTCGGCGCAACTGACGAACGTCGGCGGCAGTCCCTCCAAGTTCGCCCGGTGCGACGGCACGTGCTGACCGTTGGCCGAAGCGTGACCCAGGTAGTGGCTCCACGCCCGGCTCACCGCCTGACCGTTGAGGCCGGGCGTGCGCTGGAACTCCCGCCGCGACGGCGTCGCATCGGAATCGAGCATCGGCTGGTGCAGGATCTGCACCAGGATCTTGGGTCCCTCGTCATCGAACGTCCGTTGGGCCACGCTGGCCACCAGGGCAGCACCCGCGTCGCGGCCCATCACCGCCAGCCGGGTGGCGTCGGCGTTCAACTCCTCGGCTTGCCCGACCGCGTAGTACAACGCGGCTTCCACGTCCTGCACCGCCGCCGGGGCCGGATGCTCCGGCGCCAGCCGGTAGTCGACCGACACCACCAAAGTGCCGGAGTCGCGGGCCAACTCGACGCAGTGCGCGTGGTCGGTGTCCAGATTGCCGGTCACGAAAGCGCCGCCGTGGGCGTAGATCACCAGCGGCAGCGCAGACAACGTGTCGGCGCCCCGATACAGGCGGATGTCGAGCTGGCCGCCGTCCGGGCCGGGAATGGATCGGGCTTCGACGTTGACCCCGGTGGTGTCGACCGCAGCGGCGCGCTCGGCGGCCTCCCGGTCGAACCGCGCACGCTCGGCCGGCAGGCTGTCGGCGCTGAACTCGACAACGCCCAACCTCTCGGCGGCGTCTCGGAGTGCCGGGTCGATGCGGCCCAGTCCCTGCGGGCGCGTGACATTCGTCTGCGTCATGCCCTCAAGGTAGACCTGCGCCGGTCGAGCACTCGCCGCCGGTCACCGAAACATCGTCGCCCAGCGTGTAACTGCTGCGAAAAATCGGCACGAATTTGACAGTGGTTACACGCTCGGCGAAACGCCCACCTGCTCGCCCGGCAGTGCTTTCACGGTTGACGGCAACCCGTAGAGGGCGGTCGCGTTGCCGCGCATGATCCGATCCCGCTGATCACGCGGAAACCGGTTGATCGCATACGCCGGGGAGTCGTAGCTCCAATGCGGGTAGTCCGTCGAGAACATCAGGTTGTCGCCGAGGTCCATCATTTCCAGGTACTCGCGGAACTGCACGGTGTCGGCGTCCTCGAGAGGCTGTGTGGTGAACCGAACGTGTTCGCGCACATACTCCGACGGGCGCCGACGCACCTGCGGCAAGTCGCCACGACGGGCCTCCCAGATTCGGTCCATCCGCGACATCACCGGCATCGCCCAGGTGAAGCCGCCCTCGATGAACACCACCCGCAGGTCCGGATGACGGTCGAACGCGCCGTCGAACACCAGGCTCATCAGGTGCGACACGTACAGCAGCGGCCAGGACGCGAAGAAGTCGTGCCAGTGCGCGGGATTCCCGACCGGGTACAGCGGGATCAACTCGAACGGCGTCTGCCCCATCAAATGCGTGGCCACCGGCAGCCCATTGCGCGCCGCCGCCTCGTACAACGGGTCGAAATGCGGAGTGCCGAAAGGGATTCCGCGGGTCTGAGGCGTCATCAGCACCTGGGACATGTACGGGTGTCCCGCCCACCGTTCGACCTCCCGCGCGGCCTGCTCGGGTGTCTGCGCGCTCACGCTGACGGACCCGCGCCAGCGGCCGTGCGCGTTGCCCTTGTCCAACCAGACGTCGGCGAGCCAGTCGTTGTAGGTCGACTTCAGCACGTGCTCGGCCTGCGGCAACTGCGCGTCACACATCGGCTCCAGCGAGGCGATGCTGACGCCGGCGTCGACCAGCAGCTGCTGGGCAGCGAAGTCCGGGTCGCTGCCGGCCACTCCCCCGGTGGGCGGCGCGGCGTCCATTCGCAACGAGAAGGTCTTGTAGGAGTCCGGGGTGTCGTAGAAATGCGGGACGGGGCTGACGGCGTTGCCCGTCGGCCAGATCTTGTCCACCCATTCGGTCGGCGCGTAGGACTTGAGCACGTCGGCGGACACGGGCAATGGGTGCACGTCGGTGTCGACGACGGTGACGGCGATTTCTTGCTGGTCCGCGCGGGCATCGAGAGGTTCGACGACGGTCATAATGCGCTTCCATCATTCACCGCCAACCCGTAGAGCTCACTGGCGTTGCGCCACAACAACTTCGCGCGCTGCTCAGGATCCAGTCCGTCGACCGTCTGAGCCGCCGGTGTCGTCGACCAATGCGGATAACCCGATCCGTACATCACCAGGTCGGCCTTGCCGGAGAAGTCCATCCAGCGCTGCGCCTGGCCGACGTCGGGGGCGCCGTCGAACGCCGACGTGCAGAACCGGACGTGGTCGGGAAGGTATTCGCTGGGATAGCGGTCCACCCAAGGCGTCTGGTCGCGCATGGACAGCCAGAACGTGTCCAGCCGCCACATCAACGGGGTGAGGATGTCGTATCCACCGTCGGCGAAGACGAACTTCAGCCCGGGATGGCGGCCGAAGACACCCTCGACGATCAGCGTGGCCAGGTGCACGAAATAGTTCAGCGGCATGAACGCGGCGTAACCGGGATAGGTGTGCGCGTGGCCGGCGAAGGTGGGCGGATGGTCGACGCCGTTGCCGCCGTTGACGTGTACTGCCACCGGCAGCCCATGCGCCGCCGCGGCCTCCCAGATCGGTTCGAACATCGGCTTGCCGTACGGCTCGCGTGACTGCATCGGCACGCCGACCTGAACCAGCTTCGGGTGATCGGCCAACCGTTCGATCTCGGCGACCGCGCCGCGGGGGTCCTCCGGATTGACCCGGATGGTGCCGCGAAAACGCGTGTCGGACCCCAGCCACCGATCCAGCAGCCAGTCGTTGACCGCGGCGCAGATCCGACTGTTGAGCAGGTAGTCGGCAATGTTGCCCCGGGTCAGCGGGTTCAGGATCGCGTAGCTCGCGCCGGCTTCGTCGAACAGATGCCGCGCGACGGTGTCGGGATCCGATCCCGGATACCCGTCGCCGTACAGGTCGGCGCGGTAGTCGCCGCCGGGCGCCTGATACCACTGCTGCTCGACGTCGGGGATGGAGCGCAATTTGTGGGCGGCCGGGAGATAACGCCGGATCTCGGCGTTGTAGCGGAAATGCGGCTGGACGTTCGCATCGATGATCGGGTTCGTCATGCGGTCAAATACACTTCCCCGTCGGTGACATCGACCTGATAGGTGCGCACACGGCGACTCGGGTCGGCGACGTTGCGGCCGGTGGTGATGTCGAATTCCCAATTGTGCCAAGGGCATCGGACAATCTGACCCTCCCGCACCCGGCGCAGGCCGTCGGGTTCCCCGGGAGCGGGTTCGTTGGTCCCGCCGACCGGACCCAGACACAGCGGGGCGCCTTCGTGCGAGCAGTAATTCACGATCGCGTACAACGAACCGTCCACGTTGTAGACGCCGACGCCGAACTTGCCGGCGTCGACGAGTTTCATCGCGCCGGGCGGCAGTTCGGCCAGCGAGCACACGAAACGGCGTTGCACCGGGCATCACCGCCTCGTCATCGGTCGGCTCGTTGATTAGATTGCTATTTATATTATGATAGCGACATTCCACTTTCGGCCCATGTGCAAGGGCTAACTCGGTTGCTCAGAGAGGAGCGCCTGATGACGCTCAGCACCGACCAAAACGGCGCGCCCGTCGCCTTGGACCTCACCGGTGAAACCAGCCCGTACCCGTTCTTCGAATACATGCGGCGCACCGACCCCGTCTGGCACGGCGGCCTTTCGGACCTCGAGCAGCTGCCCGACGAACTCAAGCCGAGCGACGAGTGGGTCCTGTTCGGCTACGACGACGTCTTCCACGCCTTCCGCGACGACCAGACGTTCACCTCAGCCAAGTACGACGAGACCATCGGCTTGGTGATGGGCCACACCATCTTGGCGATGGGTGGCCGGGAGCACCACGACCATCGCAACCTGGTGGCCAAGGCGTTCCGGTCGACAGCGCTGGAGCGCTGGGAGCCGTCGGTGATCGGGCCGGTCTGCGACCAGCTGGTGGACGAGATCAAGGAGCACGGCGAGGCGGACTTGGTCAAGGCGCTGACCTTCGAGTTCCCCACCCGCATCATCTCCTCGCTGCTCGGGTTGCCGCCGGAAGATCTCGACATGTTCCGCCGGCTGTCGCTGGATCTGATCTCGATCCCGACCGACATCATGGCCGGCCTGACCGCCGCAGCCGAGTTGCACGGCTACTTCCTCAACCAGGTCGAACAGCGGCGCCGCAAGCCCACCAATGACATCATCGGTGATCTGGTCGCCGCCGAGATCGACGGCGAGAAGCTGACCGACGAGGCCGTCATCGCGTTCCTGCGCCTGCTGTTGCCCGCCGGACTGGAAACCACTTACCGCTCTTCAAGCAACCTGTTGTACTGCCTGCTGACCCACCCCGAGCAGTTGTCGATGGCCTATCAAGACCGGTCGCTGATCCCGATGGCGATGGAAGAGGGCCTGCGTTACGAGACGCCGTTGACCATGGTCACGCGGACCACCACACGCGAAGTCGAGTTGGGCGGCAAGACAATTCCCGCCGACGCGCAGATCGACATGTGTATGGGCTCGGCCAACCGCGACGAAACGCGTTGGACCGACCCCAATACCTTCGACATCCGGCGCCCCCGGCAGGCACACATCGCCTTCGCCGGCGGCATCCACATGTGCCTGGGCATGCACCTCGCCCGACTGGAGACGCGGGTCATGCTCAACAGCCTGTTCGACCGCGTCCAGGATCTGAGGTTCGTCGAAGACGACGGCACCGGGGTGGAGTCCAAGATCGTCGGCCTCACCTTCCGTTCCCCCAACAAACTTCCCGTCACATTCCGGCCGGTCGCATGAGAAGCCGCGCGGCGATCCTGCACGACGTCGGCGGGCCGTGGTCGGTCGAGGAGTTCGAACTCGACGCACCCCGCGCCGGCGAGGTGCTGGTCCAGCTGGCGGCCGCCGGGCTGTGCCACTCCGACGACCACATCCTCAAAGGCGACATGTCCGCACCCAACGAGGTGCTGAAAGCGTTGGGCCTGCCCACCATGTTCCCGATGATCGGCGGGCACGAAGGCTCGGGCGTGGTGCGTGAGATCGGGCCCGGGGTAACCGATTTCGCGGTCGGCGACCATGTAGTGACGACGTTCGTCGCGGTATGCGGACAATGCCGGTGGTGCGCCTCGGGTATGGAGTACATCTGCGACCAGGGCATGGGCACCATGGTCCCGGGGATGCCGACCGACGGCACCTTCCGTCACCACACCGCCGACGGCCGGCCGCTCGGCCATCTGGCCAAGGTCGGCACATTCGCCGAACACACTGTGGTGTCGGTGAATTCGCTGATCAAGCTGGAGCCGCAGCTGCCGCTGGTCCCCAGCGCGCTGCTGTCCTGCGCCATTCCGACCGGCTACGGGTCGGCCGCCAACCGGGCCGGGGTGCGCGGCGGGGACGTGGTGGTCGTGATCGGTGCCGGGGGCATCGGCACCGGCGCAATCCAGGGAGCAGGGATCAACGGCGCCGCGCACATCGTCGCCGTCGATCCGGTGGAGTTCAAACAGAAGTCGGCGTTGCGGTTCGGCGCCACGCACAGCGTCGCCTCGATCGCCGAGGCGCTGGACCTGGTGCGCGATCTCACCTACGGGGTGATGGCCGACTCCGTAGTGGTCTCGCCGTCACTGATCACCGCCGACGATGTCCGCGACGCGGTGCAACTCACCCGCAAGGGCGGGACGTGCGTGCTGACCGGCATGACTTCGCAGCTGCAACAATCGGTCAAGATCAACCTGCAGGACTTCATCCTGATGAACAAAACGTTGGCGGGCACCATCTTCGGCTCCTGCAACGCCAAGGCCGACATCGCACGGTTGGCCCGGCTCTACCAGACCGGGCAGCTGCAGCTCGACGAGATGATCACCCGCCGGTACGCCTTAGACGACATCAACCAGGCCTACGCCGACCTGCTCAACGGCGAAATCGTTCGCGGTGTCATCGACTACGGGATCGTCTGACCCAAACCCTTACCGCCGACCGTGAATCTGACGACGCGACACGCGGGCGGTGCGTCGTGAAATTCACTCTCGGGGCTAAGACTCCTGGGCCTGCTGCTTTGCCGCATGCAGCTCGCGTAGCTTCTTCAACCGCATCAGCTTCTCGACCTGCCCGTAGGCGTCGATCGGGCTGTGCAGTGACAGCCCGCCGTCGGCGTGGATCACTTGTCCTGTCACCCAGGACATTTCGAGGGTGCCGACGATAGCCTCGGCCACGTCGCCGGGATCCCCCAAGCGCCGCAACGCCGTTCGTTTGGACATGCCCTCGACCCAGGCCGGCCACTTTTCGGCGTCGGGCAGCATGGGGGTGCGCGTGACACCGGGCCCGACGGCGTTGACCCGGATACCGTGGATCCCCCACTCCACCGCCGCCACCTTGACCAGCATGTCCAGGCCGGCCTTCGACACGCAGTAGGCGCCCATGTCCCGGTCGGCCACCGTGCCGCTGATGCTGGAGACCACGACGATCGAACCTTCGAGTTCGGCGTCGATCATGGCCCGGGCGGCCGCGCGGATCGTGTACCAGGTGCCGGTGAGGTTGACCGAGAGCACCTTCTGCCATTCCGCGGGCGGCAACTCCAGCAGCAGACCCGACGATCCGACGCCGGCCGACGCCACGACCCGGGTGGGCACACCGTGCTCGCGCACGGTCTGCTCCATCGCCGCCAGCACCGCATCGTAATCGCTGATGTCACAAGCGATGTCACCACCGGACACGTCCCAGACGACGACGTCGTGTCCGGCTTCGCGCAATAGTGTCGCCGCCTCGCGCCCGATCCCGGACCCGCCGCCGGTCACCAGGGCGGTCGTCTTCGCGCCCTGCATCACGAGGTCGCGATCCTGGCCAGCGTGCTGTCCCACAGCTCGCCGGCCAGCCGCGGATTCTTCGCCAGCCGGTTGGTCCTGGCGACCTTATGCCGCGAATAATATTCCCCCGGCGTCCACGCCACACCGGGTTGGGTCGAGGCCAGCCAGATCAGTTGTTCGGCGCCTTCTTCCGAGCTGGCGGTGTAGCGCTCGGTCGGCAGGTACCGCTTGGAGAAGGCCAGCGTCTTCGATCCCGAGGCCGGACCGAAGTTGGAGTTGACGTAGCCGGGGTGGACCGTTGCGACGGATAGTCCGCGGCCGTGGTACCGGCGGTGTAATTCCTTGGTGAACAACACGATCGCCAGCTTAGACAGTGCGTAGGCGGTGCTGGGACGGCGCCGCGCCGTGTTCTCCAGATCGGCGACGGTGGCGCGCAGTATCAGCAGATGCGACGAGCTGGTGGTGTTGACGACGGTGGCGCGGGAGTCGACGAGCACATCCATCAGCTGAGTGGTCAGCAGGAACGGGGACAGATAGTTGACTTGGTAGGTATGTTCGTAGCCGTCCGGCGTGATGTGGATCTTGGTGCCCATGCAGCCCGCGTTGTTGATCAGCACGTCGATCCTGGGGTAGTCGGAGCGGATCTTGTCCGCCAGCGCCCGCGCTTGCGCCAGGTCGGCGAAGTCGACGACGAAATGGTCTGCGTCCAGCTCGGCGGCCACGGCCTGGGTCTTGCTCTGCGACCGGCCGACCACGACGATGTTGTCGCCGAGTTGGCGCAACCGGCGCGCAGCAGCGGCGCCGATGCCGTCGCTGGCACCGGTGATGATGATCGTCCTCGGGGTCATTAGGCTGCTGTCCTCCCGTGGGGAGTCTATGACTTGGGCCACACCTTTTTACCGCTCGGGTGTATTGAGTCTGGCGTCGGGGCGTGCGGCGCGTGACAATGACGAGGCCACACCTCGCACCGAAAGGGAGCGCGTGACGAACGAGCAGCGTAGCCGGATGGCACAAGATCTCCTGCGGGCAGCCGAGCATGGTGATACTGCCGCAGTGGAGACAATGATCAGCGACGATTTCACCTTCAGGTCGATGCGTCGCGCTCCGATCGACTTGCCCTCTGGCGATCCGATGCCGAGCGATTTCGACAGGGAACAATTCCTCAACTTCGTCGGCAGCATCCCGAGTTTCACCAGGGACGGTCTGCACTTCGCCTTCGAGCACGCGGTCAGCGAAGGCGACTCCGTAGTCGTCTTCGGCGAGTCGAATGCCACGGCGCACAGCGGCAAGAAGTACGCCAATGTCTACTCCTGGCTGTTCCGATTCGCCGACGGCAAGGTCGCCCATTGGCGGGAGTACTGCGACACTCACCTGATCAGCACGGTGCTGTTCGGATAGCTCACCGAAGCGAGTAACGCACCGGCAGGTGTTTCAGGCCGCCGACGAAGGTGGTCGCGACATATTGCGGATCACCGGTCAGCTCAATCGATTTCAGCCTGGGCAACAGTTCGTTGAAAAAGCTGCTGACTTCCATACGTGCCAGCGCAGCGCCCATGCAGAAGTGCACGCCGTAGCCGAACGCCACGTGCTTGTTCGGCTCGCGGCCGACGTCGAAGCGGAACGGGTCGTCGAAGACCTCTTCGTCGCGGTTGCCCGAGACGTAGGAGAGCAGCACCGACTCGCCCGCGGCGATCGGGACACCCCGCACTTCGGTGTCCCGTGCGGCGGTGCGCATGAACTGTTTGACCGGGGTGACCCAGCGGATCATCTCCTCGGTCGCCTGCGGCAGCAGGGACAGGTCGTCGCGTAGCCGCTGCAGCTGGTCGGGATGCTCGGTCAGCGCGTGCAGGCCACCGGAGATGGTGGCGCTGGTGGTGTCGTGCCCCGCGGTCGCCACGATCAGGTAGTAGGACACCGTCTCGATGTCCGACAGCGGCTCACCGTTGATGCGGGCGTTGGCGATCGCCGATGCGAGATCCTCGGTCGGCTGTTCGCGACGCGCGGCGGTCACGTCGTTGAAGTAGCCGAACATGTCCAGCAGCACCGGCAGTTGGTCTTCCACGGTGGTGCCGCGCTTGAACTCGGTGTCGTCGCTGCCGAACAGTTCCTGGGTCAGCTTGAGCATGCGCGGGAAGTCGGACTCCGGGATGCCCAACAACGACATGATGACGTAGAGCGGATAGTTGACCGCGACCTCTTGGACGAAATCGCACTCTGGACCCACCTCGGCCATCTTGTCGACGTAGATCTTGGCCAGCTCATCGACACGAACCTTCAACGCCCGCATGGCTTTTGGACGGAACCAGTTCGCGCCGATCGCCCGCACGTCACGGTGCTGCGGGTCGTCGAGGTGGATCAGCGTCTTGACGCCGATGGCGGCCTGCTGGTCGTCACCGGCGGCGGTGGTCAGGACCGGCCGCGGCCAGTTGGTGAACAGCGTGTTGTCGCGTTCGATGTCCATGATGTCGGTGTGTTTGGTGATAGCCCAGAACGGCCGGTAGTTCTCGACGTCCACCCACGAGACCGGGGCGTCGGCACGCAGGTGCGTCAGCGCGGCATGCAGACGGCGCTCGTCGGTGTAGGTTTGCGGATCGGCCAGCAGCTTGGCGGCCTCGTCCATTACCGGTGTGCTCATCAGCGAAATTCCTTCAGTGCGGCGTTGATACAGTCCTGGGAAGCGGCATAGAAGATCGGCCACACCCGATCGGCGAGGCCATCGCAGCGGCTGCGCAGGGCGGCGGCGATCTCGTCGACCGGCCCCACCACTGCCAGAGTGTTGAGGATCTCGTCGTCGACCAGCGAGGCCATCGCGTCCCATTCGCCCTGCTTGGACATCCGGTGTAGCTCGGTGTGCAGGTCGCCCCAGCCGTGCAGGTCCAGAACCGGGCGATACGCCGGTGTGGACCCGTAGAACGCAATCTGCTTGCGGGCGGCCGAGATTGCGGTGGCCAACTCCTCTTCGTTTGTGCCGGTCGCCACCATCACTTCGGCGGCGACCTCGATGTCGGCGCGGTCTCGGCCCGAGCGCTGCAGACCGCGCTGCAGCACCGGCAACGTCACCTCCGCGAGGTACCGCTTCGACACCATCGGGTGACCGACGTGACCGTCTGCGACCTCGCCGCACATTTCGGTCATCGCCTCCCCGACCGCCGCCAGGAAAATCCTCGGCGGCGGGTGCGGCATCGGCTCCGGGGTGAACATCGGCGTCATCAGCTTGTGCGTGTAGAACTCGCCTTCGAACTGCAGCCGCTCGCCACCCTTCCAGGTCGACCAGATCGCTTGCAGCGCCGCGACGAACTCACGCATCCGGCGGGCGGGATGACTCCACGGCATGCCGAACCGCTTCTCGATATGCGGTCGGATCTGAGTGCCGAGGCCCAGGATGAATCGTCCCTGGGAGTACGCCTGCAGATCCCAGCCCACGTTGGCGACGGTCATCGGACTGCGCGCGAACGCCACCGCGATGTTGGTGCCGAGTTCGATGCGCGACGTGTGCTCGGCGGCCAGCAGCAACGGCAGGAACGGGTCGTGGCTGGTTTCCGCCGTCCAGCCTCCGGCATAGCCGTTACGTTCCAGAGCGACGGCGGCCTCGACCGTCCGGTCCAGTCTGGCTGGGATGCCTCCGTCGATCTTGAGGCCCCCACGCGACATGAGGGAAAAGTTACAGTAAGCAATTCGGTAGGGTCAACGTCACGCCCGGCAGCACCCACTACAGTAACCAGGATGGGCAAGCCCGAGGATTGGGACGAGACCCTCGCGGACCTCGACCGACGTCGACAGCACGCGTGGGCGATGGGCGGACCGGAGCGTCTCGACAAGCACCGCGGCAAGGGCAAATTGGACGCACGCGCCCGAATCGAGCGGCTGCTGGACCCCGGCACGTTCCGGGAAATCGGCACCCTGGTCGGAGGTGACACAGCCGCCGACGCCATCGTCACCGGCTCCGGCCTGATCGACGGCGCACCGGTGATGGTGGGCGCCGAGGACTTCACCACCCTGGCCGGCAGCATCGGGCCGGGCGGAAACTCCAAACGCCACCGGATCGCCGAACTGGCGCTGCGCAACAAGGTGCCCATGGTGATGTTGCTCGACGGCGCCGGCTTCCGCCCGACCGGCGGGCACTACGGGCGCAGTCCCACCGACCTGCTCGCCCAGACGCAGTGTTCGGGGCGGGTTCCCACGGTGGCCGCGGTGCTCGGGCCGTCCGCCGGACACGGTGCCCTGGTCGCCCCGGTGTGCGACTTCCGGATCATGAGCCGAAACGGCACCATCTTCACCGCGGGTCCGCCGGTCGTCAAAGAGTCGACGGGCGAAGACATTTCGAAAGAAGACCTGGGCGGCCCCTCGGTCGCGCTGCCCAGCGGGGTGATCCACAACGTCGGCGAGGACGACGAGGCCGTGCTCGACGACATCCGGCGCTATCTGTCGTATTTCCCGTCCAGCGCGTGGTCGTACCCGCCGTCCCTGGAACCCGACGAAAACTCCGAACCCCGGCCGACGCCGGAGTTGCTGAGCATCGTGTCCCGCGACAACCGCCGGGTCTACGACATGCGGGCGGTGCTCGACGTGGTGTTCGACCGCCCGGACTGGTTCGAGATTCAACCGGCGTTCGGCAAGGCGATCATCTGCGCGTTGGCGCACCTCGGCGGGCACCCGGTCGCCGTCGTCGCCAATCAGCCGCAGGTGTTGGCCGGGTCTATCGATGCCGACGCAGCCGACAAGGCGGCACATTTCATCCTGGTGGCCGATTCGTTCCACCTGCCGATCGTGTTCCTGGCCGACAATCCGGGGATGCTGCCGGGCAGCCGTTCGGAGAGCCAGGGGGTACTGCGCAGCGGGGCGCGGATGTTCGCCGCGCAGACCGCGGCGACGACCATCAAGCTGCACGTGACGCTGCGCAAGGCGTACGGCTTCGGCTCAATGGTGATGTCGTTGCTCGGATTCGACCAGCAGACAGCCACTTTCGCCTATCCCGGTGCCACCATGGGGGCGATGAGCGCGGCTGCGCTGACCCGCGCCTCGCACGCCGGTGAGGACCTGTCCACCAAGCTGCGCAACGCCGAACTGCAGGCGTCCTATCGCTCGGCCGCGAACATGGGGTTCGACGAGCTCATCGATCCGCGCGAGACGCGCGACGCGCTGCTCGATGCGTTGCGGCGGGGGCTGTCCACGCGGCAGGCGGTCGCCGAGCCCGTGCTTCGCACCGTGATCCTGCCGTAGGCCTGCTGACGCGAGCCGCTTGTGGCGCGAGCCGCTTGTGGCGCGAGTGTCCTCAAATGCACGGCAATACGGCGCTTTCACCGGCATTTTGGGGACCCTCGCGCAGAGCGCAAGCCGTTACGAGGGCTACACAAGCACTTCGCGCAGGAACCGCTCGGAGACCGCCTGCACGCGACGCGAGAAGATGTGACTGACATGGCCCCCGGCATACCAGTACAGCTGGCCACCCCACTTCTCCTGCAACACCAGCGCGGGCTCTAGCATCGCCATTCGGTCGTGCCGCGCGGCAACGATCAACCGCCGGTTCGGTGGTGGCGCCGGGTCGGCCTGCAGTGGATCGATCACCGAGGTCAGCTGTGAAACCGCGTCGGACCGCAGCAATCTCCGGTAGTCGCTGCGCGACGCACCCGACCTGCCCAGGTGGCGGGCGATCATCGAGTTGAGCCCCAGGATCGGCGTGTAGAGCGCGACCGCGTCGACGTCCCGCTCGAGGTGGGAAACCAGCGCTGCCACCGGGCTGCCCATCGACACCCCGGCTACCACGACGGCGGTCGCCTGCCTGCGCGCCCAGCGCACTATGGCACGGATCTCCGACACCGAGCGCATCATGCCCGCGACGTTGCCCAGCGGATCCATGTCCGGATACGCCGGCCAATGCCCGCGCCGGCTGCCGTGGCCGGGTTGCACCGGCATCGCGACGTTGTATCCCAATCCGCGGTGGATCCGGTTGATGCGCGACAGGAGCATGTCTTCCGCACCGCCCTGGCCGGCGCCGTGGATCCAGATCAGCCAGGGACGCGGACCGTCTCGGTGCCGCACCAGGTGTACCGCGGCTCGTGACGGGCCGCCGAAGTTCTGCTCGACCAGGGTCCGCGGCAGCGCGGGTTCGTGCTCGAATGTCATCCGCTCATAGTTCAACCCGGCGATACGCCGGCGCCTGATGCCGTGCACCCGCAACGGCGCCGGGTCGCCGTGCGCCCCGTCGATGCCCAGCGCCGACAACTCCTCGGCCGCCGCGGCGCACGTCTGCGGTGATCGCACCGTCTTGAACACACCGTTGTTGAGAATCGAAAAGCTGGTCAGCACAAACTCGTCCAGGAACACCTCGCCGAACTGACGTACCCCGAGCGGACCACCCCGGACGCCGGCCACCGTACGCGGCAGCATCAGGCTCAACTCCCGGGTTATGCCCAGTCCGCGCGTTGCCAAAGACACGACCAATCACCTACCTCAGTTCGAACCCGGTGTACCCGGCGGCCGCGATCTCGTCGCACCGACGGCGGTATTCGGGGATGCCGCCGGTATACCCCATGTACATCCGCTTCTTACCGGGAACATTGCCGCCGTTGTACCAGGAGTTGCAGGACGGGTGAACCAGCACCGTCGGCGCCACGAGTGACGTGGCATGGTCTATCCACTCCTGCTGCGCGCTGTCCAGCGCCTCGATGGCGCGGATTCCATTGGCCCGCAGGTGGGCTATGCAGTCGCCGATCCACTCCACGTGCTGCTCCAGCGCCGCCACGAAATTGGTTGCCGCGCTGGGGCTGCCGGGGCCCTGCACGGTGAACAGGTTGGGAAAGCCGGCGACCGCCAGCCCGAGATAGGACAGTGGGCCCTGCTCCGCCCAGAAATCACGCAGCGACACCCCGTCGCGACCGCGAATGTCGATGCGGCTCAACGCACCTGTCATCGCGTCGAATCCGGTGGCGTAGATGATCACGTCCAGTTCGTGGTCCGCATCCACGGTCCGGATGCCAGCCGACGTCACTTCCCGGATCGGGTCGTCGCGCAGGTCGACCAGTGTGACGTTGTCCCGATTGAACGTTTCGTAATAGCCCTGGTCGATGATCGGGCGCTTGCAGGCGAACGGATGTCGGGGCACGAGGGCGGCGGCGGTCCGGGGATCTTCAACGATGCGGGCCACGGCTTCGCCGTAGAGC
Organism: Mycobacterium sp. NGS22; assembly: GCF_059813095.1. NCBI lineage: Bacteria > Bacillati > Actinomycetota > Actinomycetes > Mycobacteriales > Mycobacteriaceae > Mycobacterium > Mycobacterium sp. NGS22. The sequence goes on from NZ_JCALDY010000001.1 coordinate 83,205, forward strand.
TGGGCGGCCGTCCGGTTGGCCTCGATGTCGAAGAAGACGTCGCTCCAATTCAGTGCGCCCAGCACGCCGTTCTCCTCAATGGCCTGCAGCCGCTGCTCGCGGGTTGCCGATTTCAGCGCCGGGCTGGTCAGCATCTCCAGCAGCACCGAGAACGCGCTCAACCGTGCCGCACCGATCGGGTGCGCGCGCTGGGCGGCGCGGATCTCGCCGTAACGCGCTTTCATCTCGTCCAGCTCACCGGGTTCGAACCGGTGCACGCGCCACGGCAGTGTGTAGGGTGCCGAACGCTGAAATACGGTCAGCTGCTGAGCTTCCCGAGCCACCACCGGAATGAGTTGGACTCCGGTGGACCCGGTGCCGATGACGCCGACCCGCTTTCCGGTCAGATCGAAACCCTCGCGCGGCCAGCGGCTGGTATACAGCGAGGTTCCGGCGAAAGACGCCATCCCTGCGATATCGGGCTCCAGTGGGACCGAGAGAATGCCCGATGCCGCCACCACGAACGGCGCCGTGAGCGTCTCCCCCGCTTCAGTCCGTACCATCCACACCGCGGCTTCCTCGTCGAAGTCCATCGCGATGACCTTGGTGTTGAACGCGATGTCGCGACGCAGGTCCAACCGGTCGGCGACGAAGTTCAGGTAGGCCTCGATCTCGGGCTGGGCCGGCATCGACTCCGTCCAAACCCATTCCTGCTGAATCTCTTCGGAGAAGCTGTAGGAGTATTCGATGCTCTCGATGTCACACCGCGCGCCGGGATACCGGTTGACCAGCCAGGTGCCGCCGACTCCGTCAGCCATCTCGAGCACCCGGGCCCGCAGCCCCAACTCACGCAGTCGATGCAACATGTACAGCCCGGAGAACCCGGCGCCGATCACCAGAACTTCAAGATCCACCGGTCACCCGCCCAGCACAGCGAAATTGTCCAGACCGACCAGGGGCGGCGCCGTCTGCGGATCGGCTGCGCCGGTGCCCACAGCCATGTCGAGCGTCACGTCGTCGGTGAACACGCCGCGCCAGGAATCCAGGTCCGTGGTGCCCAGAAACCGGCAATAGCGTGCCTTGAGCTGCCGAATCGCCCCGAATTCGTCAGCTCCCCGCAAGCCATCCTCGGCCATAGAGCTCCTTGCCGCGCTGGACGATGTATCGCCGGTCTGCTGAAATCTATACTGTAAAGCATTAAGTATCAGCCGTTGTCGAAAGGCACTGACGTGAAGGTCCCGTTCACCTGGAAGGTCACCGGGTGGTTCATGATCGGGTGGTCCCCCGAATTCCCGGTGGGTGAGGTTCGCCCGCTGCGGTACTTCGGCGAGGACCTGGTCGCCTATCGTGACGAGTCCGGCGCCCTGCATGTGCTGGAAGCCCACTGCAAACACCTGGGCGCCCATCTGGGCCACGGCGGCACGGTGGTGGGCGACTGCGTCCAGTGCCCGTTTCACGGGTGGCGTTGGGGACCCGACGGCACCAACCGCTACATCCCGTATCAGCCGGACCGGCCGAACCGTGCGCTGACGCTGAAGGTGTATCCGGTGCAGGAGCAGTACGACTGCGTGTTCGTCTGGCATCATCCGGACGGCAAGGAGCCGCAGTGGGAGATGCCCGACATTTTCCGCAAATTCCCGCAGTTCGAGACCGACCCGTCGGCCTATTACCGCGCCTACCCGGAGTTCTCCCGGCGCGCCGAGCGCGAACCGGTGCACCCGCAGATCGTCGCCGAAAATGCCCCGGACAGTGCGCATTTCGAGTATGTGCACCACGCCACCGTCACGCCGCGGGTGCTGGACTACAAGATCGTCGAGCACGAATGGCAGTTCACCGCGGGCTGGCCGGACGCGCGCAGCGACGACCCCGACGACCTGGCGTTGGTGTTTCACAGCCACCTGTTCGGGCTCGGCGGTGCGATCAGCGTTTTCGAGGGCGCGCAGAACCATCGGCTGATCTTCACCTGCACGCCGGTCGACGACGAGACTTCGGATCTGTTCTACTCGATCTGGTGGCCCCGCGTCCCGGGCGACGAGTCCCCCGTACCGGAGGGCAAGCTGCGTGACCTGATCGAAAAGCAGTTCCTGTCCACCGTTTTCGACGACCTGCAGATCTGGCGCTATCAGAAGTACGTGGAGCGTCCGGCGCTGTCCAAGACCGACGCGAAAGGGTATATGGCGCTCCGGAAATGGGCGACTCAGTTCTATGACGTGCCGCCGCGCGTCGATGCCGCAGCCGGCCTGCTACCCCACCAACCCTGAGGCCGCGAGCAGACACAGAATCGCACTGCGGCACACTCATTCGTGCGATTCTCTGTCTGCTCGGCGGAAAGGACTCTCGTGCCCGGCACCGAATTCACCGTTCCCGATGTAGTGGCCGCCGTCGCGGCCGCGATTCCCGACCGCGACCTGGTCATTCAGGGGGACCGCCGGTTCAGCTACGCGCAAATCCTCGAGCGGTCCAACCGCCTTGCCGACTATCTGCATTCCCGCGGGCTGGGCTGCCACACCGAACGCTCCGCGCTGGCCGGCCACGAAGCCGGGCAGGACCTACTCGGGATCTATGCCTACAACGGCAACGAGTTCGTCGAGACGTTGCTCGGCTCGTTCGCGGCCCGGGTCGCCCCGTTCAACGTCAACTTCCGCTATGTCAAGCAAGAGCTGCAGTATCTGCTGGCCGACGCCGGTGCCACCGCGCTGGTCTACCACGCCGCGTTCGCGCCCCGGGTGGCCGAAATCCTGCCGGACCTGCCTGACCTGAAGGTGCTGATTCAGATCGCTGACGACTCGGGCAACGAATTGCTCGACGGCGCAGTCGATTACGAGGAAGCGCTGGCATCGGCCAGTCCGGACGCGCCACCGGTGCAGCACTCCCCCGACGATCTGTACGTGCTCTACACCGGCGGCACGACGGGCATGCCGAAAGGCGTGCTGTGGCGCCAGGCCGACATCTTCATGACCTCCTTCGGCGGCCGCGACCTGGTCACCGGTCAGCCGGTCGGTTCCGTCGACGACGTGGTGGCCCGGGTGACGGCCGGGCCGGGCACCAAGCTGATGGTATTGCCGCCGTTGATGCACGGGGCGGCGCAGTGGAGTGTGATGACGGCGTTGACCACCGGGCAGTCGGTGGTGTTCCCCTCGACGGTCGAGCGCCTGGACACCGAGGAGGTGGTGCGCACCGTCGAACGCGAGAAGGTCCTGGTGGTGACGGTTGTCGGTGATGCGATTGCAAGGCCGCTGGTCGCCGCCATCGAGAAGGGGATCGCCGACGTATCGTCGCTGGCCGTGGTCGCCAACGGCGGAGCGCTGTTGACGCCGTACGTCAAGCAAAAACTGATCGAGGTGCTGCCCAACGCGATCATCATCGACGGCGTCGGGTCCTCCGAAACCGGCGCGCAGATGCACCACATGTCCATGTCCGGTGCGGTGTCGACGGGCACCTTCAACGCCGGGCCGGACACGTTCGTGGCGGCCGAGGATCTGAGCTCGATCCTGCCGAAGGGTCACGACGGACTCGGGTGGCTGGCGCAACGCGGGTATGTTCCGTTGGGCTACAAGGGCGATGCCACCAAGACCGCGGCGACCTTCCCGGTCATCGACGACGTCCGCTATGCGATCCCCGGTGACCGGGCCCGGCATCGCGAGGACGGCCACATCGAACTGCTGGGCCGCGACTCGGTGACCATCAATTCCGGCGGCGAGAAGATCTTCGCCGAGGAAGTGGAAACCGCGGTGGCTTCCCATCCGGCCGTCGCCGACGTGGTGGTCGCCGGACGTCCCAGCGAACGGTGGGGTCAGGAAGTGGTGGCGGTGGTGGCATTGGCCGAGGGAGCCGTGACCGACGCTGACGAGTTGATCGCGCACGCCGCAAACTCGTTGGCGCGCTACAAACTTCCCAAAGCGATCGTCTTCCGCGATGTCATCCAGCGCAGCCCCTCGGGCAAGGCGGACTACCGATGGGCGCGGGCTCAGGCCGAGGATTCGTAGCCCGCATCGAGCGTCACGCTGGCGCGACGCTCGTCGCCCGATGCCACGCTGGCGTGACGCTCGACGGCCTCATCCACCACGCCGACCGCCGACTGTGCCCGCCGTTCGTAGGACGCCCGTGCGGCATGGTCGATGTCGTCGAGGAACAGTCTGTCCGCGCCGATCCTCTTGTTGAACCAGCGCCTCCCCCGCGCACCCAGCATCGCCACCACCGGACCGACGAACCGGGTCGGCTGCGGGAGCGCCACGTGGGTCCGGGGTTTGTCCAGCGCGCCAACGATCGCCGCGGCCACCACGTCGGGCTTGACCGGTTTGCCGATGCCCGACGCCTTCGTCCCGGCGATCAAGTCGGTCTGGGCGAAGGGCGGCATCACCACGGTGACATCCACACCGCGGGAGGCGAATTCGTCGGCCAGCGCCACGCTGAGTCCGACCACACCGAATTTGGTCGCGGCGTAGACGACCTGTCCCGGGATGGCCATCACGCCGGCCATCGACGCGATGTTGACGATGTGGCCGCGCCGGCGCGCCGCCATCTCGGGCAACACCAGCTGGCACCCGTTGAGCACTCCGTAGAGGTTGACCTCGATGGAGGACCGGATGGCTTGCGGCGTCTGGTCGACGAACGAGCCCACCGGCATCACTCCGGCATTGTTGATCAGCACGTCGATGCGTCCGCCGCCGTCGGCCCTGGCCCGGTCGAGAAACCCGGCGAAGGAGTCGCGGTCGGAGACGTCGAGCAGGTGACCGCAAACCGCACCCCCCGTCGCCGCGACGGCCGCGTCCAGCGCCGCACCGTCCCGGTCGCCGATCACCACCTGCGCACCGCGCGCCAATAACGCTGTCGCAGTGGCGAATCCGATGCCGCGGGCGCCGCCGGTGACGACCACCGTTCTGCCTCTCACCCTGTCCATGGCTGAACCTCCTGGCGCAACTGATCGAGGATCGACACGATTGTGCCCCGCGGCAGGCAGGCGGGGAAGGCCGGCAGCACGCGATCGACCGCACCTGCGCAGCGGGTGCGCAGCGCGGCGGCCAACTCGTCGACGGGCGCGACGACGGCGAACGCGTCCAGCACGTCGTCGTCGATCAAAGTGCCCATGGCATCCCATTCGCCTTGTCGGGACAGACGGTGCAGTTCGGTGTGCAGCTCCGCCCAGCCGTGCAGCTCGAGCACTTTCAGATACGCCGGCGTCGAGCCGTAGAAGGCGATCTGCTTTCGGATTCCCGCTGCGGCACCGGCCATCTCGGCTTCGGTGCGGCCTGTCACGACGAAGACCGGGCAGGACACCGCGACGTCGGCACATTCACGTCCGGCACGCCGGATCCCGCGCTGCAACGCCGGCAGGGTCACCTCGTCCAGGAAGCGCCGGGTGGTGAACGCGTGAGCGATTAGGCCGTCGGCGACCTCACCGCACATCTCGGTCATCACCGCCCCGACCGCGGCCACGAAAACCTTTGGCAGCGCGCAGGTCAAGGGCTCGGGGATGAACATCGGCGTCATCAGCTGGTGCGTGTAGAAGTCGCCTTCGAAGCTCAACCGGCTGCCGTGCTGCCAGCAATCCCAGATGGCCCGCAGCGCCGCGACGAACTCCCGCATCCTGGCCACCGGCCGGCTCCACGGCATGCCGAACCGCTTCTCGATGTGCGGCCGGATCTGAGTGCCCAGGCCGAGGATGAACCGGCCGCCGGAGTAGGACTGCAGATCCCACGCCACGTTGGCGACCGTCATCGGGTTACGCGCGAACGCCACCGCGATGCTGGTGCCCAGTTCGAGAGTCGAGGTGTGTTCGGCAGCCAACAGCATGGGCAGGAACGGGTCGTGGTTGATCTCCCCGGTCCAGCCGCCGTCGTAGCCACGGCCTTCCAGTTCGGCCGCCGCGGGGGGCACCCGGGTCAGCTCCATGGGGATGCCGCCGTCGATCTTGATCCGGGAGCCGGATCCGGCGATCATCGCCGCAGACACCCACAGCTCATGAGCGTGGACGTTACTGTAATCGATTCGGTAGGGTCAACCGGGTGAGTGAGTTACGGCAGGCACTGTTGGGCGGTTGGCTGTTGGAGTCGTTCGTCTCGCGCTACCCGGACAGCGATGAACTGCGGCACCCGTTCGGTGAGCATCCCTCGGGGCTGATCCTCTACACCGCCGACGGTCACATGTCCGCACAGCTGACCTCGGGGCCGGACGGCGAATTCGTCTCCTACGGCGGCAGGTTCGACGTCGACGATGCCGCGGCGACGGTGCGTCATCTGGTGCTGGTGTCGACGATGCCAGAGTTGTTGCAGCAGCCGCAGATCCGGCAGGCACGCATCGACGGCGACCGGTTGACGCTGTCGGCGTCCCAGACCTCCGCCCGCGGCAAAGCCGTTCACAGCACGCTGGTTTGGCGACGGGACCCGGCGGTTTAGAGCACCCGCACCGGCACGTTGCTCCAGCCCGCCACGTTCTGCATGTTGACCCGCTTACAACCGGCCCAGTTCACTTCGTAGCGCGGCATGAAGTCCAGCATGCGCTCCAATGCGATCACGCTCTCCAACCGCGCGAGGGCGGCCCCCAGGCAGCTGTGGATGCCGTAGCCCAATCCCAGATTCTGCGCCTGGGTGCGGTCGCGCTCCATGTCGAAGGTGTCCGGGTCGGTCCAGGCCTGCTCGTCGCGGTTGGCCGACGCACCCACCAGGAAAACCGGTTTGCCGGCCGGAATAGTCACGCCGTGCAACGTGACATCGCGGGTGGAGCGCCGCACGTTGTACTGTGCGGGCGCCTCGTAGCGCAGCAGTTCTTCCACGGCCAGCGGGATCTTGCTGCGGTCGTCCAACAGTTTCTGCCACTGGCCCGGAAACCTGGCGAACACCACCGCGGCGTTGCCCAGCAGCTTGGTCACGGTCTCGGCGCCGGCGCCGCCCAAAAGCGTTGCGAATTCGGTGATCTCGATGTTGGTCAGCGGTGCCATCTCGCCGTCGTCGCGTTCGATCTCGGCCTCGATCAGCCGGCTCAGCAGATCCTCACCGAGGTTGTCGCGACGTTTCTTGGTCAGCCGGTAGTAGTAGATGGCCATGTCAACGGCCGACTTCTGTCCCACCTCACCCATCTCGACCTCGCCGGGGCCGCGGTGCAGCAGATCGTCGATCCACAGCCGGATCTGCTGGCGGTCCTGCTCCGGAACGCCTTGCAGTGTCGTCATCACGTCGACCGGGAACAGTGCGGAGAAGTCCTGCACGAAGTCGAAACCCGTTGGGTCGACGGCGGACAGGTGCTTGTCCACCAACTCCGCCACCAGAGGCCGCAGTGCCTGGATCGCGCGCGGGGTGAACACCTTGTTGAGCAGACCCCGCATGCGGCGGTGCGCGGGCGGGTCCATGGCGATGATCGACCCGTGTTCGGTCACGTGCCCTTTGCGAACCTGGGCGAGGTCCACCCCGTAGGCCGACGAGTACGTCGTGTAGTCCTTGAAGGCGGCCGCCACATCCTGGTGGCGGGTCAGTGCATAGAAGTCGTACTCCTGGCTGTAATAGACCGGAGCTTCCTCGCGCATGCGGCGGTAGATCTCGTAGGGACTGTTGAAGAAATCCTCGGAGAACGGGTCGAATACCACCGTCGCCGTAGTCATGGCTTCGGTCCCTGCCGTGTCAGCAGGACCCGCATCCCGTCGTCGAGGACGGTTTCGGCATTGCCGACAGGCAACGCGTCCAACTTGCCCACGTGGCGCAACCTCTCCCCGGTCCACACATTCGGAACGATCAACGGTAATGGTTACAGTAGTATAGACAAGTCGTCGGGCATAGGTTTCCCTCCTTTCGGGGCAGGAAGGGTGTTGCGAAGTGAACGAGGTTGCCATCATCGGGGTAGGTCTCCACCCCTTCGGCCGGTTCGAGGGCAAGTCCGCGATGCAGATGGGTGTGGACGCCATCGTCGCCGCGGTCGCCGACGCCGGCGTGCAGTGGCGCGACATCCAGGCCGCCACCGGTGGCAGCTGGACGGTGGCCAACCCGGACGCGATCGTCGGGATGGTGGGGCTGTCCGGCATTCCGTTCACCAACGTCTTCAATGCGTGCGCCACCGCGGCCAGTGCCGCCAAGGCCTGCGCCGACGGAATTCGCCTGGGGGACTACGACATCGGCATTGCCGTCGGCCTGGACAAGCACCCGCGGGGCGCGTTCACCGAGGATCCGGCGCTGGTGGGCATGCCCCGCTGGTACGCCGAGAACGGCCAGTACCTCACCACGCAATTTTTCGGCATGAAGGCCAACCGGTACCTGCACGACCATGCCATCTCCCAGCGCACCCTGGCCAGGGTGGCCGCCAAGAACTTCCGCAACGGCGTGCTCAACCCGAACGCATTCCGCCGCAAGCCGATTGAGGAGGACGACATCCTCAACTCGACGATGCTGAATTATCCGCTCACCCAGTACATGTTCTGCGCGCCGGACGAGGGCGCGGCGGCGGTGGTGATGTGCCGGGCCGACCTCGCACACCGCTACTGCGACAAGCCGGTCTACCTGAGGTCGGTCGAGGTGCGGACCCGCAAATACGGGGCTTACGAGGTGAACACCACATTCGCACCGGTCGAGGAGGACGTCTCACCCACCGTCTATGCCGCCCGTGCCGCGTTCGAGAAGGCCGGGGTCAGCCCCGACGACGTCGACGTGATCCAGTTGCAGGACACCGACGCCGGCGCGGAGATCATCCACATGGCCGAATGCGGCTTCTGCGCCGACGGAGATCAGGAGAAGCTGCTGGCCGACGGCGCCACCGAGATCGGCGGCTCGATGCCGGTCAACACCGACGGCGGATTGATCGCCAACGGCGAGCCGATCGGCGCTTCGGGTCTGCGCCAGATCCACGAGATCGTCCGGCAACTGCGCGGCCAGGCCGGTGACCGTCAGGTTCCGGGCGAACCCAAGGTCGGCTTCACCCAGTTGTACGGGGCGCCGGGCACCGCTGCCGCCAGCGTCCTGACCACCTAGCGATCCCAGCAGACGCAGAATCGCACGGACACAAGCGATTCGATGCGATTATGCGACTGCTCGCGCCGGCATGGGCTCGGCGCCGTGCAGCACCTTGGTCGCTGCGACAGCCACGCACATCGACGCCGGCACCAGCAGTGCGTGTCCGCCGAGCCAAGAGCCGGCCAACAACCCGGCTACCGCGCCGGTGAGAAACAGCAGCAGAGTCACCGTGAGGATCGCGACCTTCCACTTGTCGACCCCGTGTTTGCGGCTGCGGCCGAGCATGAGTCCCAGATCGGTGACGGTGCCGGTGAAATGAGTGGTGCGGACCGACATGCCGCGGTAGCTCGACGTGAGGCCGTTCTGCAGACCGAGGGCCGCCGCGGCCAGCAACGCCTGTACCGCGGTCTCCTCGATGCCCAGCGCGGAGATCTGCGCCCGCACCGCGGCCAGTTCCACTCCCCCGGCGGCAAGTAGCAGCAACGCCGCCTCGATGATCAGCACGAGGGCATGTCCTTTGGTTTTGGCGGCGTGGGTGTGGCCGAGCAATGTCCCGGCGACGGCCGCCCCCAGCAGGAACCCCAGCAGGATCCCGGCCAGCACGTGGGTTTCGTAGAGCCAGGGATGGGCGGTGTCCATCCCCAGCTGGGTGGTGACCCCGGTGAGGTTGCCGACCGGCACGGCGAAGACGAGCAGCGCGACCGCGTTGACGAAGCCGGCGGTCAGCGCGAGTGCCGCGCAATAACCGAGCAGGCGTCCGCGGGAATGGGATGCGTCGGGGTCAGGCTGTTGAACGTTCGGAATGGCGTCCGTAGTCATTCGTGGAATCTCCAGGTCTGTCGGCCGTGATCTCGTGCGCTGACAGCAATGCTGGACGCCCCGCTTTGGAGGATTCTCAAAGGATTCTTGGCGGTCGACGACTTGGGGCCCCAGGCCATGTCCCGGCGACGACCCGTTACGGACCGTGTGACAGGTCACTATCGGTCAGTCGGCTACCGTCGACGGCATGGCTGAAATCTCCGGAAACGATCGCATCGACGACGTCGCCCCCGGCGATATCATCGCCGTCGACCGCGGCTCGGGCGAAGAGTCCCACAAAGTGGTGTTCAAGGACGCCACCGACACCGGATACCTCGTCACGTTCGAAGGCGACGAAGGGGAAACGTTCCAGGTCGATTTTGCGGCGGGCAGCACTGTCAAGAGGTCGCTGGCAGCGAAATGGGAATCGGGGCAGAGTCCCACCCCGCAGGTCTAGGACACCTTCGTGGCGGGCGGCGCGTAAGCCGGCTTGCCCAGCCCCAGCACATGCTGGGCGATCATATTGCGGAACACCTCCAGGGTGCCGCCGTAGATGCCGGCCAGCGGGGCGAATCGGTAGAGATACTCCGACGTCCCGTCGTCGGCCGCACCGTCGGTCTCGATCGGCAGCACCGAGGCGGGTCCGGAGATGTCCATCAGGTCGGGTCCGATGTCACGCATGGTCTGCGCCTGCGCGACCCGACCGAAGATGCTGGGCGTGGACAGCGCCGCCTCCAACCGGGCCGCGCTGCGCCCGAGCCGGTAGGCCACCGACCCGTCGTCGATCCGGCGCTTCCCATCCGGACCCGGGGCGCCGACGTTGGCCGCGACGGCGTCGACCGCGGCGGACATGAAACCGGTCTGATGCGCCATGATCGCGACGTCCTGCAGGCCGTCGGGCGCCGCGGAGACCGCGCCGTGCTCGGCGTCCAGCGGCCCGCGCAGCACGGTCCAGCCGCCGTTGACCTCACCGAGTAGGTACTTGTCGTCGACCCGGACGTCGCTGTAGTACACGATGTTGGTCCGGTCGCCGTCGACGGTACGGATGCCCTGGATCTCGATGCCGGGCAGGTCGAGGGGAACCAGAAACATGGTGAGGCTCTTGTGTTTCCGGGCGTCTGGATCGGTGTTGGTGATCAGGAACACGTACTGGCAGTTGTGCGCGCCGGTGGTGAACATCTTGGATCCGTTAATCACCCATTGGTCGCCGTCGCGTATCGCCCGCGTCTTGCACGTCGCGACGTCGGACCCGCCTTCAGGTTCGGTGTAGCCCAGGCACATTCGCACTTCACCGGTGAAGACTTTGGGCATGACCTCCTCGACGAGTTCGGGCTTGCCGAACGCGGCCACGGCCCGGGCCACCATCGCGGTGGTACCCCAGGTCACCCATGGCGTGTGCACGCGGCGCTTTTCCAGCTCCCAGATGCGACGCCGGACCCGGCTGAAACCGCCCTCGCTGGACGGCGTCCACTCCTTCTGCAGGTAGCCGGCCGCGCCGATCGCCAGATGCACGGCTTCGTCGAAGTTGTCCCCGGTGTCGCGGTCACGCCGGCGCACATCGTCGGTGACGTGTTCGGCCAGAAAGGCACGCACCTCGGCCAGGAAGGCCTGGTCGTCGTCTTCCAGGTCTACAAGTGTGAAATCCATTGTGTCAGGCGCTTTCCCGCTCGGCTACGAGCTGTCCGATCTGTTTGGCGGTGATGCCCGGATCGCCGCCGGCCAGCGCCCAGCCGCGGGCCCGCACCAGGTACGCGGTCGCGGCGGCCTCCACGGAGACCCCGAGCCCGCCCTGGATGTGCGTTGCCATGGTGGCCGCTTTGGGCGCTTCTTCGGCCATGAACACGAACGCGCACCCGGGCAGTTCGGGACGCACGTCGGGCTCGTTGTCCAGGTACCAGGCGGCACGGCGGGCCAGGTTGCGACCGCCCTGCACCACGATCGCCATGTTGGCCAACGGATGTGAGATCGCCTGCAGGGTCGAGATCGGGACGCCAAGTGTGTAGCGCGATTTCGCGAACTCGGCGGCGATCGTCATGGTCTGCTCGATCAGGCCGGTCAGCGCCGCCGCGGTCAGCACCCGCCACTCGTCGACCGCCCGGCGGTAGGCCGTGACCGCCTCCGGGCCGGAACCCAGCACCGTCCGCGAATCCGCGGTGCCGGGGTCCACCCAGGCCATCGGCAGCTGCCCCAGGTTGGGCACCCGCGCCGGCCGGGTGGCGAACCTGAGCAGCACCACGTCGTCACCGTCGGCGACGATCAAGGCGTCGGCGATGGCCGCCGAAGCGATAAGGCGGGAGCCCGCAACGGGTTCCGGTGCGATGTCGAGCCCGAGGATACGGTTGCCCTCGACGACGTCCGTCTCGACGCCGCCCAGCCGTTCCGCGAGCCGCGCGGCACAGACATGCTCGATCCACGGCACCGGGGCAAGCGCGCGGCCCAGCTCTTCGGCGACCAACGCGAGATCCACCAGCGTCGCGCCGTCACCGCCGACGTCTTCACCAACCGCCATCGAGGTGGCACCCGTCGCGCACAGTCGCTCCCACAGGCTCTTGTCGAACCCGGATTCTTGTGCGGCCCAAACCGTCTCGATGGGACAGTGGGTTTCCAAGAGTTGCCGGTAGGCGGCCTGCAGCGCTTTATGGTCGTCGGTCAAGCTGTAGTCGATCCGGCGCAGTTCATAGCGATCCATCGGTGCTCCTGAAGAAGAATTCGTCGGCGTTGTTGTAAAGGTAGTTGTCCAGGACGTCCGCGGGCAGGTCGAGGGCGTTGGCTTCCGGCACCACCCGATGCTGGCGCAGCACCGGCCAGTCGGAGGCGAAGATCACCTTGTTCGGCCCACGCGTACGCATGTAGTGGATCAAGCTGTCCGGCAACCGTTTCGGCGACCACGCTGATGTCATCAGGCGCAGGTTGCGGTACTTGATCAGCATCCTGATCGCGACGTCCCACCACGGATCCGCACCGTGGATCATGCACAGCTTCAACTCCGGGAACCGCACACAGACCCGGTCCAGGTGGATCGGGTTCTGCACCTCGCCGGGAATCGGCGGTCCGGGGAGGCCGGTGTTGACGCAGAGCGGCAGCTCGATCTCGGCGCATTTGGCGTACAGGGGGTAATACACGGCGTCGCTCGGCGGATACATCCCGTCGGCCCAAAAACTCGGTCCCACAGCGGTGTAGGCGACCGGAAGGTCGGCGACCGTCGCGGTCAGCTCCCGCAGCGACGCCACCGGACGCAATAGGTTGACACCGCCGATCGCCAGGGCGAAGCGGTCCGGACGGGCTTCGGCGAACTTGCGTGCGGTGACCGAGGGCTTGACCAGATTGTCCATCAGGATGGCCTTCTGCACCCCGTGTTCGTCCATCTCGTCGAGGAGTTCGGTGAGGTCCACCGGGTCGAACATCGACTTGGGTCCCTTGAAGTAATCGTCGCGGACCCTCTTCATGAACTCCGGTTGTGTCTCGGTTTCCCCGAAGTGGACGTTGACCAGGCAGTCGATGACCTTGCGTGGTGGTGTCATTGCCGGGCCGTCCTCGCGGGTTCGGTGGCGTGCTGTTTGGCCCATCGATAGTCCGCCTTGCCGTTGCCCAGCCGGCGCACCCGGTCGACCACGATGAACGCCTTGGGCGTCTTGAATCGGGCCAGCGCGGCGCTACAGTGCGCGCGCAGCGCCTGCTCGTCATGCTCGGCCCCGTCGCGCAACTCGACCAGAGCCACCAGCTCCTGGCCCCAACGCTCGCTGTCCCGGCCGACCACCAGCGCGTCGGCGACGGCGGGGTTCGCGCGCAGCACCTCTTCGACCTCCTCGACGAACACCTTCTCCCCACCGGTGTTGACCACCAGGGAGTCTCGGCCGAACAGCCGAAGCGTGCCATCGTCGTCCACCGAAGCACGGTCACCCGATATCACCACTCGTTGCCCGTCCACCACCGGGAACGTCTTGGTGGTGGCGGCCTCGTCGTCGAAGTAGCCCAACGGAATTCGCCCGGCCCGGGCCACCCAGCCGATCTGCGCTTCACCCGGGTCGAGGAATCGGCTGTAGTCCTCGGCCAGCACGAGTCCGCCCGGCCTGATCGTGAAGGTGTCGACCTGAGTGCCCTGCCGGCTGTGGCCGTAACCCATGTTGCCGGTCTCAGAGGACCCGTAGCCGTTGATCAACGTGATGTGCGGCAGGTAACGCAGCAATGCCTGCTGATGTTTGACATTGGTAGCCGCCCCGCCGGTACCGATGGCGAACATGCTGGACAGGTCGTACTCGCGCCGGCCGAGTTCGTCCACCAGTGGCGCGGCGTACGCGTCGCCGACCATGGTCATCAGGCCGACCTTCTCGCGCTCGGCGGTCTCGAGCACCGTGACGGGGTCGAAGTTGCGTCGGGTGTCGTACAGAACGACGGTCTGCCCGTTCAGGATCGCCGAGAAGGCCGTCCACAGCCCCGCCGCATGCATCAGCGGGGACACCGCGAACCACGGCGCGCCGGCGTTCTGCACCCGCTGATAGATCTCCTCGACGCCCGAATGGTCGTCGCCGTTCATCGACGCGACATACATGTCGGACTGCCGCCACATCACACCCTTGGGCCGTCCGGTCGTCCCGCCGGTGCAGATCATCAGCACGTCGTCCGGTCGCGGCGCATTCTCGTGATCGGAACCGCCTTGTGCCAGAGCGTCTTCCAGCGCGACGGCACCCGGCAAGTCGGGTAGGTCGCTCCCGTCGTCGATCGAGATCAGCAACTCGACATCGTCACCGGGCAGCACATCGGCGAACTTTGCGCCCAGCGCGCGGTGGTAGATGACGCCGCGGGGCTTGACGTAGGCCAGCAGGTCGGCGACTTCCCGCGGCGTGTAGTAGTGGTTCACGTTGACCGGCACCACCCGGGCCTTCAGGCACGCGATGACCATGTCGGGATACAGGTCGTTGTGCATGATCAGCGCGACGCGGTCCTGCCCGCACTCCCAATTGCCCAGCGCGTCCCGTTCGGTATGCGCGCCGAAACCGTTGTCCGCCAGATAGTTCGCCAGTCGGCGGGTACGTTCCGTGGACTCGGCGAAGGTACTGCGGCGGTCGCCGCAGATCGTCATCAGCCGATCGGGCACGGCATCGGCGACCGCGTCGAGCACCGATCCGATCGTCCACTCGCCCATCGGATGCGCTACACCGACGCCGGGACGTTCGCGTTGAGCAGCTCGAGCGCGTTGTCCCGCATCACTTTTCGGGTGTCCTCGGCGCTGAACTCCGGGAACTGCGGGATGTCGGCGGTGAACGCCATCGGGTCGGCGAGCCCCTCCCCGTGCGGCCAGTCCGAACCGAACAGGATCTTGTCCACGCCGATCGTCTCGGCCAGCAGCTTCACGTCGTCCTCGTAGTACGGCGCGATCCAGACGTTGTTGCGCAGCTGCTCCACCGGGTCTTCCTTGAAGTGGTACGGGGCGGTGTTGGCGGCCTTCTTGAGCCGCTTGATCAACCGGTACACGAAATACGAGCCGTTCTCGATGCTGGCGACCTTCAACTTCGGATGACGGGTGAAGACCTGGTGCACGATCATCGAAGCCATGGTGTCGTGGATTGCCCGGTCGTCCAGGAGTACCTGGTCCAACGGATCCTTCTTGCCGAATCCCTCGAAGGTGGCCTTGCCGCCCCACAGCGCGTTGATCGCCAGGTAGCCGCTGTCGCTGAGGTGGAACCCGACCGGGACGCCGGCCTCGGCCAACCGCGCCCAGACCGGATCGTGCACCGGATCGCCCAGTGAGCGCGGCTTGACCCTTCCCGGCACCGGCGCGGGACGGACCAGCACCATGCGGGCACCCTTGCTCAGCACGAAATCGACTTCCTCGACTGCCTTTTCGGGGTCGGCCAACGAGATGATCGGCGCCGAGATGATGCGGTGATCGGGACGATCGAAGCCCCAGTCCTCGTCCAGCCAGAGGTTGAACGCCCGCACCGAGGCCATGGTGGCGTCGATGTCGTGCTTGAGGGCCTCCTCTACGCCGCAGGCGAAAGTTGGCAGCATGAACACCGTTTCGAGGTTCTGGGTGTCCATCACCTTCACCCGGGCGTCACGATTCTGGTACTCGGGATGGTTCGCCATCCGGTCGACCTTCATCAGCGAAGCGGGGTCGACACCTTCGGGAATTTCGCCGCGGAACAACAGGTCCAGACAACCCGGCTCGATGATCGGGTCGAAGGTCGGGTTCGGGATGAACTGGTTGATCCGTTCGCCGATCACCGCCCAGGTACGCTTCCCGTCTTGCAACATCTGCACACCGCGGCGTTTGAACTCCTTGGGCAGGTGCCGGGTGAACGAATCGATGGGTTCGTAGTAGTGGTTGTCGACGTCGATCGCCTGGTAGTCCAACGTGCTCATCGCGGACGTCCTCTCAGTCTCGGGCTGCAAGAGGTGGGAAATTCGGGGCGCGCTTCTCGAAGAACGCGGTAATGCCTTCGATGAAGTCGGGGCGCGTCATGGATTCGTGCATCAGCCGCTCGGCCTTGTTGCTGGTCTCCACGATCGGCAAGCCGGCGTCGGCGTAGAGCTGTTGTTTCATCGCGGCAAGCGAACTCGGCGCGCAGTTGCGGGCCATGTCGTCGGCGTAAGCCGTGGCGCGCTCCAGCAGCTCGTCGCCGGCCACCACCTCCTTGACCAGACCCAGTTCAGCGGCCTCCTCGGCCAGGAAGGTCCGGCCGGACAGCAACAGATCCGTGGCGGCGCCCCACCCCACGAGGCGCGGCAGGATCCAGGAGATGCCGTACTCGGCGACCAACCCTCGTCGCGCGAACGCGGTGGTGAACTTGGCACCGGCGGCGGCGAACCGGACATCGGCCATCAACGCCAGCGAGAGTCCGATGCCCGCGACGGATCCGTTGATCGCCGCGATCACCGGTTTGCGCAGTTGGGTCAAAAAGTACGGGTGCTTCTCGGCGACCAACGAACTGACGTCCGTCTTGCTCGCCGACTCGACCGTCGTCGCCGAGATCGAGTTGAGGCCACCCATGTCCGCACCGGCGCAGAACGCCCGTCCGTTGCCGGTCAGCACGATGACGCGGACGGCGGGGTCGACCTCCGCCTCCTCGAAGTAGCGGTAGAACATCGACATCATCGGCTGACCCCAGGCGTTCAACCGCTTCGGCTGGTTGAGCGTGATCACCGCGACGCCGGTGTCGGAGACTTCGTAGAGCACGGCTTCGCTGGACGCGGTCGGCCGCTCGGCGACCACGTTGCCATCGGTGCTCATCGGAGCCGCCCCTTCCTTCGACGGGCCATCGGCGCACGCCCGCGCAGTACATACTGTATACCTATCGGTACATCTTTCTGCAAAGTGCCTCGGAGGCCTCGTCGGCTCATCAACTGCCTGATCAGCGGGCTAGTCCGCCGATGTTCGCCGACCCCGACGCCGCCGTTCCCGGCAACCGCGCCAAGAAGCGGATCTGGTCGTCGCAGGCCTGCTGGAACCACTCGTGGCCCGGCCATACGTCGAAGTGGTCGCACGGGTAGTGATGCACCTGCGCCCTGCAGTGCACGGCGGTGCGGGCGACCGAGGCCGCGGGCACGAAGCGGTCGAAATCGGCGATCTGGATCAACAGCGGGATCCGCAACTGCTTGGCGGCGGTCCTGGTCCTGATCTTGGCCAGTTCGAATCCGACCGCGGAGTCAACTTCGTTGCGCCAGGACGGTCCCGCGATCGACAGGTAGTTTTCGTACGCGCCGTCCAGGGACAGCGCGCCATGCTCCCTCGGCCGGGACGTCAGCTTCATCAGCATCGGGGTGCGCCCGCGTCGCACCGCCCATCGGCTTCTGACGCCGTCGACGGTCGCGCGCAGCGCGGTCCCGATGGTGTACTGCTTGAGCACCGCCACGCTGGTGGCCAACGGATCGGTGAGCGGAGTCATCGCGATCACCGCCGCGACGTCCTCACGACCCGCAGCCACCCTGATGACCTGGCCGCCCGACATCGAAACACCCCAGAGCACAACCCGTTTCGGGTCCACCCCGGGAAGCGTCTTGGCCAGCTCAATCGCCGATCGGAAATCCTGTTCCTGCCGTGTGATCGAGATCGACTGCCGAGGAAGACCTTCGGAAGCACCGAAGCCCCGGTAGTCGAAGGCCAACACGTCGAAGCCGGCGGCACTGAACTCCTCCGCGAACGACTGCAGACCGGAATCCTTTGTGCCACCGAACCCGTGGGCCATCACCACCACCGGCCGTCCGGCGGTGCCGTCTGTCCGGCCGGGGAAGTGCCACGCACTGCACGTCACCCCGTGCGACTGGAACGTCAGCTCCTGGTATGGCATCTGATTCTCCTCATCGGTCGGTGTTTCCGACGATCCCGTACACCGCGCCCAGCCACACCGCGGCGGCGCCGTCGAGCAATTCGGACCGGGACAGTGCGCAACCGAAGGTCATCCGTTCCAGCAGCCGATCGTTGACCTCGAGCAGGACGGTCGCCAACACGGTCGCGTCGATCCCGTCCGGTGCGACACCGGCAGCGCGCTGGCCGCGGATCATGTCGGCCACCGGGCCGACGAACGACGCACGGGCCTCGTCCCAGATCTCGCGTCCCGCGGCGCTGCGGCCACGAGCCTGCAGGGCGGCTTTGAACATGTACCGGTGCCGCTCCCAGGTGTCGAACAACCCCTCGAGCATCCCGCGGACCCGTTCCTGCGGAGAGCGGTCACTCATGGTGAAGACGTCGTTGACGAACATGGTGTCGTCGACCATGCGTTCCATCAAAGCGGCGACGGCGGTCGCCTTGTTCTCGAAGTAGAAGTAGAAGGCCGGCCGGGTGACGCCGGCCCGCGCGGTCACCTCCGCGATGTTGACGTCGTCGAAATCATGGTCCTGCAAAGTGGTTTCGAGCGCATCCAGGATGGCGTCGCGCCGCTGGTCACCGCGCTGCACCGACCTGCGATCGGTGCGCGCCCTGGTCACCGCCCGACTCCTGCCGCCGCGCGCTTCATGCCCGCCGGGATCTCGCGCGCACGCAGATCGTGCTCGTAGTAGAAGTAGTCCACCTGCTGGGTGTGCCGCGGCCGGTCGACGCAGTGCCCGGTGTAGAGCCGCTGGTCGGCGTCGATCACCCGTTCCATCTCGGCGACCGAGGGCAGCGCGTAGCGTCCGACGGCATACGCGGCCAGCAGCCGCGACTGGCACTCGACGAACGGGAACAACGTCGGAATCGCCTGGGCGAAACCGATGAAGACCAGGTTCTCCACGCCTGGTTTGAACATCCGCTTGTAGAGCCGGATCGCGTTGTCCGGCGCGCTGACGAAGTCGCGGTCGAAGAACGGGAAAGTGATGTTGTAGCCCGTGGCGTAGACGATCGCGTCGAAGACGTCGCTGGTGTCGTCGTCGAAATGTACTGTGTCGCCGTCGAGTCGAGCGACGTTGGGTTTGGGCGTGATGTCCCCGGACCCGAGGCGCAACGGCAGTTCCACCGACTGGGTGGGGTGCGCCTCGAACAGTTTGTGATTAGCCGGCGGGAGCCCGTACAGCGTGGGATTTATGCCGAGCATCGGAGCCATCAGCTGCGCCGCTTTGCGCTGCCAGGCCAGCGGCAGATAGGGCGTGGTGCGGAAGAACTTGTCGCCCGGCTGACCGGCGAGGTACTTCGGCACGATCCACGCGCTGGACCGCGTCGACAAGGTGACGGTGTTCTGCAGTGTCCGCGAAGACAACTCGACGGCGATGTCGGCGGCGCTGTTGCCGATGCCGACGACCAGGATCCGCTTGCCCGTCAACTCCAGTGGAGTGTGCGGGTCGATGTAATGGTGCGAATGGATCGTCTCGCCGGTGAACTCGCCCGGGAAATCGGCCATCCGCGGATCCCAATGGTGACCGTTACCCACCACCAGCAGATCGAACTCACGCCTGGCGCCGGACTGATCCTCGATCTCCCAGCCCGATCCGGCCGGACGGGCGTGCACGACGCCGTTGCCGAATTCGATGTGCTCGAGCAGACCGAACGCCTGGGCGTAGGAGTCGAGATAGTTCTTGATGTCGGTGTGGTGCGGGAACGCCGGGAAGTCTTCCGGTACCGGAAAGTCCTTGAAAGACAACCGATGTTTCGAGGTGTCGATATGCAGCGACCGGTAGGCGCTGCTGTGACCGTTGGGGTTGCCGAACGCCCAATTGCCGCCGATCCGGTCGGACATCTCGAAGGTGGTGTAGGGCACCCCGTAGTCCTTGAGCATCTTGCCGGCCGTCAGGCCGCTGATACCGGCACCGATGACCGCGGTACGGGGCCGCTTGGCCGAAGCGCGCATTGCCGGAGGCTAACACTGGTTTTTGACGTGAGTCAATGAATTCTGACAACCGTCAAACCGCTCACCGGGCGGGCGCCGTTCTGTTTACTGTTGTCTCAACAGTGCCGGATTGCAGTACGCTTTTTCACGTGGCACGCCCGGTGACCCCGGGCGATTCTCGACGCCACTCACCCACCATCGAGCACCGATTGGTCGCCAATGATCAAAGTGATGCAGGGCTTTCGGGTCTTGGAGGTCGCGCAGTTCACGTTCGTCCCGGCGGCGGGCGCCATCCTGGCCGACTGGGGCGCGGACGTCATCAAGGTCGAACACCCGTTGCGCGGGGACACCCAACGCGGCTTCATCAACATGGGCGGCATTCAGGTCGACCCGGAACGGCATCCACTGATGGAGCACCCCAACCGGGGTAAACGCAGTGTCGGGATCGACGTGTCGACGCCCGGTGGCCAGGAGGTGATCTACGAACTGGCCAAGACCTCCGACGTCTTCCTCACCAACTACATGCCCAGGGTGCGGCAGAAGAACAAGTTCGACGTGGAACACATCCGCGCGGTGAACCCGGACATCGTCTACGCCCGCGGCACGGCGTACGGCGACAAAGGACCCGAACGTGACGTCGGCGGATTCGACGGGACGGTGTTCTGGACACGCAGCGGCATCGGTCACGCGTTGACGCCAGAGGAGTTGGGAGCGCCTCTGTCGCAAGGGATTCCCGCGTTCGGGGATTCGATCGGCGGCATGTTCATCGCGGGCGGCATTTCGGCAGCGCTGCTGCATCGGGAGCGCACCGGTGAGGCGGTGGAGCTCGACGTGTCGTTGTTGAGCACCGCGTGGTGGGCCGCGGGCGCAAGCATGACGCAGGGCATGGAAGCCGGCGAGACGATGCGCACACCCATGCCGGGCACCGAGGCGTTCCTGGTGAATCCGTTCATGGGCAACTATCAGACGTCCGACGGCGGCACCATCAACTTGTGCATCATCAGTCCGACTGGTTTGATCCGTGACACCTTCGAACATCTGGGCATTCCCGAGGCCGCCGACGATCCGCGCTTCTCCGAGGTGCTTCCGCTGATCCAGAACGCCAACGCGGCAGCGGAATTGATCGCGGAGGCGTTCGCGGGCAAGCCTTTTGACTACTGGCGCCGGCACCTCAAGACGATGAAGGGACAATGGGCACCGTTTCAGAGCTTCATCGATCTGGCCGGTGACGAGCAGGCCCTGGCCAACGACATGATCGCCGAAGTCGAACTCGCCGGCGGC
The DNA here is from genome assembly GCF_059813095.1 of Mycobacterium sp. NGS22. Classification (NCBI taxonomy): domain Bacteria; kingdom Bacillati; phylum Actinomycetota; class Actinomycetes; order Mycobacteriales; family Mycobacteriaceae; genus Mycobacterium; species Mycobacterium sp. NGS22. The sequence goes on from NZ_JCALDY010000001.1 coordinate 104,434, forward strand.
GGTGCACCGTTCAGGGTGGTCCGCGGACCCATCCAGTTCAACCACGAACCATTGGTGACGACGCGGGCACCGCAAGCCTCCGAGCACACCGAGATCGTCCTGATGGAGCTGGGCATGGACTGGGACCGCATCGCTGAACTCAAGGACTCGGGCGCCATAGCCTGAGTTCGCGGTCACCGCGACCGCGCAACCCGGGTAAAGGTCCGACTTCGACGGCTATGGGTCGACGAGTCCGAGGCGACGGTAGGCGGCCCGCATCTGGGTCTTGGCTTCCTCCGGCAGTTCGACCTGTGGCGGCCGGGAATGCGGGTAGGCGCCGATCGGCAGCCCGAGCAGAAAGGCGGCGTACTTGAACCCGCCACCCCAGTGGGTGAAATAGTCGGGGCGGCCCGGGTAGCAGGTAAACCAGGACGCTATGTCCAGCTCAAACTGGTCCAACCCGGAATCGCGAGCGTAGTCCATCGCTTCCAGCAGTTTGCCACTCTGGATCAGATCCCAGTACTCGGAAAATATTCGCCGCGAGGGAGTTTCGTACAGATAGCCCGCAGTACCCAACTGCGCCGGGCACACGATCCCCTCGCGCAACCAGCCGGCGCGGTACACGGTCTTGTCGCATTCCCACAGCACCAGACCGGGGGCCAAGTCATGCAGTCGCCGGCTGGCCGCCGGCCGGAACGCGCCTTCTTTGGTGGCGCAGACCGCCGGCACTTCGTCGTAGATCCGCGCACTTTCGGCCGGAGTCAGCACATATCCCGAGGACGGAGAGTTGAACATGCCCAACGCGATATCGGTGCGCGCCGCGATGTATTTGAAGAATTTGAGTACGCCCGCACCGCCGTGCACTTCCATCATGGGCGTCTGGATGTAGGCGATGTCGGCTCCCACCTGCTGCGCGTGCAGCGTGAGCTCCAGACAGTCCTTGGCCGTGATCGCCGCCGTGCAGGCCTGTACGACGACGTCCGGGTTGAAATTCCGCGCCTCCTCGATGGCCACCTCGAGCAAACGTTTGCGTTCGGTGAGGGTCAACGCCCAGAACTCGGCGATTCCGCTGGTACACCACAACATCGGGTGTCCGAGATCCGCGACGCAGTAACGCACCAGCGTCCGATAGGCATCCCAGTCGATGTCGTCGCCGTCCTCGCCGCAGAACGGGGTGTACAGCGAGTTGCCGATCCCCCGCAAAACTTCGGGCGCCCAGGTGCGTGCTTCAGCAGCCGTCGCCATGACCCACTCCTTCGTGGCGAGTTTTTGTGGCGAGCAGACGCAAAAGCCCCCGAAATGGCACATTTCGGGGGGCTTTTGCGTCTGCTCGCGCACCCTACCAAAATGCCTACGATAGCGGTTACAGTAACAGAAGTAACGACGCTTGAAACGAGCTCAATCGACGGTTACCGGTAAGGTTGTGGGTCGCAGTTCAGGGTAGAGCTGCTGGTAGATCACGCAGGACAGATCGTCATGGAGGTGCCCGCGGTGGCAAAGCAGGCAACCGCTGAAAAGCGTCAGCGACGCGAACGCGGTTCCATCAATCCCGACGACATCATCAGCGGTGCATTCGAACTCGCCGAGCAGGTGTCGATCGACAATCTGAGCATGCCGCTGCTGGGCAAACACTTGGGCGTCGGTGTGACCAGCATTTACTGGTACTTCCGAAAGAAGGACGATCTGCTCAACGCGATGACCGACCGCGCCCTGGGCAAGTACGTGTTCTCCACCCCCTACGTCGAAGCCAGCGACTGGCGCGAGACATTGCGCAATCACGCCCGCTCGATGCGTAAGACGTTCATGGGCAACCCGATTCTGTGCGACCTGATTCTCATCCGGGCGGCGCTCAGCCCGAAGGCGGCGCGCATGGGTGCCCAGGAAATGGAGCGCGCCATCTCCAATCTGGTAGAGGCGGGGTTGTCACCCGAAGACGCCTTCGACACCTATTCCGCGATTTCCCTGCATGTCCGAGGTTCGGTGGTGCTACAGCGCCTCTTCGAGAAGAACCAGTCGGCCGACAGCGGGCCACGCACCATCGAGGACGCCGTGGGTATCGATCCGCAAACCACCCCGCTGATCGCACAGGTCACCGGGCAGGGTCACCGCATCGGGGCTCCGGACGAGACCAATTTCGAATACGGTCTCGACTGCATCCTCGACCACGCCGGCCGGCTGATCGAGAAAAGCGGGAAGACGAGGCCGCGCAAGGCCGCCAAGTCGACGGCCCCCCGACGGACCAAGTCGACCCCCAGCCGTTAAGACCCGTCAGGTTCGGGCACGTGAAAGTGCTCGTCGCGCAATCGGAAAGCTTCCTTGGTGCCGTGCTGTGCGCGGGTCTTGACGAAATTGAATTCGTCGGGCCCGAACTGCAGGTTGGTGCCGTACGCGTGAAAGAGATAGCTGGCGACTTCCTCGCCGTTATACGCCTGGGTCTGCTCGACGAGACGGAATGCTTCCTTGGCGATCACCACTCCGTCGGCGGGCATCTTGGCGACCTTCTCGGCCCAATAGCGCGCACGTGCCGTCACCGACTCGGAATCGCATGTGTCGGTGAAGATTCCGAGATGCTCCAGCTGGCCGGCATCGATGATGTCACCGGTCAGCAGGAGCCGTCGGGCCAGCACCGGCCCCAGACGATGGAAGAACAGGTGCAAGCTGCCCAACGCGGGTCCCAGGAATCGCGTCGCCGGCATCCCGATTCTGGTGTCGCGGGCGATCACTGAGATGTCGGTCATCAGTGCCATCTCAAAACCGCCGCCCAGGGCGTAGCCCGCGATCTCCCCCACCGTCACCTTCGGGAAACCCATCAGGTTGTGGTAGAAGCCGAATGACTTGCGGTCCACCGTGAGTCGGCGACGCTGACTGGGGCGCCGCTTCGCATTGGGCTGCCCGCCGGACTCGCCGTACCAGCCGTAGGCGTTGTTCATGTCCGCGCCGGTGCTGAACACTCCACCCGCCCCGCGCAGCAGGACCACCGTGATGTCGTCGTCGTCGGCAACACGATCCAGACAGCGCGACACCGCGTTTCGCATCGCTGCGTCATAGGAGTTGCGTTGTCGCGGATTGTTCAGCGTGATCGTGGCGATCCTGCGGTCGGGGTCGACCTCGAAGAGCACGCGGTCGTCGGATGCGTTCGGGTCGGTCATGCGCCGGTCTCCGTTCTCCGCCTGCCGAATTGGGTCGTGGCAAGTTGATCGGGGCGCGAAGCCAACGTGTTCACCTCACCGATGCACAGCACTTCCTCGTCGAGCAGTAGCCGCGCCGTCGACGTGATGCCCCGCTCCACCTGCGACCGAACGATCTCGAACCTCAGCTCCGTCAAGAGCGGCGTCGGACGGCGGAACGTCACGCCCAACGATCGCGTCTTGCCGGACAGCCCGGTGACACAGTTGTGGTGCTGTATCACGCAGTCGAAGAACACTCCCAGAAAGCCGCCGTGCACCAGCCCCGGCGGCCCTTCGTAGAGCAACGGGAAGGTGACCCGGCCGGCAGCGGCGTCGGGATCCAGTTCGTCGAATCGGTACTCGGGGAAGCACGGGTTGTAGGAACCGATGTCGGTCGCGTGGTTCAGGTACACCCGCCTCGGGTCGTTCTCGACGACACCGATGCGCGGAGCGCTGTCGGCGGGCGCGGCAGCGGCTAGCTCGGTTTCCCATTCGGCGAATCTGGCCAACATCGCCTCGACGGTCGGATGGGGGCTCTCCAACGAGAGCAGCAGGGAACTGAGCCGACGCATGGCAGCGGCCGCGGCGATCGTCTGGGCAAGGGGGGCCTCGCCGAATCTAGCGTTTCCGGTGCTCGCAGGGCTGGTGCCCTCGGCCATGTTTCCTCTTTTGTCGCCGGTTCCACCGGCCCCGTTTTGGCCGGTAGGGTTTCTTGCTAACTTATACACGTTAGCAATCGTATTGCATACTGTATGGGTAACCGTATGGACGGGAAGGGTCGGATTCCAGCGTGAGTCACCAGGCCGAGGCGGCCGACGCCCAAGGTACGGTGGCGCTTTCCCGTGCCGATGCGACGCTGCAGATCACCCTGGACCGGCCGGCTCGGCGTAATTCGTTGACCCCGTTGATGATCGAGACTCTCGTCGATGCATTGACCGATGCCGCCTCCGACGACTCGTTACGTGCGGTGCACCTGCGCGGGGCCGGCGACGACTTCTGCGCCGGCTCGGACTGGGTGGCGGCCAACCGGCCCGACGGGCAACGGCCGCGCAGCGGGGACCTGGTGCGACGAGTGCCGCACGCGGCGCACCGGGTGATCGAACTGATCCACACCATCCAGTTGCCGGTCGTCTGCAGCGTGCGCGGGTGGGCGGTTGGGATGGGGTGCAACCTCGCGCTGGCCGCAGACTTCACCGTGGCCGCCCACGGAGCCACGTTCTGGGAACCGTTCGTGGACCGCGGGTTCAGCCCGGATTCGGGGTCCAGCTGGCTGGTGCCCCGCCTGGTCGGCCTGGCACGCGCGAAACGGATGTTGCTGCTGGACGAAAAGGTGAGCGGCGCCCAGGCGGCGGACTGGGGTTTGATCCACCAGGCGGTCAGCCCGGCCGAGCTCGACGACACCGCCGCGCAACTCCTGGCGCGTCTCGCCAAAGGTCCGACGGTGGCGATGGGTTTGGCCAAACAGGCATTGCACCACGGCCAGCGCGCGACCCTGGCCGAGTCCATGACGCAGGAATTGTATAACCTCGAATTGGCCTGCCGCACCAGAGATTTCAAGGAGGGCCTGCAGGCTTTCCGGGATCGGCGTGCGCCGGACTTCGACGGTCGCTGAGCACCGACATCATCCACCGAGACAAAGGAACTTCGATGCCCGCATTCGACACCATCGGCTACGACGTCGACGGGCATACCGCCACCATCACGCTGAACCGCCCAGAGGCTCTCAATGCGCTCAGCCCGCACATGATCACCGAGCTGCGGGCCGCCTACGACGAGGCCGAGAACGACGACAAGGTGTGGCTGACCGTCGTCACCGGCACCGGACGGGCCTTCTGCACGGGAGCCGACGTCAAGGCCATTCCCGAAGACGGCAAGGTGATCTACGAACGGCCCTACCTGTCGACCTATGACCAGTGGGAGGCACCGCAGGAGGGCACCCCACCGTTTCGCACCATGGCCAAGCCGGTGGTGACCGCTGTCAACGGTCTGTGTTGCGGTGCGGGCATGGACTGGGTCACCACGTCCGACATCGTGATCGCTTCGGACCGGGCGACGTTCTTCGACCCGCATGTGAGCATCGGGCTGGTGGCCGGCCGGGAGATGGTGCGGGTGTCGCGGGTGCTGCCCCGATCGATCGCGCTGCGAATGGCGTTGATGGGCAAGCACGAAAGGATGAGTGCCCAGCGCGCCTACGAACTCGGATTGGTCAGCGAGGTCGTCGAGCACGACCACCTTCTGGACCGGGCCCGCGAGATCGCCGACATCGTGAATTCCAATGCGCCGCTTGCGGTCCGGGGAACCCGGTTGGCCATTCTGAAGGGGCTCAACGTGCCGCTGCACGAGGCCGAGATCCTCGCCGAGACATTCCGCGAGCGGGTGCTGCGCACCGAGGATGCGCAGGAAGGGCCGCGGGCGTTCGTGGAGAAGCGTAAGCCGGATTGGCAATGTCGATGACCTTCGAAACGATCCTGCTCGACGTGGACGCCACCGACCACGTCGCGACCATCACCCTGAACCGGCCGCAACAACTCAACGCGTTCAACCGGACGATGTGCGCGGAGATGGCCGAGGCCTGGCGCCGGGTCAAAGTCGACGACTCGGTGCACGCGGTGGTGTTGCGCGCCGCCGGCACGCGGGCGTTCAGCGCCGGGTTGGACATCAAGAGTCCCTACGGCCAGCCCGACAATGTCTGGAACCACGAAGATCCCGGCGAACTGTTGAGCCCCAAATGGCAGAAGATGTGGAAGCCGGTGGTCTGTGCGGTGCAGGGCATGTGCACCGCCGGTGCCTACTACTTCCTGAACGAGGCCGACGTGGTGATCTGCGCGGCGGACGCGACGTTCTTCGACTCGCACGTCTCGGCCGGGTTGGTCTGTGCGCTGGAGCCGATCGGACTGATGCGTCGCATCGGGTTGGGTGAGACATTGCGGATCGCGTTGATGGGCAACGACGAACGGGTCAGTGCCGACACCGCGCTGCGCATCGGACTGGTGTCGGAAGTGGTTGCCCCGGAACGGCTGTGGGACCGCGCCCACGAAATTGCGGCCACGATAGCGGCCAAACCGCCGTCGGCGACCCAGGGTACGGTGAAGGCGATCTGGGAGTCCCTGGACAAACCGTACCGGGCCGCGATGGAGCAGGGACTCATCTACACCCGGCTGGGCAATCCGCTGGGCACCGCCGAGCTTGCCGCACAACCGAAGTCGTCCAGGCCCGGGGAACCCAAGGTCCGGTAATGCATGCTCTGAGTCGGCGCATCGGTGACGTACTGGATCTGCAGCCGGGGGCGCACGCCGTCGAGTACGCCGGCCAATGGTTCTCGTGGGCACAGATCGCCGACGCCGCGCGACGCACCGCTCCGCTGGCCGCGCACCACTCCAAAGTCGGTATGCTGCTGCGCAATCGGCCGGGGCACGTGTCGGCGTTCCTCGGGGCACTGCTGGGCGGGGGAACCGTCGTCACCATCAACCCGTCACGCGGCGACGAGCGCACCAGGGCCGACATCGCCGGGCTGCGACTGCCGTTGGTGATCGGTGAACCCGAGGACCTGGCGACGTTCGTCGCGCCCGAGACGGCCACGGTGGCGATCTCGGGCACGCTCGACGACGGCGCGCAACCATCCGGGTCCGCCGTCGATGAAGCCGGCGCCGACGTCGCGGTGGTGATGCTGACCAGTGGCACCACCGGGCCGCCTAAGCGCATCGACCTCAGCTACGACATGCTGGCGCACAGTGTGATGGGTTCGGGGTACCGGCAGGCGCCCGCGCCCACCGAGCTGCGGCGCGGGGTGGCGATCGTGAACTCGCCGCTGGTGCACATCGGCGGGGTGTTCCGGGTGCTGCAATGCGTCGCCGAGGCGAGACCCTTTGTGCTGCTGGAACGATTCGAGTTGAACACCTGGTCCGACGCGGTCCGCAGACACCGCCCCCGCGCGGTGTCGCTGGTGCCCGCTGCGCTGCGCACGGTGCTGCACTCGGATCTGACGCGAACCGACCTCGACGGCATCCGCGCCGTCACCTGCGGCACCGCGCCGTTATCGGCCGACGATGCCGACGCATTCACCGTGAAGTTCGGCATCCCCGTGCTGACTTCTTATGCTGCAACCGAATTCGGCGGCGGGGTGGCGGGGTGGACGCTGGCCGACCACCAACGCTTCTGGGCCGCCAAACGGGGCAGCGTCGGGCGGGCCAATCCCGGTGCGCAACTGCGGGTGACCGGCGACGGTGGCGCGCCGCTCGGACCCGATCAAGTCGGCCGGCTCGAGGTCAAACCAGCCCAGCTGGGGCCCGCGGCCGACTGGATGCAGACCAACGACCTGGCGCGCATCGACGACGACGGCTTCGTCTGGATCCTCGGTCGCGCCGACCAGGCGATCATCCGCGGCGGATTCAAGATCATGCCCGACGACGTGCGTACCGCCCTGGAGGCGCACCCGGCGGTCGAGGGCGCCGTCGTGGTCGGGCATGTCGAGGAACGTCTCGGGGAGACGCCGGTGGCCATGGTCGAGTTGCGCGAAGCGGTGACCGTCGACCAACTGGTGGACCATCTGCGAACTCAGCTGGCGGGCTACGAGATTCCCACCCGGATCGTGATCGTCGAGGCGATACCGCGCACACCGTCCGGTAAGGCCGATCTGGGCGCGGTTCGCTCCTTCTTCAGTGCCGAACATGCCCGGTGACTGCCGCACCGTCCCTGCGCTATTGCGGGAACAGGCCGGCGCGCGAGCACAGCATCCGCTGCTGGTGTGCGACGACGACCGGATCAGTTACGCCGAAGCCGACGCTCGCTCGGCTGGCCTGGCGCGCGGGCTGATCGGCCTGGGTGCCGGGAAGGGAACCCATGTCGGACTGCTGTATCCGAATGGCACCGAGTTCGTCGTCGCGATGCTGGCCGCCGCGCGAATCGGCGCGGTGGTCGTGCCCTTCTCGACTTTCGCCACCGCGCCGGAGTTGCTCGAGCAGCTGGTTGCCAGCGACACCGCAATCCTGTTGAGTACACGTTCTTTTCGTTCCCACGACTACGCACACAGGCTCACCGGCGCGACCGCGGCCGCGCCGCAGTTGCGCCACGTCGTGTTCGACTGGGATAGCCTGCCCGACGACAACGTCGAACCCGCGCTGCTGACCGCACTGGAAGACGACGTCGAGGGCTCCGACGTGCTGGCCATCGTCTACACGTCCGGTTCCACCAGCACAGCCAAGGGTGTGGTGCACACCCACTCCGCGTTGCTGGGACACCAGCGCAACCTCAACGAGATCCGCAGGTTGGAGCGGTCGGACAAACTGTTCTGCAACTCGCCGTTCTTCTGGATAGGTGGGTTGGCGTTCGGGTTGCTGGCCACGTTGGTGGCCGGGTCCACGCTGGTGTGCTCCAATGCCACCGACGCGGCCGTGACGCTGGACCTGCTCGAGTCCGAGAAGCCCACCGTCACAAACGGATTCGTCACCGGAATCATGCATCTGACGCAGCATCCCAGTTACCCGCACCGTGACCTGTCGTCGTTGCGGCGGGGCAACCTGTATCCGATCATGGCGCCCGAGGTCCGACCCGCCGACTCAGAACTGCGGCACAACATGCTGGGGATGACCGAAGCCGGCAGCGTGCTGCTGATCAGCGAAGACGAATCCGAGCAACCCGAGGCCCGCCGCGGCTCCTACGGCCGCCCGGCGCCCGGCTTCGAAACCAGGATCGCCGGCCCGGTCGACGGTGTCGGGGAACTGTGCATCCGCGGACCGTACGTGATGCAGGGATATCACAAGCGCAGTCGCGAGGAATGCTTCGACCGCGACGGCTGGTTCCACACCGGAGATCTGGTGCGCGCCGACGACGACGGTTACCTGTACTTCGTGGGGCGGCTAACCGGGATGATCAAGACCGCCGGCGCGAATGTGTCTGCCGCGGAAGTGGAAAGAGCCTTCCGCAGGATCGGCCTGGCGGCCCATGTCGTGGGTTTGCCGGACGTCCGCCGCGGTCAGGTGGTGGCGGCCGCGGTCGTGATGCCCGACGGTGCCGACGATTTCGACGAAGCGGCGCTGCGCACGCGACTGGAGTCCGAACTGTCGTCGTACAAGATTCCCAAACGGTTCGTAGCCGTGTCAGCTGACCAGGTGCCGCTGCTGTCCAGCGGCAAGGTCGACATGCAGCAGCTGAAGAAGTTGTTCGATGGCTGACACCATCGACGGGCTGGTCCGCCTGCACGCCGTCCGCCGGGGCGCCAAGCCTGCGGTGATCGACCCCTCAGAGAGGGTCAGTTACAGCGAACTCGACTCGACCACAAGTGAATTGGCGAACACCCTGATCGAAGCCGGGGTCGGCAAGGGCACCCGGGTGGGCCTGATCATGCCCAACAGCGTGCGTTGGGTACAGATCGCGGTTGCCGTCACCCGCATCGGCGCGGTGTTGGTTCCGTTGAGCACCCTGCTACAGCGCGCTGAACTGATCGCGCAGCTGCGCATGGCCGCGGTGCAGGTGCTGGTGAGCGTGACCGAGTTTCGCGGGCATCGCTATATCGACGATGTCGCAGCCGTCTCACAGTTCGAGTTGCCTGCGCTGCAACGTATCTGGTCAGCAGACCAGCTATCCGGGGCGGCCACGCATGACGGACGCATCGAGGCGATGGGCGCCACGGTCACCCCGGCCGACCCGCTGGTGATCATCTTCACCTCGGGAAGCAGCGGGGCACCCAAGGGAGTCATTCACTCGCATGGCAGCGCGCTCGGTGCGGTGCGGTCGGGGCTCGCGGCCCGCTGTATCAGCGCCGAGACCCGGTTGTACCTGCCGATGCCGTTCTTCTGGGTGGGTGGGTTCGGCAGTGGGATTCTGTCGGCGCTAGTGGCGGACGCGACGCTGGTGACCGAAGCCGCGCCGCAGCCCGAAACCACCCTGCGGTTACTGGAACGTGAACGGGTCACGCTGTTTCGCGGCTGGCCCGACCAGGCGCAGGCACTGGCCCGTCACTCCAGCCGCGCCGACGTCGACCTGTCCGCGCTGCGACCGGGCAGCCTGGATGCGCTGCTGCCGCCCGAGCAACGCGCGCAACCGGGCGCACGCGCGTCCCTGTTTGGCATGACCGAAGCGTTCGGGCCGTACTGCGGCTTCCCGGCTGACACCGATATGCCCAAGACGGCATGGGGCAGTTGCGGAAAACCGTTTCCCGGCATGGAGGTTCGCATCGCCGATCCGGACACCGGCGCAGCGCTGCCGGCGGACACAGTCGGCATGATCCAGATCCGCGGACCGCACACGTTGCGCGGCATCTGTCGCCGCAGCAGGGAAGAGGTGTTCACCGCCGACGGCTTCTACCCCACCGGTGACCTCGGGCGCCTCGACCCCGAAGGGTTCCTGTTCTACCACGGCCGCGGTGACGACATGTTCAAGGTCAGCGGGGCCACGGTCTATCCCAGCGAGGTGGAGCGGGCGCTGCGCATGATCGAGGGTGTCGAAAGTGCTTACGTCACCAACGTTCCCGGGGTGACCGGCGAACAGGTGGGCGCGGCGGTGGTCTGCCGCACACTGACCGTGGACCAGCTGCGCGGCGCCGTCCGCGGACTGCTGAGCGCCTTCAAAGTGCCGACGGTGTGGATGCTGCTGGAGTCCGACGATGGGCTGCCCCGCGGCGGTACCGGCAAAGTGGACGTCCGGGCCTTACGAAAGATGTTGGCGCAGGAGGCTTCCTAGGGGACGCGCTCCCAGGGTTGGCAGTTCTGCGACTCGAATGCCTTCACCGACGTGTTGATGTTCGCGAACATCGGACCGACGGAGATATTCGTCTGCAGGACATGCTCTTTGTTGGCGTCGGGTGTGCTGTAGGTGAACCATGCGCACATCGAATCCTGGGTCGGCACATTGTTGATCCACACGCCGATGACCGAGGCCGACCCCGCCGTGCGGTAGAGGCCCGGCGCAATGTCAGGTCCGACGACGAAGACTCCGTTGCCCGGGATCGGGTCCATCGGATCGGCCGCGGCCGGTGGGGACAGCGCAATCGCCGACACGCCGGTCACTATCAAGGCGACGGCGCGGGACGCTCGCGTGATACGCATAGCGGCAGTCTAGACCCGCGACCAGGAATGGCACTTTCGGAATCTCGCCGTTGTTCGTATCCGCCGGGAAGCGGCGCCTCAATCCGATGCGTGCGATGCCTGCACGACCACACCACGCTCGATCAGGTGCTCGATCAGCGGAACCGCGCTCGCCGCAAGGTGATCGGACATCGCTACGCGCGCAGACTCCTCGTCGTGCGCGTCGAGCGCCGCCAGCACCCGGCGGTGGTCCTTGACGGCCCGCTCGGGCCAGTGCTCGATCATCGGGAACACCGACTCGGGCGCATAGCGGGTGATCTGCGACATCATCTGCGCCAACTTCGGTGAATCCGCGGCGATGTTGATCGCCCGATGGAATTCGTGGTTGAGCCGGATGGTCTGTTCGTCATCGGCGGCGGCGTACGCCTTCTCCAGGTGAGCCTGAATGTCCTTGAGATCACTGAGCTGCTGATCGCTGATATGCAGCGCGGCCCGCGCTGCCAATTGACCGCCCACATGGGCCTGCACATTGGCGACGTCGGCCAGGTCCCGCCGTGTCAGCGGCAGCACCACGAAGCCGCGCCGGGGCTGTTGAGCGACCAGACCTTCGGCGCGCAGCGCGAACAACGCCTCCCGCACCGGCGTGACGCTGACCCCCAACTCCGCGGCCAGTTGATCCAGCCGCACATACTGGCCGGCCGCGTAAGTGCCCTCGAATATCCTCTTTCGGACAAAGGCCGCGACGTCCTCGGAAAGCTGTGGCCGCGAACCGAAATCCGGAACCGTCATCGCCTCACATCCGATACTCGTCGAGTAGGCGCTTGCTGATGATCTGCTTCTGGATCTCGCTGGTGCCCTCGCCGATCAGCAGGAACGGTGAGTCGCGCATCAGCCGCTCGATCTCGTACTCCTTGGAGTAGCCGTAGCCGCCGTGGATCCGGAAGCTCTGTTGGGTGACCTCCGAACAGAACTCGCTGGCAAGGTATTTCGCCATTCCGGCCGCGACGTCGTTGCGTTCGCCGGAGTCCTTCAGTCGCGCTGCGTTGACCATCATCAGGTGCGCGGCTTCGACTTTGGTGGCCATCTCGGCGAGCTGGAACGCGATCGCCTGGTGCTCGGCGATCGGCTTGCCGAAGGTCTGCCGCTGCTGGGCGTAGCGCACCGCCAGTTCGAAGGCCCGGATGCCGACACCGCAGGCGCGCGCGGACACGTTGACCCGGCCGACTTCGATGCCGTCCATCATCTGCAAGAAGCCCTGGCCCGGCTTGCCGCCGAGGATGTCGCCGGCGCTCGCCCCGTAGCCGTCGAAGATGAGTTCGGTGGTGTCGATGCCTTTGTAGCCGAGCTTGTCGATCTTGCCGGGAATGATCAGGCCGGGCACCACTTCGCCGAAGCCGGTGGGCTTTTCGACCAGGAAAGCGGTCAGGTTGCGATGTGGTTTGTCCGCTCCCTCGTCGGTGCGCACCAGCACCGCGACCAGCGTGGAGCTGCCCCCGTTGGTCAGCCACATCTTCTGTCCGTCGATGGTGTAGGTGCCGTCGTCGTTGCGGGTCGCGCGGGTGCGGATCGCGGCCACGTCGGAGCCCAACTCGGGTTCGGACATGGAGAACGCGCCGCGGGTCTCGCCGGTGGCCATCCGCGGCAGGAACCGTTGCTTCTGCTCCTCGGTTCCGTGCTGACGCAGCATGTACGCGACGATGAAGTGGGTGTTGAGCACCCCGGACACGCTCATCCAGCCGCGCGCGAGTTCCTCGACGCACAGCGCGTAGGTGAGCAGCGACTCCCCCAGCCCGCCGTACTCCTCCGGGATCATCAGGCCGAACAACCCCATCTCGCGCAGGCCGTCGACGATGGCCTGCGGGTAGGTGTCGCTGCGTTCCAGTTCGGGCGCGGTCGGAATGATCTCCTTGTCGACGAATTGCCGTACCGTGGCGACGATTTCGGTCTGGATCTCGGTGAGGCCGAGAGTCTGGGCGAGTCTGGTCATGCGCTGTTCGTCCCTATCGTCTTCGCGGTCGCCAGACGCGCGATGTCGTCGTCCGTCAGTCCCAGGTACTCGGCGAGCACGTCGGCGGTATCGGCCCCCAGCACCGGCGCCGCCGCGCTGGTCGGATGCACCCCGTCGAACGCGGTCGGCATGGCCGGGGCCAGATAGTCTCCGACGCCCGGTTGGTGCAGTCGGGAAAACAGCGGATTCGCAGTCACTTTCGGGTCGCGGGCCACCTCGGCGAAGGTGCGGTACCGTTCGAACAGCACCGTGGTGCCCGACAACGCCGCACCGATCTCGTCGGCGGTGTGATCGGCGAACCAGGTGCCGAACAGACCGGACAACACGTCGCGGTAGCGGTAGCGGTCGCCCTCGGTACCGAAGTCCACACCCAGCGCTTCGGCCAGCGCCGTGACCGCCGCACCGGTACCGGTCACGTCGACCAGGTCACGAAAGTGCCTGCGCGTCAACAACACGACCATGAACCGGGCGCCGTCCCGGCTGACGAAATCCTGCCCGTACTGGCCATAGACGGCATTGCCGACCCGTGGTCGCTGCGTCCCGAGCACCTGGGGTTCGGTCAGTAACCCGAGGTTTCCGGCGGTGGCCAACGCGACATCCTCCAGGGCCAGACTGACCCGGGCACCTGCCCCGGATTGGTCGCGACGATGCACGGCGGAGACGACGGCCAGCGCGGCGTACAGGCCACAGCTGACGTCCCAGGCCGGCAGCACATGGTTGATCGGCGCGGCGTGGTCGGCCGGACCGGTGACCAGCGGAAATCCGATGGCCGCGTTGACCGTGTAGTCCACGCCGGTGGATCCGTCACCGCGCCCGAGCAACTGGACATGGATGACGTCGGAACGCTTGGCCGCCAACGCCTCATGGCTCAGCCAGGACAGGCCAGCCGAGTTGGTGACGACGATGCCGTCGCCCTCCACGATCAGGCGCTGAACCAACTCCTGCCCCTCGGGCGCCCGGAAATCCACTGTGGCCGAACGCTTTCCCTTGTTCAGTCCCGTCCAGTAGATCGACGTGCCACCCTCGGTCAGCGGCCAACGCTGCACATCGGAGGCGCCACCGATCGGATCGACACGGATAACCTGTGCGCCAAGCTGGCTCAACGTCAATCCGCACAGCGGTGCGGCGACGAAGCTGGACACCTCGACGACGCGGACGCCGGCCAGCGGCAGCGTGGTCACGTGACCCGCTCGAAGACCGCGGCCAGCCCCTGCCCGCCACCGATGCACATCGTCTCCAAGCCGTAACGCGCCTGGCGCCGGTCCAACTCGCGGGCCAGGCTGGCCAGCATCCGGCCACCCGTCGCTCCCACCGGGTGTCCCAGGGAGATCCCCGAACCGAGCACATTGGTCCGATCGTGGTCGGCGGCACCGAAATTCCACTCTCGCATCACCGCAAGCGCTTGGGCGGCGAAGGCCTCGTTGAGTTCGATCAGGTCGATGTCGCTCAGCCGCAGGCCTGCTTTGGCCAGCGCCACCTCCGTCGCCGGCACCGGGCCGATTCCCATGATGTTGGGCGCCACCCCCGCTTGGCCCCACGACACCAGCCGCACCAACGGCCTCAACCCGAGTTCGTTCGCCTTCTCCGCGGTGGTCACCACGCACATCGACGCGGCGTCATTCTGCCCACTGGCGTTGCCCGCCGTCACCGTCGACTCCGGATCATCCTTCAGCAGAACAGGTTTGAGTTTGCTCAGGGACTCCACCGTGGTATCGGCGCGGGGATGCTCGTCGGTGTCGATCACCTGCTCGCCCTGCCGCGTCGCCACGGTGACCGGAACGATTTCGTCTTTGAGCACGCCGTCCTGCTGCGCGGCCACCGCCCGCTGGTGCGACCGCACCGCGAGCTCGTCCTGCTCCTGCCGGGAGATCCCGTACTGCCGGCGCAGGTTCTCAGCGGTCTCCAGCATCCCGCCCGGCACCGGGTAGTGACGGCCGCCTGCGGTGCTGCGACCACGGGCCAGCGCGTCGTGCACCCGGACACCGGAACGGCCTCCGCCCCAACGCATGTCGGTGGAGTAGAAGGTGACGTTGCTCATGCTCTCGCAGCCGCCCGCGACGACGAGATCGTTGTCGCCGGAGCTCACCTGCAGGCACGCCTGGATCACGGCCTGCAGACCCGACCCGCAGCGGCGGTCGACCTGCATACCCGGAACGGTCACCGGCAGACCGGAGTCCAGCGCCACCACCCGCCCGATCGCGGGCGCCTCGCTGCTGGGATAACAGTGCCCGAGGATGACGTCCTGCACCGCGTCCGGGGCGATCCCCGTGCGGTCCAGCAGGCCGCGCAGCGCTGCGACGCCGAGGTCGACGGCGCTGAGCGACTTGAACATGCCGCCGTACCGGCCGATCGGCGTCCGTACCGGTTCGCAGATGACCGCCTCGTGCTGCCGAGCAGACGCAAAAGCACCCCAATTCGTCCCGAATTGGGGGCTTTTGCGTCTGCTCGCGGCGCTCTCCGTCACAGGTGCCGGCCGCCCGTGATCTCCATGACCGTGCCGGTCATGTAGGAGGACAGGTCGGATGCCAGGAACAGGGCGACGCTGGCCACCTCGCTGGGTTCGCCGGCGCGCCCCATCGGAACTTCAGCCACTTTCGAATCCCAGATCCGTTGCGGCATGGCCTCGGTCATGGCCGACCGGATCAGCCCCGGAGCGATGGCGTTCACCCGGACACCCAGGTACGCAAGCTCTTTGGCGGCCGCCTTGGTCATGCCGACGATCCCCGCCTTGGCTGCCGAGTAATTCGTCTGGCCGACCATTCCGACCTTGCCGGAGACCGACGACATGTTGATGATGGCGCCCCGCTTGTTCTCCCGCATGACGGCCGCGGCCAGCCGGGTACCGTTCCACGTCCCCTTCAGGTGCACGTTGATGACCTGGTCGAACTGCTCCTCGGTCATCTTGCGCATGGTCGCGTCGCGGGTGATTCCGGCGTTGTTGACCATGATGTCGAAACCACCGAACCGCTCGATGGCGGTCTGGATGAGGTTGGAGACCTCTTCGGATCGGGTGACGTCGCAGCGCACCGCGACGGCGACGTCCTCACCGCCCAGTTGTTTCGCCGCGACCTCGGTCGCCTCGAGGTTCACGTCGCCGAGCACCACCCGCGCACCTTCGGCAATGAATCGCTCCGCAATCGCGTAACCAAGACCTTGCGCAGCACCCGTGACCACCGCGGTCTGACCGTCCAACAACGACACCTGTATCACGCCTTCTGTTCGGGGCGCCCGAGCGAGCACCGTCAACTCAAATATCGTATTTCATATATGATCTTGGCCTACCCTATCAACCCGCCACCCCACCCGCGAACAGACGTAAAAGCCCCCATTTCCGGGGGAAATGAGGGGCTTTTACGTCTGTTCGCGCCCAACAACTGAGCCGAAGGAGCAGTAGCGATGAGCGAGGTCTCTGACGAGGACTTCCGGGAGATGCTGGCGCAGACCCGCCACTTCATCCGCACCGCGGTCGTCCCGCGTGAGCAGGAGATCCTCGATGAGGACCGGGTGCCCGACGAACTGCGCGACGACGCCAAGAAGATGGGCCTGTTCGGCTACGCGATCCCCCAGGAATGGGGCGGCCTCGGCCTGAACCTGAGCCAAGACGTCGAGCTGGCAATGGAGTTGGGCTACACCTCGTTGGCGCTGCGGTCGATGTTCGGCACCAACAACGGCATCGCCGGACAGGTTCTCGTCGGGTTCGGCACCGACGAGCAGAAGTCGCGTTGGCTCGAGTCGATCGCCTCCGGCGACGTCGTCGCCTCCTTCGCCCTGACCGAACCCGGCGCGGGATCCAATCCGGCCGGATTGAAGACCAAAGCCGTTCGCGACGGCCAAGATTGGGTGATCGACGGGCAGAAGCGCTTCATCACCAACGCACCGGTCGCCGATCTGTTCGTGGTCTTCGCACGCACCCGCCCGGCCGACGAGAAAGGTCCCGGGATTGCGGTGTTCCTGGTGCCGGCCGATGCGCCCGGCGTCGAGGTGGGCGCCAAGGACGCCAAGATGGGTCAGGAGGGTGCTTGGACCGCAGACGTCAGCTTCACCGAGGTGCGCGTCGACGACAGCGCCCTGGTCGGCGGCAGCGAAGACATCGGCTACCGCGCGGCGATGACCTCGCTGGCGCGCGGCCGGGTGCACATCGCCGCGCTCGCAGTCGGCGCGGCGCAGCGCGCCCTGGACGAGTCGGTGGCCTACGCCGCCACCGCGACCCAGGGCGGCACCCCGATCGGCAACTTCCAGCTGGTGCAGGCGATGCTGGCCGACATGCAGACCGGGGTGCTGGCCGGGCGCGCGCTGGTCCGCGACACCGCGCGGGCCTGGGTCGACGACCAAGACCGCCGGATCGCGCCGTCGGCGGCGAAGCTGTTCTGTACCGAAATGGCCGGCAAGGTCGCCGATCTCGCGGTCCAGGTGCACGGCGGCAGCGGCTATATGCGCGGGGTCCCGGTCGAGCGCATCTACCGCGATGTCCGGCTGCTGCGACTGTACGAGGGCACCAGCGAGATCCAGCAACTGATCATCGGCTCCAACCTGGTGAAGGCGGCGCAACGATGAGGCTGCAGAACAGGGTCGCGTTCATCACCGGAGCTGCGCGTGGCCAGGGCCGCGCGCACGCGGTGCGAATGGCCCGGGAAGGCGCCGACATCATCGCCGTCGATATCGCGGGGCAGCTTCCCGATTGTGTCCCTTACGATTCGGCGACCCCGGACGACTTGGCCGAAACGGTTCGCCTGGTCGAAGAGACGGGCCGTCGCATCATCGCCACGGTGGCCGACACCCGCGACCATGACGGTTTGCGCCGGATCGTCGAGGCCGGCGTCGCGGAATTGGGGCGCCTGGACATCATCGTGGCCAATGCCGGGATCTCGGCTCCGCAGGCCTGGAACGACATCTCCCCCGAGTCATTCCGGGACGTGTTGGACATCAACGTGACCGGCACCTGGAACACCGTGATGGCCGGAGCGCACCACATCATCGACGGCGGCCGTGGCGGCTCGATCATCCTGATCAGTTCGGCCGCCGGAGCGAAACTGCAGCCGTTCATGGTGCACTACACCGCCAGCAAGCACGCCGTCACCGGCATGGCCCGCGCGTTCGCGGCCGAACTGGGCAAGCACTCGATCCGGGTCAACAGCGTGCATCCCGGACCGGTCAATTCTCCGATGGGCAGCGGGCAGATGATCGAGGCCATGGGCAAGGCCATCGAGACCAATCCTCAACTGGCGAACATGATCACGCCGTTCCTGCCGACCTGGGCGGCCGAACCGGAAGACATCGCCGACACGGTCTGCTGGCTGGCCAGTGACGAATCCCGTTACGTCACAGCAGCGGAGATCCCGGTGGATCAGGGGTCGACGAAGTACTGATTAGCGCGTTGACTCTGCGCCTAGGGCGACAAAGTGCGAGTAGGTTGCGCCCTGAGCGCAGAATCAACGCACTAAGCAGCGAACGGGAGCAAAGCGCCCTCAGCGCAGGAGACGCCCTAGCCCGAGATCAGTTCCAGGGTGCCCAGGTCGCGAATCGCCTGACAGCCTCGCGACAGCATGGTCAGCACCATGTCGTCACCCCGTTCGGTGGAGGTGGCGAAGGCGAACCCCAGCGCCGAGATCAGCGGCGCCTGCAACACGCCGAGCCGGTAGTCGCGCCAACATGTTTCGCGGTCGTAGTCGCGGACACCGTAACTCAGCAGCGCCCGGTGGTACTCGGTCACCAGGTCTTCCTCGACGGTCCCCCGCAGTTGCGAGTTCAGGCTGGTCGCAGTGAAATAGGCGAGATCGCGCGCCGGCAAACCCACCCCCAGCGTTTGCCAGTCAACGACGCTGATGCGGGTGTGGTCGGGATCGAACAACATGTTGTCCAGCCGGTAGTCGCCGTGCAGCAGCGCGAACCGGTCGTGCTCGGCCATCAGCCACGGTGCGACCAAACCCATTGTGGCAGCGAAAGTGTCGCGGTCTTCGGCGCTCAGCCGATCGCCGAGCTTCTCCAGGGTGATGTCGGCGCTCATCTTGGCCACCTCGCCCATGCCCTGGGCGCCGGCTTCGTCGGGACGGCCGAACGCGACACCGGGAAAGTCCAACCAGAACCGATCGCACCAGCTGGGTCCGTGCAGTCCGGCCAGTGCGACCACCGCCAGTCGCGCCTCCTGCTCCCCGCAGCCCAGCAGCTGATCACCCTGCACCGCCGGCGCCTGGTCGGCCAGCAGCAGCGCGTAATTCATTGCGTCGTCGCTGATTTGGGAGTAGAAGCAGCGCGGCGTCGGTACCTGCACGCGGTGGGCGGCCGAAGCATAAAACGCGCATTCGCTGCGATACCCGATGACGACGCGATCCCGCACGGCGTCGTCCTGGGCCGGCAGCTTGATCACGAACGTGGGCGGCAAACCGCCCGGATCGCCGCCGTAGGTGGCCGTCACGCGGTAGGTGGCGCCGGTCTGCCCGGTGCCGATCGGAGTCACGTCGGTTGCGGTCACCTCGACGGGCGCGCCACTTTGGCTGAGCACCGCCGAGAGCCATTCGGCGGTCACGTCGGCGGGGTACCTCGGGATCGACATCAAGACGCTCACAGCACTCGACTGTAAGCCATACCGCAGGACTTTCGGTGTGCCTGTCCTACTCGGCCAGGATCCGCCATTCCGCGGCTTCGTGCTGCTGGCGCCAGAACTCGCTGAACCGGCCGCCGGCGGCCAGCAGGTCGTCGACCGCGCCGTCTTCGATCACCCGACCGTTCTCGACGAACAGGACCCGGTCGGCGTGCCGGATGCTGGCCAGCCGGTGGGCCACGATCACCCGGGTGTGCGCCTGCGGGTCGGCGGTGAGCGCGTCGACG
Organism: Mycobacterium sp. NGS22; assembly: GCF_059813095.1. Classification (NCBI taxonomy): domain Bacteria; kingdom Bacillati; phylum Actinomycetota; class Actinomycetes; order Mycobacteriales; family Mycobacteriaceae; genus Mycobacterium; species Mycobacterium sp. NGS22. Next base: position 124,434 of record NZ_JCALDY010000001.1, read on the forward strand.
ATCGCGACCTCGTTCTCGTTGTCCAGTGCGCTGGTCGCCTCGTCGACCAGCAGGATGGGGGCACCCTTGAGCAGCGCACGCGCGATGCTGACCCGCTGACGTTCGCCGCCCGAGAGTGCCGAGCCGGCTTCGCCCACCACCGTCTGGGCGCCGTCTGGCAGCCGGCCGGTGAGCTCGTCGACCCGGGCCAGACCGACGGCGCGGGTGAACCGGTCCTCGTCCGCATCCGGGGCGCCGGCCAGCACGTTCTCGCGGATCGTTCCGTGGAAAAGGTAGGGATGCTGGAAGACGACGCTGCTGGCGTTGCGCCGGGCGTCGGCGTCCAGGGTGGCCGCGTCCAGGTCGTCGATCAGGACCCGCCCTCGGGTGGGTTGATGCAGGCCGGCGATCAGCGCCAGGACGGTGCTCTTGCCGGAGCCCGACGGCCCGACGATCGCCGTCGCGGTTCCCGGCTCCAGCGAGAAACTCACCCCGTCCAGTGCCGGATGAGTTCCGCCGTCGTAGCTGAAGGTGACGTCGTCGAAGACGATGCGCGGCGCCGAGCCTGTCGGGCGCAACCGGGCCGTCCCGACGTCCACAGCGGGCGCGGTCAGCACCGAGCGGATGTTGTCGAGAGTGGCTCGGGTGCTCTCCAACGCCGGCGCCAGTTCGCTGACGGTGGTGAACGGCTCGAGGTAGCGGGCTATCACCACGATCAGCGCGATGGCTTCGGGCACACCCAACGTGCCGCCCACGGTCAGGGCCGTGGTGACGCCGGCGAGCAGGATCAACGCCAACTGGCTGGCGATGCTGAACAGCAACTGGCCGGGGATCTGCATGCCCAGCAGCCGCATCGTCGCGCTGTGCTGGGCGCTGAGGGCATTGCCGACCAGGCTGCGGGCCGGTTCGACGCGTCGCGCAGCACGCAGCGCCTGCTGGGTGCGGGCGAATTCGATGATGCGCTCGGTCAGCCTGCTGTTGGCCGCACCGGCGGCCGCATCGGCTTTGCGCGACAGGCGCACCGAAGCCCACAGCGCCCCCAGCAACAGCGGCACCCCGGCCAGCGCGGCGACACCGAGCTGCCAGGAGATCGGCAGCAACACCAACGCGATGGCCGCGGGCAGCAGGATGGCGCTGATCAGCGGCGTCAGCAGGTTGACCACCAGACCGACGAGTTCGGGTCCGGTCGAAGCGATGGCTTGCCTTGCCGTCGCGGTGTTTTCGGCGGAGAACCAGTTCAGCCGGATGTCCGGTAACCGGTCGGCCACGTCGTGCTGGGTGTGGTCGAGAACGGCGAACCCCAGGTCGAATCCGATCCGCGCGGTGGTGGTGTCGATGACCCAGCCGATCACGGTCGCGGCGGTCAACCAGCCCAGCCACACCAGCGCGCGTTGGGGTGTGTCGCCGAACAAGGCCGCCACCAACGGGACGAGCAGCACCGCACCCACCGCACGTAGCACGACGGAGACGAAAGTCATTGCCGCATAAGCAGCCACCTTGCCGCGACGATCGGCCGGGACGAGACGAAGCCAGGTGCGGATCATCCGGTGACCTCCTGCCCCGCGCCCACCGTCGCCCGGGGCCGACCCATTTCCCAGAGCCGGCGGTAGCGGCCGTCGGCGGCCAGCAGTTCGTCGTGGGTACCGCGTTCGGTGATGCGGCCGTGGTCGAGCACGACGATCTGATCCGCCCCGGTGATGGTGTGCAGCCGGTGTGCGATCACCAGCACGGTGCGGTCTCGGGTCAGTCGGTTGAGGGCTTGCTGCACAAGGTATTCCGACTCGGGGTCGGCGTAGGCGGTGGCCTCGTCCAGGATGAGCACCGGCGTGTCGGCGAGGATCGCGCGGGCGATGGTCAGCCGTTGCCGCTCGCCACCCGACAACGCGGTGCTTGCGCCCAGCACGGTGTCGTAGCCGTTGGGCAGCCGCAGGATCCGGTCGTGGATCTGCGCGTCGCGCGCCGCGGTCTGGATCTGCTCGAGGTCGGCTTCCGGGACGGCCAGCGCGATGTTCTCGGCGACGGTGCCGTGCACGAGTTGTGTTTCCTGGAGCACGAATCCGACCCGGGCGTAGAGCTCGTCGGCACTCAGCGACCGGATGTCGCTGCCACCCACCCGGATCGCGCCTTCCTCGACATCGTGAAACCTCGCCAACAACGCTGCGAGCGTGGACTTTCCGGATCCCGACGGGCCGACCAGTGCGGTGACGGTACCGGGCCGCAATTCCAGTGACACGTCACGGATCACCGGGACGCCGGGTCGGTAGCCGAAGCTGACATGGTCGAACACCACCGAAGCCTCGGCCGGGTGGGGTGCGGCCGCGGTGACGGTCAGTTCTGGCTCGGCAAGGGCGGTCTGCAGGCGGCGGGCGGCCAACGTCCCGGCACGGATGCCACCGACGCCATAGGCGATGCCCAGCAGCCGGGCTCCGAATGTGGTGCCCAACAACAGGAACGGCAACAAGTCGACCGCATCCATCCGGTGGGTGACGACGAGCAGGGTGCCGACGGTCACGATCAGCCACAGGAACGTCGACGGACGGGTGGCCAGGTCCATCATGGTCTTCTTGCCGGCCAGCGGACGTTGCCAGGCGACCAGGAACTCGATGTACTCGTCCAGGCTCCGTCGGAAGCTCGACGCGGCGGCACCGCCGAAAACGCGGATCACCGGCTGTCCTTCCAGATAGGCGCCGGCTTCGGTACTCATCTTCTCCGCCCACCGCTGCGACTGCGCGATCCGCGGCCCGGATTGAATCATCAGCATCGAAGATGTCACCAGGTAGACCAGGACCGGACCGAACAGCACCAACGCCACCCGCCAGTCGACGACGAACAGGTAGAGCAGCACCGCCACCGGTGCCACCACCGCGTTCACCGCGTCCGGAATGGCATGGGTGACCAGGTAGTGCAGCGACAGTGTGTCGTCCTGCACCAGTTGCTTGATCGACCCCGACCCGCGTGCGGTGAACCAGCCCAGCGGCAGTCGGGACAGCTTGCCCAACAACCGCGATCGCAGGTCGCTGGCGAACCGCGCGTCGACGACGTGGAGCCACAGGGTCAGCCCTGCCCCCAGCACGGTGCCCAACCCCAATAGCGAAACCGCCCACAGGCCGAGGTTCCACAGCCGGGACTCGTCGGCGCCGGCGACCAGGAGCCGCGCCAATTCGACGAGCAGGACGAACGGCGCCAGCTGCACCAGCGTGACGATGGCCTGCAACGCCCCCGAGGCGATCAGCGCCGGACGCAGCGGTGCCAGCAGCTGACCGGCGGCCTGGGCTCGCCAACTCCCCCGGGCCACCGATTCCGGTTGCGCCACAACCACTTCAGCCGAATCGTCCGCGGCGGCGGTGTCCGGCTCGTCGCCGCGGCGGGTGCCCATCTCCTTGCCGGCACTCCAATATGCCTGCGCATGGACCTCGGACTTGGGGAAGCCGAACTCGTCGCGCAGCCGTTTGCGAACGTTCTTGAGCGCGTTGGCTTCTGGCGTGGCCCAGCAGTACCAGTTCGACCAGTCCCGGCTTTCGATCGCGTTCGCCAGTGATCTGTCGTCGTGGCGCGCGACCCAATGCACCTGCAGCCGGGGATGCCGCGTGATGGGGATCAAGGGGTCGTTCTCGTCGTGTTGCTCGAGGTACATCTCGATCGGCACGTCGTCCGGGACGGTTCCGATGATCCCGTTCATGCCCGGGATCGACGCCGAGTCGCCGATCAGCAGATAGCCGGCCGGTTGTTCGTCGGGGCTGTCGTAGCGCGAGGAGCCCATCAGTGCCATGACCGCGATCGTCGTCCCGGGTTGCACGCTTCGGGCCCACGTGGAGGCGGGTCCGGCAGGCTCGTGCAACACCACGTCGACGGCGAACCTGCCGGTGGACGCGTCGGCTTCGGAAAGGGTGTAGCCGCGCTGGAATTCGGTCTTGGAGCCCTTCGGGTCGGGGAACCAGAACCGCAGCCACGCGGCCGGCTCCGGCTCGACCTCACCGAACAACGTCGGTGACTCCATCCGGATCCGCACGAAATGCGGTGCGATCTCGAAGGTTTCGAGCACGGTCGCGATGTGGTCGCGCGCGCCGAAGCCCTTCATCATCACGCCGGAAAATCCGCGTGCCATCAACGGTCCTCTCCCGCGGCGGTTTCACTCACCACCCGGGACACGGTTTTCATCTGATGCCACGCTCCGAGCTAGTAAGTTACCCCCACAAACTAAGGGTTACCTTACCGCCGGTCAAACTGGTGGCGGCTACAGGCTCTTGGGCGCCTCGCGAACGGCGCGGATCGCCGCCTCGTCACCGTCGAAGTCCACCCGCGCTTCCCGGCCGACCGCGAACAGCAGCAACTCCTCGGGCGGCCCGGTCACCGTCACCGCTGGCCCGCGTCCGGCGATCAGCACCGTCTTGCCGTCCGTGGTGCGCAGCGCGACCCGTCCGGGAACCTTCGCCAACGTCAACCGGCCCATCAGCGACAGGTTGCGCCGCAACCTGGCCGCCAGCTCGGGATCGAGTTCGCGGGGCTCCCAGCCCGGCCGGGCGCGGCGCACGTCCTCGTGGTGGATGAACATCTCACCGACGTTGGCCACCGGATCGAGCAACTTGAACGGCGAGTAGGGCGGCGGACCGGAAGCGACCTTGTCCACCAGGTCTTCCCAGTCGGTCTCCGCAGCGACCTTGTTCTGCAGTCGTTCGGTGTGACCGGCGAAGAACGGAATCAGGATTCCGGGTCCGGCGTCCGGACGGTACTCCCTAATCACCAGGTGCGCGGCCAGATCCCGGGTGGTCCAGCCTTCGCATAAGGTGGGCGCTTCGGGTCCGGCTGCGAGAATGGTTTCCACCAGAGCGGCACGCTCACGTCGTGCGACGGACAAATCGCCCTCCCTCGAAGTCGATGCAGGAGCAAAGATCTGTGCGGGCGGAGGGACTCGAACCCACACGCTCTCTCGAGCACCGGCACCTAAAGCCGGCATGTCTGCCAATTTCATCACGCCCGCGCGCCTTGCCGATGGTACCGCTCCGGCTACCCGACGGAGCCGTCGGCGGGGCGCCGCGCGGTACCGTCATGTTGTGTCCACCCAGGCTCCTCGACGACGCCGCCACCGGCCCGCGCTGATCGCTCTGGTGATCCTCGCGGCCTGTGCCTGCCTGGCGCTGGGCTGGTGGCAGTGGACCAGGTTCCAGTCGGTGTCGGGCGGCTACCAGAACCTCGGCTACGCGCTGCAATGGCCGCTGTTCGCCTGGTTCTGGGTCTATGCGTACCGCAACTTCGTCCGGTACGAGGACACGCCGCCGGAGCCGCGCCACACGGCTAACGAGATACCTCCCGGGCTGCTGCCCGAACGCCCGAAGCCGCCACCGCCACCGTCTGACGATCCCGCGTTGCGCGAATACAACGCCTACCTGGCCGAACTCGCCAAGAACGACGCCGAAAAACAGAACAGGACAACCGCATGAGCAACCCCGACACAGAACGCGGCACCTCGGTGTTCCCCGTCGAGAAGATCCGCACCGCGCTGACCGCGTACCGGATCATGGCGTGGATCACCGGCATCTGGCTGATCGCACTGTGCGGCGAGATCGTCTCGCATCTGGTGTTCGATCGCGAGATCCGCTGGATCGAGGTCGTGCACGGCTGGATGTACTTCGTCTACATGCTGGCGGCGTTCAATCTCGCCATCAAGGTCCGTTGGCCGATCGGAAAGACGGTCGGCGTGCTGCTCGCCGGCACCATCCCGATCCTGGGGATCGTCGTCGAGCAACGCCAGACCCGCGACATCAAAGCGCAGTTCGCGCTCTGAGCGCGCTCAGCCCGGCAGCCTACGCAACGCGGGCAACAGCAAAGCCAGCGCGCGGCCGCGGTGCGATACCGCGTCCTTTTCAGCCGGACTGAGTTGCGCGGCGGTGCGCCCGCCCGAACCGTCGGGGACGAACACCGGGTCGTAGCCGAACCCGCCGTCGCCGTGCGGCTCCCGGGCGATGGACCCGGACCACTCCCCGCGCACCACCACCTCGTCGGCGTCCGAGACCAGCGCGCAGGCTGAGACGAAGGCCGCTGCGCGCCGCCCGTCGGGCACGTCACGAAGCTGGGCCAGCAGCAACGCGGTGTTGGCGGAGTCGTCGCCGTGCTTGCCCGACCAGCGCGCCGACAGCACCCCCGGCATCCCGTTCAGCGCGGCGACTTCCAACCCGGAGTCGTCGGCGACGCTGGGCAGGCCGGTCGCGGCGAACGCATCGCGGGCCTTGGCCAGCGCGTTGTCCTCGAAGGTGGCACCGGTCTCGGGTGCTTCGTCGAACGGCGGCACGTCGTCCAGCGACATCAGCGTCACCCCGGACAGCCCGGCTCCGTCCAGCACCCGTTGCAGTTCGGCCAGCTTCTTGCGGTTGCGGCTGGCGACCAGCAACCCGCTCAGCTTCCGAACGCCTTCGGCTGCGACGACCCTTCGGGGAGCACACCGGGATACGGCTGCGCCAGGGCCTCACGCTGCGCGGCGAACAGCGAGTCGCAGGCGCCCAGCGCCATGTCCAGCAGCTTGTCCAGGGTCGAGCGCGGGAACGTCGCACCCTCGCCGGTGCCTTGCACCTCGACCAACGTCCCAGTGTCGGTGGCGACCACGTTCATGTCGACTTCGGCCCGTGAGTCCTCTTCGTAAGGCAGGTCGACGCGCACCCGACCGTCGACCACCCCGACGCTCACCGCCGCGATCGCGCATGACAGCGGCCTCGGGTCGGACAACTTCCCGTGCGCGGACAGGTAGGTGACCGCGTCGGCCAACGCCACGTAGGCGCCGGTGATCGCCGCCGTGCGGGTGCCGCCGTCGGCCTGCAACACGTCGCAGTCGACGGCGATGGTGTTCTCGCCCAGCGCCGCCAGGTCGATGCACGCGCGCAGTGACCTACCGACCAGCCGACTGATCTCCTGGGTCCTGCCGCCGATCCGTCCCTTGACCGATTCGCGGTCGGAGCGGGTGTGAGTCGCCGAGGGCAGCATCGCGTATTCGGCGGTAAGCCAACCCAGACCGGATCCTCGGCGCCACCGCGGCACGCCCTCGGTGACGCTGGCCGTGCACAAGACCTTGGTCTGGCCGAATTCGATCAACACCGAGCCCGCAGGATTCTCGGTGAAACCCCTGGTGATGACAACCGGGCGGAGCTCGTCGTCGAGGCGGCCGTCTTCTCGTTTGGACACGACGCCCACCCTAGCCGTCGCGTCGACGCGCTAGCCGGTCCGGCGGATTTCGAACGTCTCGCCGGGCACCACGGCATGCACCGGCCCGTCGAACTCGGCCTTGGCTTCGCTGATCACGTCCTCGCGCGACGTCCACGGCGGGATATCCGTCAACAGCAACTCGCGGACACCGGCCCGCGCCGCCGCCCGGCCCGCCTCGGTCCCGGACAGATGCAGATCCGGTGGGTGTTTGGGCGAGTGCGTCCAGGACGCCTCGCAGAGGAAGACGTCGGCGCCGCGCGCCAGTTCGACGAGCTGGTCGCATTCACCGGTGTCACCGCTGTACACCAGCGATGCTCCGGAAGGATCGGTGAAGCGCAGACCGAACGACTCGGTGGGGTGCGCCACCAGCCGAGGTGTGATCGTGAGCGCGCCGATGGTCACCGATTCGCGGTCGACCCAGTGGCGGACATCGAAAATGTCCGAGCAGTCGTCGATCTCGCCGCCGTACGGCGAGGACGCCGCGCCCAGCCGCGACCAGGTGTCGCTCGGCCCGTAGAGCAGCGCTTTGCCGGCGGGACGTGACGTCGGATGGTAGCGACGCCACACGAACAAGCCCGGCAGATCCAGGCAGTGGTCGGCATGCAGATGCGACAACAACACGTGCACTGAGCTGGGATCGGCGTGGCGCTGCAGGGCGCCGAGTACACCTCCGCCGAAGTCGATGACCAGCGGTGGGGTATCCGGAGCCCGAAGTAGATAGCCCGACGCGGGCGAATCCGGACCCACGACGCTACCGGAGCATCCGAGCACGGTTAATCGCACGGACACCACTGTGCCATGCCCACTACCACGATGGGGAAAACATCGCCGCATTCAAAGGTCGGAGTCGCCTGCACAGCTAATGGACGTGGGTGTGACGGACGGGCTCGACACCTGTGACAGCCGGACCCAGAAACCGCGCCGCCAGTCTGGTGAAGGACTCCGGGTCACCGGTGGCTTCGAACACCCGGGTTGCGGACGACCCGTCGTGCGGGTGCAGCAGGTCGGTTTCGGTGAGCACGCGAAGCACCTGTTTGGCGGTCTCCTCGGCGCTGGAGACCAGCGTGACGTCCTCCCCCATCACCAATTGGATCAGTCCCGACAGCAACGGGTAGTGCGTGCACCCGAGTACTAGCGTGTCGACCCCGGCGCGCTGCAGCGGTTCCAGATAACCCTCGGCAAGGCCGAGTACCTGACGTCCGCTGGTGACCCCGCGCTCGACGAAGTCGACGAACCGCGGGCAGGCCACCGCGGTGATCTCGGTGTCGCGGGCCGCGGCGAACGCATCCTGATAGGCGTGCGACGCGATGGTTGCCCGGGTGCCGATCACCCCGATGCGGCCGTTGCGGGTTGCGGCGACCGCGCGCCGCACCGCGGGAAGGATCACTTCGACGACGGGCACGTCGTAGCGTTCCCGCGCGTCGCGCAGGCATGCCGCCGACGCGGAGTTGCAGGCGATGACCAGAACCTTGACGCCGCGGCTGACCAAGTCGTCCCCGATGGCCAGCGCGTGCGCGCGGATCTCGGGGATGGCCAGCGGCCCGTAGGGACCGTTGCCGGTGTCACCGACGTAGACGATGTCCTCGTCGGGCAATTGGTCGATGATCGCGCGGGCGACGGTCAGTCCGCCCACGCCGGAGTCGAAGATCCCGACGGGTGACAGCGGTGAACTCATGGCTTGACGTGCGGCGTTCGCTTGCGCTCGCGGGCTCTGCGCTCCGGAGACGACAACAGGTACGCCGCGACCACCCCGGCGATGGCGCCGCACAGGTGTCCCTGCCACGAGACGCCGGGGGTGCCGGGCAGCACGCCGAGCAGGACGCCGCCGTAGATGAACATCACGATGATGCCGACGACGATCTCCCACACCTTGCGCGTGAAGAACCCGAACAGGATCAGGAACGCCAGCCAGCCGAAGATGAGGCCCGACGCGCCGATGTGGTTGGTCTCGCACCGCACACCGACATACGGGCAGTGCGCGCCCACATTGCCGATCAGCCACGTGCCGAAGCCACCGAGGATCCAGATGATGGCCGTGGCGAAGATGAACCGCGACAGGCCCGCCAGCGTCATCAGGAAACCGAGCACCAGCGCCGGAATGGTGTTGGCGATCAGGTGATCCCAGTTCGAATGGAGTAGGGGCGCGACGAGGATGCCTCGCAACCCGTCAGCCTCGAGCGGCCGGATGCCGTTGGAGTCGAGGCGATGATTGCTCAGGCTGTCCCAGAGCTCGATGAGCCAGAGCAACGCGACGAAGGTGAGGATTGTGGCTCCCCCGACCACCCATCGGGGCTTTTTCTCCTGCGTCGCAGGTGTGCGTGACCTCAAGCCCATGGCTGCCCTTCCGGAGCGTTTTCGGCATCAACCAGGCTACCGGGGCGGTCGCCGATCGGGATTCTGCCGACACCGATCACTTCCCGAACGCCCCGGGCACCACGTCACGGTAAGCCGGTATTCCGGCCACCGACCGGGCGGCGAGCACCCCGCTGAGCACCGCACGCGCCAGGCAGTCGGCCGCCGCGGCACCCACCGCGGTGAGTAGCCCGGTCTCCGGAGACATCGCGGCGGGGGTATTGGCCGACGGCGGCACCTCGATGGCGCCGGTGGCCAGCGCGAAGACCGTGTCGCCGTCCAGTGGGGTATGCGCCGGACGCAGGGCGCGTGCCAGGCCGTCGTGCGCCGCGATCGCCATCCGCCGGCACGCGGCCGGGCTCAGTGCCGCGTCGGTTGCGACGACGGCGATCGTCGTGTTCAGGTCGCTCAACGGCGACGGCAGCTGCGCCAGCGCGTCGATCTCTGCGGGCGGCGGGGGCGTCAGACCGAACTCGCCGATCAGCTCGGCCATCCAGGGCAGACCGGTGCTCGGGTCGACGGCGTCGCCGGCGGCGTTGACCACCACCAGCGCACCGACCGTCACACCGGACGGCAAGGTGAGCGACGCGGTTCCCACGCCGCCTTTGAGCACGCCCGCCCGTGCGCCCACCCCGGCACCGACCGTCCCGACCGGCACCTCGTCCGAGGCGGCTTCGCATGCGGCATAACCGAATTCGGCTGTCGGTCGGCACCCCCAACCGCCCACCGGCAGGTCGAAGATCACCGCGCCCGGCACGATCGGCACGACGCCGCCCTCCATGGCGACGCCACGCTGCTGTTCCTCCAGCCAGCGCATCACGCCGTCGGCGGCGGCCAGCCCGTAGGCGCTGCCACCGGTCAACAGCACCGCGTCCACGTAGCGCACGCTGTTGATCGGGTCGAGCAGATCGGTCTCCCGCGTCCCCGGCGCACCGCCCCGGCAATCGACGGCTCCGACGGTGCCCGGCGGCGGCAACACCACCGTCGTGCCGCACGCCCACCCGGCACCCAGCGAGGCATCGGGGTCCAGCCGGTGGTGGTGTCCGACGCGGATGCCACCGACATCGGTGATGGAGTTCATTGCGCGGCCAACAAGGTCATCTGGACCCCATCAGCACCAGGACCAGGTACTCCTGCAAGACCGTCAGCCATTGGTAGACATCGAAATGCGCCGCCAGCGGATGGTCGGCCGGCAGCCGTTCGGGGCCCTGCGGACCGATCTCGAGCATGACCCCGAGGGTCAACCGCAGGTCGTTGACAGCCGAGACCCATGCGTTGGCGCTCTCTTCGGTGAGCTCCAGGCGACCGCCGTTGGCCGGCACCGTATCCAACAACTGTTGGGCGGCACTACGTTTGGCGTCGATGATGTCGGGCTCGTGCAGACTCCTCAGCGCCGAGTTGAGCGCCTCGGACCCTTCCAGGGTCAGCGGATCCGCGTCGTCGCTTCGATAGAAATCGGGGAGCAGCCGCCCCAGCGTGGGGTCCCCGGGACGCTGGGAATGCCCCGTCTTGATCCCGGTGATCTCCTCGAGTTCGTCGGACGGCGAGGTCGACTGGCGCTCGTCGAGCAAGCCGATCATCGCGCCGACCAGATTCTGCAGCAGGGCCGCGTCATGCGGGGCGAGGGACGACCTGAAACGGGGACCGTTGCGCGTCTCCACGCGCTTCCATTTGCGCACGATGAATACCGGAGAGCTCGGATCTCAGCGGTCCTGCTGCATGGTCGCCCACAAACCGGCGGCATGCAGCTTGGACACGTCGACTTCCATGGACTCGCGGCTGCCCGAGGACACCACCGCCTTGCCTTCGTTGTGCACCTGCAGCATCAGCTTGGTGGCGTGCGGCTCGCTGTAGCCGAACAACTTCTGGAATACATACGTCACGTACGTCATCAAATTGACGGGGTCGTCCCAGACGATGGTCACCCAGGGGCTCGTCGTAGCCTCGACCGGAGCGGATTCGCGTTGCCCCGTGCTGCCCGGCTTGGCCGGCGCTATCGCTACAACCATGGGGCCAAGAATACCGAGCGCGCGTCGAGTGGTCAGCCGATACCGTTAGCGAGGTGAACGCCCGTGACTGAAGCGGCATCGGCTGGGCTGCTGACCGACAAGTACGAACTGACCATGTTGGCCGCGTCTCTGCGCGACGGCACCGCCCGGCGACGGACCAGTTGGGACCTGTTCGCCCGGCGTCTCCCGCCGGGGCGCCGCTACGGGGTGGTCGCCGGAACCGGCCGGCTGCTGGAAGCCTTGTCGCAGTTCAGGTTCGACGATGCCGCGTGCGAGCTGCTGGCCCAGTTCTTGGATTCCGACACGATCGCCTATCTGCGGGATTTCCGGTTCGGCGGTGACATCGACGGCTACGCCGAGGGCGAACTGTACTTTCCGAACTCCCCGGTGTTGTCGGTGCACGGCAGCTTCGCCGAGTGCGTGCTGCTGGAAACCCTGGCGCTGTCGATCTTCAATCACGACACGGCGATTGCGTCGGCCGCGGCCCGGATGGTCAGTGCCGCCGGCGATCGCCCGGTGATCGAGATGGGCACCCGCCGTACCCACGAACGCGCCGCCGTGGCGGCAGCGCGCGCCGCCTACCTCGCCGGTTGCGCCGGCACTTCCAACCTCGAGGCCCAGCGGCTCTACGGCGTGCCCGCGGTGGGTACCGCCGCGCACGCGTTCACCATGGTGCACACCTGGGACAGTGGTCCCGACGAGCTCGCCGCGTTCCGCGCACAGGTCGATGCCCTGGGCGTGGACACCACGTTGCTGGTCGACACCTATGACGTGACGACGGGAGTGGCCAACGCCGTGGCTGCCGCCGGCCCGGGCCTCGGGGCGGTGCGCATCGATTCCGGTGATCTTGCCGCGCTGTCGCATCAGGTCCGCGCCCAACTCGACCAACTGGGTGCAACGCAGACCCGCATCGTCCTGACCGGCGATCTCGACGAATTCTCCATCGCCGCTCTGGCGGCCGCGCCGGTGGACCGCTACGGCGTCGGTACCTCGTTGGTGACCGGTTCGGGCGCCCCGACCGCCGGCATGGTTTACAAACTCGTCGAGGTGGACGGCATTCCGGTGCAGAAACGCAGCAGCCAGAAGCAATCACACGGTGGCCGCAAAGCGGCGCTGCGGGTGTCCCGGCCGACCGGCACCATCACCGAAGAGATCGTGCATCCGGCCGGGCGCCCGCCCCGAGTCGAGGAGCCGCACCGGGTACTGACGACGCCGCTGGTGCGCGGCGGTGAGGTGGTCTACGACGGCGATCTGTCGGCGGCGCGCCAGCGGGTGGCGGCGGGATTGCGGAGCCTGCCGTGGGAGGGCCTGAGCCTGTCGGCCGGCGAACCCGCGATCCCGACGCAGATCGTCTCGGCCTGAGCAGTGTCGGAGTCGGTCACTGCGCTGCTGGCCACCGCGGTGGCCGCGCTCGGCGGCAGCGAACGTCGCGGTCAGCAGCAGATGGCCGCCGCGATCGCGCAGGCTTTTGAGACCGGCGAGCACCTGGTGGTGCAGGCCGGCACCGGCACCGGTAAGTCGTTGGCGTACCTGGTTCCCTCGATCCTGCGTGCGGTCAGCGACGACGTGCCCGTGGTGGTGTCGACGGCGACGATTGCGTTGCAGCGCCAACTCGTCGAGCGCGACCTACCCCGGCTGGCCGACTCTCTGGACGACGCGCTGCCGCGACGGCCGACCTTCGCGCTACTGAAGGGCCGTCGAAATTACTTGTGTCTGAACAAGATTCACGGCGGTCAAGGCGACGAGTCGGACGTCCCGCAAGAGGAACTGTTCAACCCGATGACGATCAGCGCGCTGGGCCGTGACGTGCAACGCCTCACCGAATGGGCGACGACCACCGAATCCGGCGACCGCGACGACCTGAAACCCGGTGTGCCGGACCGGTCCTGGTCGCAGGTCAGCGTCTCGGCGCGAGAGTGCATCGGGGTGGCCCGCTGCCCGTTCGGCACCGAGTGCTTCTCCGAACGCGCCCGGGGCCGGGCAGGCAAAGCCGATGTCGTCGTCACCAATCACGCGCTACTGGCCATCGACGCCGTGGCGGACTCGGCCGTGCTGCCCGAGCACGACTTGCTGGTCGTGGACGAGGCGCACGAGTTGGTCGACCGGGTCACGTCGGTGGCCACCGCGGAGTTGACGTCGGCGACGCTGGGCGTGGCCGCGCGGCGCATCGCCCGGTTGGTGGACCCCGAATTGGTGCAGCGTCTGGAAGCCGCGTCGGCGACCTTCTCCTCGGCGATCCACGACGCTCAGCCCGGCCGCATCGACTATCTCGACGACGAACTTGCCACCTACCTGACCGCGCTGCGCGACGCAGCCGCCGCGGCCCGTTCGGCGATCGACGGCACCAGCGACGCCCGGGCGGCCGCCGCGCGCGCGGAAGCGGCCGCCGCGCTGATCGAGATCTCCGACACCGCCGCGCGGATGCTGTCTTCGTTCGGACCCGCCATCCCCGATCGCACCGACATCGTCTGGCTCGACCACGAGGAAAACCGCGGCACACCGCGCGCGGTGTTGCGGGTGGCCCCGCTGTCGGTGGCCGGGCTGCTGGCCGAGCACGTGTTCAGCCGCTCGACGACGGTGTTGACGTCGGCGACGCTGACGGTAGGCGGGGCGTTCGACGCGATGGCGACCGCGTGGGGTCTGAGCGGGGACGAGTCCTGGCGCGGTTTGGACGTCGGATCGCCGTTCCAGCACGCCAAGGCCGGGATTCTCTACATCGCCGCGCATCTCCCGCCGCCGGGTCGCGATTCCACCGGCTCGGCCGAGCAACTCACCGAGATCGCCGAACTCATCACCGCCGCCGGCGGACGCACCCTGGGACTGTTCTCATCGATGCGTGCGGCCCGCGCGACCGCCGAGGCGATGCGCGAGCGGCTGACCACCCCGGTGCTGTGCCAGGGCGACGACAGCACGTCGGCCCTGGTCGAGCAATTCAGCGACGACCCGGCGACCTCGTTGTTCGGCACCCTGTCGCTTTGGCAGGGCGTCGACGTGCCAGGACCGTCGCTGTCATTGGTGCTGATCGACCGGATCCCGTTCCCGCGGCCGGACGACCCGCTGCTCAGCGCCCGCCAGCGCGCCGTGGCCGCCCGCGGTGGAAACGGTTTCATGGCCGTCGCCGCCAGCCACGCGGCGCTGTTGCTGGCGCAGGGGTCGGGACGGCTGCTGCGTCGCGTCGAAGACCGCGGCGTGGTCGCGGTACTGGACTCGCGGATGGCCACCGCCCGCTACGGCGAATACCTGCGCGCCTCGCTGCCCCCGTTCTGGCCGACGACGAACGCCGCCCAGGTCCGCGCGGCCCTCACCCGGTTGGTGGGTAACTCCCCCGCGCGAGCAGACGCAAAAGCACCCGATTTCGGCACGAAATAGGGGCTTTTGCTGGGGGCACCTCCCGCTTGCGGGGGACTGCTCGCCGGCATTAGGCGAGCGTGACGAGACCGAGTTCGCTGCTGTCGGCCAGCATCGGGTGCCGCGGCAGCACCCGCACGGTGTACCCCAGCGCCCCGGCCAGCGGTAGCGGCGTCGTCGTCGAGAACACCTGGTTGCCGCCTTCGGCGCTGCCGGCGTAGGTCATCCCCAGCACGAGCGGATCCTGTAGCTCGTCGGCCGCGTCGACCCTGCCCACCACCGCTTGCACGGCCACTTCGTCGGGTGAGAGGCCGGCCAGTTGCACGGTGGCGGTCAGGGTCAGCTTCGACCCGAGCAGGGGGGTGTCCGGCAGCCCGGTGCTGTCGACGTCGGTGATGTCGATCTCGGGCCAGGCGGCTTCGGCGCGACGACGGTACGCGGCCAGTTCGCGTGCCACATCGAACACCTCGCCACCTTCCGGAGCGGCCACGGTCTTGCGCAGCGACTGCGCCGCCGGCGTGTAGTACTGCTCGACGTAATCGGTGACCATCCGCGAAGCCAGCACTTTCGGTCCGAGCGTCTGCAACGTGTGCCGCACCATCTCGATCCAACGCGGCGGCGTCCCGTGCTCGTCGCGTTCGTAGAACTTCGGCGTCACCGCCTGCTCGAGCAGGTTGTACAGCGCCGTGGCCTCCAGGTCGTCGCGGCGGTGCTCGTCGGCCACTCCGTCGGCCGACGGTATCTCCCAACCGTTTTCGCCGTCGTACCACTCGTCCCACCATCCGTCGCGGATCGACAGATTCAGCCCACCGTTCAGCGCACTCTTCATTCCGGACGTGCCACAGGCCTCCAACGGTCGCAGCGGATTGTTCAGCCAGACGTCACAGCCCCAGTACAGCAACCGGGCCATCGACATGTCGTAGTTGGGCAGGAAGGCGATGCGGTGCCGCACCTCCGGCCGATCGGCGAACCGCACCACCTGCTGGATCAGTGCCTTGCCGCCGTCGTCGGCGGGATGCGACTTACCGGCGACGATCAACTGGATCGGCCGTTCCGGATCGAGCAACAACCGCTCCAGCCGATCCGGGTCGCGCAGCATCAGGGTCAGCCGCTTGTAGGTCGGGACCCGCCTGGCGAACCCCATGGTGAGCACGCTGGGATCGAATGCCGTTGCGATCCAACTCAATTCGGCTTCTGACGCGCCGCGTTCCCGCCATGATTCACGCAGCCGGGCCCGGACGTCCTCGACCAGCAGGGCCCGCAACTGGGAACGGATCGACCACAGATGTCCGGCGTCGACCTGCTGCAACCGCAGCCATACCGCCGGTTCGCGGAACGAATCCGAGCCTGCCAGTTCGCGACCCAGCTGCAGCCACTGCGGCGCCGCCCAGGTGCGCGCGTGCACACCGTTGGTGATCGAGCCGATCGGCACTTCGCCTGGGTCGAATCCTGGCCACAGCTCGTTGAACATCGCCCGACTCACCTGGCCGTGCAGCAGCGAGACACCGTTGGCGCGCTGTGCGAGCCGCAATCCCATGTGCGCCATGTTGAACTTGGTGGGGTCGTCTTCGGCGCCCAGCGCCAGCACACGCGCGGTCGGCACGCCGGGCAACAGCGTTGGGACGCCGTCACGCTCGTCGTCGAAATAGCGTCGCACCAACTCGACCGGGAACCGGTCGATACCCGCCGGCACGGGGGTGTGGGTGGTGAAGACGGTGCTGGCCCGCACCACCGTCAGCGCGGTGTCGTAGTCCAAACCCGAGTCCGTGATGAACTCGCGGATCCGTTCGACGCCGAGGAATCCCGCGTGGCCCTCGTTCATGTGGAACACCTCGGGCGCCGGCAGCCCCTCGATAGCGGTGAATGCGCGAATGGCCCGTACGCCGCCGATGCCGGCCAGCAGTTCCTGCACCATGCGGTGTTCCTGGTCGCCGCCGTACAAACGGTCGGTGACACCGCGCAATTCGTGCTCGTTCTCCGGGACGTCGGAGTCCAGCAGCAGCAGCGGCACCCGACCGACCTGCGCCACCCAGATCCGGGCCCGCAGCTGCGCGGAGTCCGGCAGCGCCAGCTCGACCAGCACCGGATCCCCGGCTGCGTCGGTCAGCAGCCGCAGCGGCAGCCCCTGCGGGTCCAGCGAGGGATAGGTCTCCTGCTGCCAGCCGTCTGCGGTCAGGGACTGGCGGAAATATCCGGAGCGGTAGTAGAGGCCCACCGCGATCAGAGGCAGCCCCAAGTCAGAAGCCGACTTCAGATGGTCGCCGGCGAGTATCCCCAGGCCGCCGGAGTAATTGGGCAAGACCTCGGCCACCCCGAACTCCATCGAGAAGTACGCGATGCCGGTGGGCAGTTGAGCCGCATCCTGCTGCTGGTACCACTGCGGTCGGGTCAGGTAGTCGTCCAAATCGGCTGCGAGCTCGTCGAGCCGGCGCAGAAAGTTTTCGTCGAGCGCCAGTTCGTCCAGGCGCGACGGCTTGACCGCGCCGAGCACCGCGACCGGGTCCTGGCCACATCGGGACCACAACTCGGGGTCGATGGTGGCGAACAGGTCCTGCGTGGGCTTCTCCCAGGACCAGCGCAGGTTGGTCGACAGCTGGTCGAGCGCCGCGAGGCGGTCGGGAAGGTGGGCACGGACGGTAAAGCGGCGGAGTGCTTTCACGCATTTCAACCTTACTGAGGTTTTCGCAGCGTGCAGGATTCCTTCGGGATCTGTCGGGCAGTCGGCTTGGACACCTTCGGTGTAGTCGGCCACTAGGGTGGGTATGGGGCGCAAAGAGGCGAACGGACCGACCCACAGATGACACCCCGACAACGACCTGTGCGTTCGCCCGGGGTGAGTACTCGCAGAACACTCCGGCGATGATGCGGCCCAGGGCCGGGCCGCGGAGGAGCCGGACAAATCGGAACCGTCCGGTGACGATGCGGTCCGCTCACACGGACCGGGGAGGAACCGGGCGAATCGGAACGGAGTGATTGGTGCCCGGTCGTGTCGAGATCGATGACGTCCAGCCCGTCGTCTCATGCGGTACGTATCCCGCCAAAGCGGTCGTCGGGGAGGTAATCCCGGTCCGCGCCGCGGTATGGCGGGAAGGTCACGAGGCGGTGGCGGCCACCCTGGTGGTGCGCTACCTCGGAACTCGCTATCCGCAGGTGACCGAGGTCCGCCGGATCAAGGCGGTGCAGGCCCCGGACACCGATGTGAAGCCGGCGGGAGCGCCGCCGGAAGATCGTGTCAAACCGCTACACCTGCCGATGTCACTGGGCTTGGAACCGTATGTGTTCCATGGTCAATTCGCTCCGGACCGGGTAGGTCTGTGGACGTTTCGCGTGGACGGCTGGGGTGATCCGATTCATACCTGGCGTCACGGGTTGGTCGCGAAACTCGATGCGGGCCAAGGCGAAAAGGAACTGTCCAACGACCTGTTGGTCGGGGCCGCGCTGTTGGAACGCGCCGCGACGGGTGTGCCGCGCCAGCAGCGCGGACCGCTGTTGGAAGCCGTTACGGCGCTGCGGACGCCGGGCGATCCGGTGACCCGAACCGCGTTGGCGCTGACACCGGAGATCGCCGATCTGCTGGACGAGTTCCCGTTGCGGGAGTTGGTCACCCGCGGTGAGCAGTTCGACGTCTGGGTGGATCGGCCGCTTGCTCACTTTGGCTCGTGGTACGAGATGTTTCCGCGTTCGACCGGTGGGTGGGACGCCGACGGCAAACCGGTACACGGCACCTTCGCCACTGCGGCGGCCGCGTTGCCCCGGATCGCCGAGATGGGATTCGACGTCGTCTACCTGCCGCCGATCCATCCGATCGGCAAGGTGCACCGCAAGGGGCGCAACAACAATCCCACCGCCGCCCCCGGCGATGTCGGCTCACCCTGGGCGATCGGCAGTGACGAAGGCGGCCACGACGCGGTGCACCCGCAGCTGGGCACCATCGATGATTTCGACGACTTCGTCGCCACCGCACGCGATCTGGGCTTGGAAGTGGCCCTGGATCTGGCGCTGCAATGCGCCCCGGATCACCCGTGGGCGCGCGATCACCGCAACTGGTTCACCGAATTGCCAGACGGCACCATCGCCTACGCGGAGAACCCGCCCAAGAAGTACCAGGACATCTATCCGATCAACTTCGACAACGACCCGGCCGGTCTCTACGACGAAGTCCTGCGCGTCGTGCGGCACTGGATCGACCACGGTGTCAAGTTCTTTCGCGTCGACAACCCGCACACCAAGCCACCGAACTTCTGGGCGTGGCTGATCGGCCAGGTCAAATCCGTCGACCCCGACGTGTTGTTCCTGTCCGAGGCCTTCACTCCCCCGGCCCGTCAGTACGGTCTGGCCAAACTCGGATTCACCCAGTCCTACAGCTATTTCACGTGGCGCACCGCCAAATGGGAGCTCACCGAGTTCGGCAACGACATCGCCCGACTCGCCGACTTCCGCACCCCGAACCTCTTCGTCAACACCCCCGACATCCTGCATGCGATCCTGCAGCACAACGGCCCGGGAATGTTCGCCATCCGGGCGGCGCTGGCAGCGACCATGAGTCCGGCCTGGGGGGTGTACTCGGGATACGAGCTGTTCGAGCACCGCGCGGTGCGCGAGGGCAGCGAGGAATATCTGGATTCGGAGAAGTACGAACTACGTCCCCGCGACTTCGCCGGCGCGCTGGCGGCCGGGAATTCGTTGGAGCCGTTCATCGCCCGGCTCAACGAGATTCGGCGCCTGCATCCCGCACTGCAGCAGATGCGCACCATCCACTTCCATCATCTGGACAACGACGCCCTGCTGGCCTACAGCAAGTTCGACCCGGCCACCGGCGACTGCGTCCTGGTGGTCGTCACCCTGAATGCTTTCGTGGCCGAGGAATCGACGCTGTGGTTGGACATGGAGGCACTGGGTATGGAGCCCTATGACCGATTCTGGGTCCGCGACGAGATCACCGGCGAGGAATACCAATGGGGCCAAGCCAATTACGTTCGCCTCGATCCGGGCCGGGCAGTGGCGCACATCGTCAACATGCCCGCCATTCCCGAAGAATCCCGAATCACGCTGCTGCGCAGGAAGTGAGAGGTAATGAATCGGACTGATCTCGCCACGACACATCTGGCACCCGACCCCGACGAGTTGGGACGCCTGGTCGCCGGCGTGCACCACAACCCGCACAGCATTCTCGGCGCCCACGAATACGGTGACCACACGGTGATCCGGACCCTTCGCCCGCACGCGACCAGCGTCGTCGCGCTCGTCGGCGAGCAGCGATTCCCGTTGCAGCACATCGACTCCGGACTGTTCGCTGTCGCACTGCCCTTCGTCGACCTGGTCGACTACCGGCTCGAGGTCGCCTACGACGGCTCCGGTACGCACGTCGTGGCCGACGCCTACCGATTCCTTCCGACGCTGGGCGAAGTCGATCTGCACCTGTTCGCCGAAGGCCGCCACGAACGGTTGTGGGAGGTGCTCGGCGCCCATCCCCGTTCGTTCACCACACCCGACGGCGTCGTGACGGGCGTATCGTTCGCGGTATGGGCCCCGAATGCCAAGGGCGTCAACCTGATCGGCGAGTTCAACGGGTGGACCGGTTACGACGCCCCGATGCGGGTGCTGGGCTCCTCCGGTGTCTGGGAGCTGTTCTGGCCGGACTTCCCCGTCGACGGTCTCTACAAGTTCCGGGTGCACGGCGCCGACGACGCCGTCGTCGATCGCGCCGACCCGTTCGCCTTCGGTACCGAGGTGCCGCCGCAGACCGCATCCCGCGTCACGGTCAGTCAGTACAGCTGGAGTGACGAGGACTGGCTTGCGCGGCGCGCGCAGCGCAACCCGGTATTCGAGCCGATGAGCACCCTGGAAGTCCATCTGGGCTCCTGGCGGCCCGGACTCAGTTATCGTCAGCTTGCTCACGAGTTGACCGAATATGTTGCGGAGCAGGGCTTCACCCATGTCGAACTGTTGCCCGTCGCCGAGCATCCGTTCGGCGGCTCGTGGGGCTACCAGGTCACGTCGTACTACGCGCCCTCCTCGCGCTTCGGCACGCCCGACGAGTTCCGCGCGGTCGTCGACGCCTTGCACCAGGCCGGTATCGGCGTCATCGTGGACTGGGTTCCTGCCCATTTCCCCAAGGACGCATGGGCGCTGGGCCGCTTCGACGGGACCCCACTCTACGAACATTCCGATCCCAAGCGCGGCGAGCAGTTGGACTGGGGGACTTACGTTTTCGACTTCGGGAGGCCCGAGGTGCGAAACTTCCTGGTCGCCAACGCGTTGTATTGGCTGCACGAGTTCCATATCGACGGGCTGCGGGTGGACGCGGTGGCATCGATGCTCTACCTGGACTACTCACGCCCGGAAGGTGGTTGGACGCCGAATATCTACGGCGGGCGGGAAAATCTGGAGGCGGTGCAATTCCTGCAGGAGATGAACGCCACCGCCCACAAGGCGGCCCCGGGGATTGTCACCATCGCCGAGGAGTCAACGTCGTGGCCGGGCGTGACCCGGCCGACCAACCTTGGTGGCCTTGGGTTTTCGATGAAGTGGAACATGGGCTGGATGCACGACACGCTCGACTACCTGAGCCGTGACCCGATCTACCGCAACTACCACCACCACGAGATGACGTTCTCGTTGCTGTATGCGTTCAGCGAGAACTACGTGCTACCCCTGAGTCACGACGAGGTGGTGCACGGCAAGGGGACGCTGTGGGGCCGGATGCCCGGCGACAATCACGCCAAAGCGGCCGGCCTGCGCAGCCTGCTCGCCTACCAGTGGGCCCACCCCGGCAAGCAGTTGCTGTTCATGGGCCAGGAGTTCGGGCAGCGCGCCGAGTGGTCGGAGGAACGCGGCCTGGACTGGTGGCAGCTCGACGAGCAGGGCTTCTCCAACGGAGCGTTACGGCTGGTCCGCGACATCAACGCGATCTACATCAGCCATCCGGCGCTGTGGAGCCAGGACACCACACCCGAGGGCTACTCCTGGATCGACGCCAATGACTCGGCCAACAACGTGTTGAGCTTCCTGCGCTACGGCAGCGACGGCTCGGTCATGGCGTGCGTGTTCAACTTCGCCGGCGCCGAGCACAGCAACTACCGTCTCGGCCTGCCCCTGGCGGGACGCTGGCGGGAGGTGCTCAACACCGACGCAACGGTCTACAACGGCTCGGGGATCGGCAACCTCGGCGGGGTCGACGCCACCGACGATCCCTGGCACGGGCGGCCCGCGTCAGCGGTGATGGTGCTGCCGCCCATGTCAGCGCTCTGGCTGGAACCCGAGCAACGCTGACCCCGCGAGCAGACGCAGAATCGCACTCAGGCGAGCGCTATAACGCGATTCTGCGTCTGCTCGCGCTGGGAAAAGACCTCAGTACAGTGCGTTGGCCAGGTTGCGCCGTCCGGCGATCACCTCCGGGTCAGCCGGGTCGAACAACTCGAACAGTTCGATCAGCCGGGTGCGAACTTTGGTGCGCTCGTCTCCGGATGTGTTGCGCACCAACGCAATCAGCCGGGCGAACGCTCCACTGACGTCCTGGTTGAGGAGCTGCACGTCAGCGGCGGCGAAAGCGGCTTCGATGTCTTGCGACGCGGCATCGGCGGCCAGGACGGCGTCCGGACGCTGCGCGGTGGCGCGGGTGAGGAACTCGATCTGGCGGATGGCGCCCTTGGCTTCGACGCTGCCCGGATTCGCCTCCAGCACCGCCTGGTAGGACTCCTTGGCCGCGGCGAAGTCGCCCGCGTCCAGATCCGCGCGCGCCTTGGCCAGCACCGGGTCGACCGGTGCCGACTCTCCCGACGCCGGCGCACCCCGGAGCTTGCCGGCAGTCGCTTCGAGCAGCTTGTCGATCCAGCGCCGTAGCTGATCGCCTTCCTGCGGACCCTGAAAGCTGGAGATCGGTTGCGCCGCGGCCAGTGCCACCACCGTCGGGACGGCCTGGACGCCGAACACCCGGGCCATCCCCGGCGAGGCGTCCACGTTGGCGGCCGCCAGCGCCCACTTGCCGTTGTCCTCCGCGGCCAGGCCGGCCAGCGTCTCGAGCAACTCGACGCAGACCTCGCTGCGCGGCGACCACAGCAGCACGACGACGGGCACCTCGTCGGAACGGTTGATAACTTCGTCTTCGAAGTTGGCCTCGGTGACCTGAATGATCTGCGCGGCGCCGGGCCCATCCGGCTCGCCTCCCGCCGGGCCTGTCGAAGCGCTCGCCGCGTTCTGTTGAGCGCGCTGTTTGAGACCGGACAGGTCGACCGCGCCGGCCAGCGCAGGCCCGATCGGGGGTCGAGGACGTGTCACGCCGTTAAGTCTGTCACGCCGCCCGCCGCAGTCGTGAGCCGGTCACGGCGGCACCGAAAACCGCACGTACCGACCGGTAACTTAGCGATATGACCAATCTCACAAAGCCTGCGGCCGTCGCTGAATGAGCCGTCGCCAGCAAACTCACGGAGCACGCAGGATGAGCGCGTCGCCCTGTCCGCCGGCGCCGCACAACGCCGCTACGCCATAGCCCGATCCGCGCCGCGCCAATTCCAGCGCCACGTGCAGCGTGATGCGAGCGCCGGACATGCCGATCGGGTGCCCGACGGCGATCGCCCCGCCGTTGACGTTGACGATCTCAGGGTCCACGCCGAGTTCCTTGGTCGAGGCCAGCGACACGGCCGCGAACGCCTCGTTGATCTCCACCACGTCCAGCTGGTCGACCGAAATCCCTTCGCGGTCAAGCGCTTTCTTGATGGCATTGGCGGGCTGGGATTGCAGCGTGGAGTCCGGTCCGGCCACCACGCCGTGGGCGCCGATCTCGGCCAGCCAGGTCAGACCCAACTCCTGGGCCTTCTCCTTGTTCATCACCACCACCGCGGCGGCGCCGTCGGAGATCTGCGAGGCGGATCCGGCGGTGATGGTGCCGTCCTTGCGGAACGCCGGCTTGAGGCCGGCCAACGAGTCGGCGGTGGTGTTGGCGCGGATGCCCTCGTCCTCGCTGAACTGCAGCGGATCTCCCTTGCGCTGCGGGATCTGGACCGGGACGACCTCGTCGGCGAATATCCCGTCCTTCCAGGCCGCGGCCGCCCGCTGGTGTGACCGGGCGGCGTATTCGTCCTGCTCCTGGCGGGTGAACTGGTCGACGTCGTTGCGCTGCTCGGTCAGCGCGCCCATCGGTTGATCGGTGAACACGTCGTGCAGTCCGTCGTAAGCCATGTGGTCCAGCACGGTGACATTGCCGTACTTGTAGCCGGACCGGCTGTCGACCAACAGGTGGGGCGCCTTGGTCATGGATTCCTGACCTCCAGCGACCACGACGTCGAACTCCCCCGCCCGGATCAGCTGGTCAGCCAGCGCGATGGCATCGATCCCGGACAGACACATCTTGTTGATGGTCAGCGAAGGCACGTCCCACCCGATGCCGGCGGCGACAGCGGCCTGGCGTGCGGGCATCTGTCCGGCCCCGGCTGTCAGCACCTGGCCCATGATCACGTACTCAACCGCCGACGGCGAAACCCCGGCCTTTTCCAGGGCCGCTTTGATCGCGATGGCCCCCAGATCGCTGGCGCTGAAATCCTTCAACGAACCCATCAACTTGCCGATCGGGGTGCGTGCTCCAGCAACGATCACCGACGTGGTCATCAAACCTCCTAAACGCATACCGAACGGCCGATCGTGCCAACCCGGAGAAGCGGATTCTTCCCCACGAGGTTACCGTTATGTAATGACCACCGATCAAGTTGACGCCCGTCGCAGTCTGGCCACCTCGCTGGTAACCGGACTTGATCACGTCGGCATTGCAGTCGCCGACCTCGACGCCGCGATCGAGTGGTACAACGACCACCTCGGCATGATCCTGGTGCACGAAGAAATCAACGACGACCAGGGCATTCGGGAGGCCATGCTGGCCGTGCCCGGCACCAGCGCGCAGATCCAGTTGATGGCACCGCTGGACGAGACCTCGGTGATCGCCAAGTTCATCGACAAGCGCGGCCCCGGCATCCAGCAGCTGGCCTGCCGGATCAGGGATCTCGACGCCATGTGCGAGCAGCTGCGGTCCCAGGGCGTGCGGCTGGTCTACGAAGCGCCCCGACGCGGCACGGCAAACTCCCGGATCAACTTCATCCACCCCAAGGACGCGGGCGGCGTGCTCATCGAGTTGGTCGAGCCGGCTTCGCGCTGACCGCTTAATACCATTTGCGGGTCGGCCCGCGGTTGGCCCGATTGGCCCAGCACGGCGTGTGCCAGTGTCTGCGGTCCTCCACCGCGATCGGTGACCCGGTCGGCCACACCACCACATGCGCTGTCCCGGAACGGATTTCGTGATCACACCCCGGGCAGCGATAGGTCTTGACCGCGCGGGCGGCGGCGACGGACCGCACTTCGTACTCGTGGCCGTCGGGTCCGGTTTCGAGCCGGCGCGGCAACGGCAGCGGCGACATGGGCCGGGGTTTGCGGCGCCGCGGCATCAGAACAGCCGGTACTCGTCGCTGTCCATCCCCCGCATCTTGTCGTAATCCAGTGTCAGACAACGGATCCCACGATCGATGGCCAGGGTACGGGCCTGGGGCTTGATCTGCTGCGCCGCGAAGACGCCCTGTACCGGCGCCAGTACGGTGTCGCGGTTGAGCAATTCGAGATAGCGCGTCAGCTGCTCGACCCCGTCGATTTCGCCGCGCCGCTTGATCTCCACCGCCACTGAACGTCCCTTTTCGTCCCGACACAACAGGTCGACCGGCCCGATCGCGGTCATGTATTCGCGGCGCACCAACGTGTACCCCTCACCGAGCAGCTGAACGTGCTCGGCCAGCAAGGCCTGCAGGTGAGCTTCCACTCCGTCCTTGACCAATCCCGGGTCGACGCCCAGCTCGTGGCTGGAGTCGTGCTCGATCTCCTCGATGGTGATGCGCAGCTGTTCTCCGGTCTTGTTCTGCACCACCCACACCTGCCCCGGCTCTTCGCTCAGCCAGCACGGCGGGCTCATCCAGTTCAGCGGCTTGTAGGCGCGGTCGTCGGCGTGCACGCTCACCGAGCCGTCCGCCTTGAACAGCAGCAGGCGACGCGCGGAAGGCAGATGGGCGGTGAGGCGGCCGACGTAGTCGACGGTGCATTGAGCGATGACGAGACGCACCCGACACACCTTAGAGCGTGCGACGAACTAGGCTGACGCCACGATGTCGCCCAAGAAGTCACTTGCCGAGAGAATCGCGCGCCGCTTGGGCCGGGTCCTGGAAAAGGTGACCCGTCAAAGTGGTCGGCCGGATACTCCTGCGTTCGGTTCCTGGCTGCTCGGACGCGTTTCGGAGAACCCGCACAGTCGGCGGGTACGCATCCAGGTGATCATGACCGTGATGGTCGGGGGCGCCAACCTGATCGGGATCGGCGTCGCCGTGCTGCTGGTGACCGTGGCCATCCCCAATCCCAGCGTGTTCAGCGAGCACGTGTTGTGGATTACGGCCGGAGTTGCCCCCGCGTATATCGTCCTGGCTCTGGCAGCGGGAATGTATTGGATTACTCGTCGCACCGTCATCTCGCTGCGCTGGGCGATCGAAGAACGCACGCCGACCCGAGAGGACGAACGCAATACGTTCCAGGCGCCCTGGCACGTAGCCGTCGTCGACCTGATCTTGTGGGGCGTCGGTGCGGCGTTACTCACCACCGTCTACGGCATGGCCAACACCAACTTCATTCCGCGCTTCCTCTTCGCCGTGACGTTCTGCGGGGTGCTTGTCGCTACGGGCAGCTATCTCCTCGCCGAGTTCGCGCTGCGCCCGGTGGCCGCGCAGGCGCTGGAAGCGGGGCCACCGCCCCGCCGACTGGCGCCGGGCATCATGGGTCGCACGATGATGGTGTGGATGCTCGGGTCGGGCGTCCCGGTGATCGGCATCGCCCTGATCGCGATCTTCCAGATTGCGTTGCGGAATATGACCGAGACCCAATTCGCCGTCGCGGTCCTGATCGTCTCCAGCGCCACGCTCATCTTCGGTTTTGCGTTGATGTGGATTCTGGCCTGGCTGACTGCGACCCCGGTGCGCGTGGTACGCGCGGCCCTCAAGCGCGTCGAACAAGGCAACCTTCGGGGCGATCTGGTGGTCTTCGACGGCACCGAACTCGGCGAGCTGCAGCGCGGATTCAACGCGATGGTCGACGGATTACGCGAGCGGGAGCGCGTGCGCGACCTCTTCGGCCGTCACGTCGGTCGCGAGGTCGCCCTGGCCGCCGAACGGGATCGGCCCAAGCTGGGCGGCGAGGAACGCCACGTCGCCGTTGTCTTCATCGACATCGTCGCCTCGACGCAGTTGGTGACGAAACGCCCGCCTTCGGAGGTCGTGCAGCTGCTCAACCGCTTCTTCACGATCGTCGTCGAAGAGGTCGATGCTCATCACGGCCTGGTCAACAAATTCGAGGGCGATGCGTCGCTGGCGATTTTCGGAGCCCCGAACCATCTCGACTCGCCCGAGGACGAAGCGCTGGCCGCGGCCCGATGCATCGCCGACCGGTTGGCCGGTGAAATGCCGGAGTGCAAGGCCGGCATCGCGGTGGCGGCCGGCCAGGTGGTCGCCGGCAACGTGGGCGCCAAGGAGCGCTTCGAATACACCGTGATCGGTGAACCGGTCAACGAGGCCGCGCGATTGTGCGAACTGGCGAAATCCAAACCCGGCCGGTTGCTCGCTTCGGCGCAGACGGTCGAAGGCGCCAGCGAAGAGGAGCAGGCTCGCTGGTCGTTGGGCAGGCACGTGAAACTGCGGGGCCACGACGAACGCACCCGGCTGGCCTCGCCCGTCGATCCGGCCGAAATCAAGAAGTAGCTCGACCGGGTAGCCTTCGCCGCATGAGTCCCACGGGGAACGCGCTGGGCAATCTCGCGATCCTGGCGCTCCCGTTCGTCGTTTTTCACGTGCTCGCCGTGCGGGCTGCCGCCGCCAAGTACGGCGACATCTGGACGGCCGGTAAGGACCAAGACCCGCACCGGAAGGGCATGCGCTCTGACGGCGATAGCGGTTGCGGAGGCGGATGCAGCGGTGGCTGCGGCGGCGGTGGCGGCTGCGGCGGCGGTGGCTGTGGCGGCGGTTGCGGCGGTGGATGATGGCGTCTGCAGATCACTCCACAGTGATGTCGCTTTTCCGCTAGTCTCGCCGGCGACTTAGTGTAATTGTCGAAGAGTGCACGAGGATTTCGAACGCTGCTACCGAGCTGTCCAGGCCAAGGACGCGCGGTTCGACGGCTGGTTCGTGACGGCTGTGCTGACCACCCGGATCTATTGCCGGCCCAGCTGTCCGGTTCGGCCACCGTATGAACGGAATGTGCGTTTCCTGCCGACGGCCGCCGCGGCCCAACGCGAGGGATTCCGCGCCTGTAAGCGCTGCCGTCCGGACGCGTCGCCGGGTTCTCCAGAGTGGAACGTGCGCGGTGACGTCGTCGCCCGAGCGATGCGGCTCATCGCCGACGGCACGGTCGACCGCGAGGGTGTCACCGGGTTGGCGGCGCGCCTCGGGTACACCACCCGGCAGGTCGAACGGTTGTTGCAGAGCGAGGTCGGCGCCGGTCCGCTCGCACTGGCCCGAGCGCAGCGGATGCAGACCGCTCGGGTGCTCATCGAGACGACAGATCTGCCGTTCGGCGACGTCGCGTTCGGCGCCGGTTTTTCCAGCATCCGCCAGTTCAACGACACCGTGCGCCTCGTCGCCGACAGCACACCGACGGTGTTGCGCAAGCGCGCCAACGCGCGATTCGGTTGTGCCGGCAGGTCTTTGAACGCGGTGTCGTTGCGCCTGCCGGTACGCACGCCATTCGCCTACGAAGGGGTGTTCGGACACCTGGCCGCCACCGCGGTTCCGGGATGCGAAGAGGTACGGGACGGCGCCTACCGGCGCACGTTACGGCTCTCCGCGGGCAACGGCGTGGTGACGCTGACGCCCGCACCCGATCACGTGCACTGCGTGCTGGTGCTCGACGACTTCCGCGACCTGGCCACGGCCACGGCGCGGTGCCGTCGTCTGCTGGATCTGGACGCCGATCCCGAAGCGGTCGTGGAGGCGCTCAGCGCGGACCCGGACCTGGCGCCGGTGGTGGCCAAGGCGCCCGGGCAGCGCATTCCCCGCACCGTCGATGAGGCCGAACTGGCCGTGCGTACCGTTCTCGGACAACAGGTTTCGACCAAGGCCGCACGGACGCACGCGGCCCGGCTGGTCGCCGCGTACGGTCAGCCCGTGCACGACAGCGCGGGCGCGTTGACCCACACCTTCCCGTCCGTCGAACAGCTCGCGGAGATCGATCCGGTCCATCTGGCCGTCCCCGCGGCCCGTCGCCGAACGGTGAGCGCTCTGGTCGACGGCATCGCCGAGGGGAAGGTGAACCTCGATCCCGGGTGCGATTGGACCCGGGCGCGGCGCCAGTTGCTGGACCTGCCGGGCATCGGGCCCTGGACCGCGGAGGTGATCGCGATGCGTGGGCTGGGAGACCCCGACGCCTTCCCGGCCAGCGACCTCGGCGTCAGACTGGCCGCCGAGAAACTCGGTCTGCCGGCACCCACACGAACGCTGACCGAGCGCAGCGCACGCTGGCGGCCGTGGCGTTCCTATGCGACTCAACATCTTTGGACCACCCTGGAACATCCGGTCAACCAGTGGCCGCCTACAACTCAGAAGGGGATCGCATGACTGTCTACCGCACCATCGACAGCCCGATCGGACCGTTGACGCTGGCCGGGCGGGACGGGACTCTGACGAATCTGCGCATGGTGGACCAGACCTACGAACCGAGTCGGGCCGATTGGATTCCGGACGACACCGCGTTCGCCGAAGTGGCAGCCCAACTCGATGCTTATTTCGGCGGCGAACTGCTCGACTTCGACGTCGAATTGGACATGGGCGGCACGGCATTTCAGCAGCGGGTGTGGCAGGCCCTGCTGACCATCCCCTACGGCCAGACCCGCTCCTACGGAGAGATAGCCCAACAGATCGGGGCCCCCGGCGCCGCGCGCGCGGTAGGACTGGCCAACGGCCACAACCCGATTGCCATCATCGTCCCGTGTCATCGGGTGATCGGTGCCGGCGGCAAGTTGACCGGGTATGGCGGTGGGTTGGACCGCAAGCAGACGCTGCTCGCCTTGGAACGGCGCCGCGCCCACGCAACCCTCTTCTGACATGGCGCGACGCACCCCCGCAAGCGGGGGGTGCCCCCAGCAAAAGGCCCCCATTTCTTAGCGAAATGAGGGGCTTTTGCGGCTGGTCGCGCAATAACAAAAACACCCCCAAATAAATGGGGGTGTTTTTGTGTGTTCGGCGGTGTCCTACTCTTCCACCCGAAAAGGGCAGTACCATCGGCGCTGACAGGCTTAGCTTCCGGGTTCGGGATGGGACCGGGCGTTTCCCTGTCGCTGTGGCCGCCGTAACTCTATTTATTTTGTGCAATCAAGTTGTGTTGATGGGGGGTGTGGTGTCCTCGACACGAATGCCGAGAGACGGATAGTGGTTGCGATTGGTTGTGTTGGTAAGTTTTCGGCCGGTTAGTGCCAGTTCCCTGCACCCATTACTGAGCTTCCAGGTCTGGCCTATCAATCCCGTGGTCTGCGGGGGGCCTTATCCCTCCTAGAGGGTGAGAAACCTGATCTTGGAGAAGGTTTCCCGCTTAGATGCTTTCAGCGGTTATCCTGTCCGAACGTAGCTATCCAGCGGTGCCCCTGGTGGGACAACTGGTGCACTAGAGGTTCGTCCGTCCCGGTCCTCTCGTACTAGGGACAGGTTTCCTCAAGTTTCTGACGCGCGCGGCGGATAGAGACCGAACTGTCTCACGACGTTCTAAACCCAGCTCGCGTGCCGCTTTAATGGGCGAACAGCCCAACCCTTGGGACCTGCTCCAGCCCCAGGATGCGACGAGCCGACATCGAGGTGCCAAACCATCCCGTCGATATGGACTCTTGGGGAAGATCAGCCTGTTATCCCCGGGGTACCTTTTATCCGTTGAGCGACACCCCTTCCACTCAGAGGTGCCGGATCACTAATCCCGACTTTCGTCCCTGCTTGACTTGTAGGTCTCGCAGTCAAGCTCCCTTGTGCATTTACACTCAACACCTGATTGCCGTCCAGGTTGAGGGAACCTTTGGGCGCCTCCGTTACATTTTAGGAGGCAACCGCCCCAGTTAAACTACCCACCAGGCACTGTCCGTGAACCGGATATACGGTTCGACGTTAGGTGTCCAATACGATCAGAGTGGTATTTCAACAACGACTCCACTCGAACTAGCGTCCGAGTTTCACAGTCTCCCACCTATCCTACACAAACCGTACCGAACAACAATACCAAGCTATAGTGAAGGTCCCGGGGTCTTTTCGTCCTGCCGCGCGTAACGAGCATCTTTACTCGTAGTGCAATTTCGCCGAGTCTATGGTTGAGACAGTTGAGAAGTCGTTACGCCATTCGTGCAGGTCGGAACTTACCCGACAAGGAATTTCGCTACCTTAGGATGGTTATAGTTACCACCGCCGTTTACTGGGGCTTAAATTCTCCGCTTCACCCTTGCGAGTTAACGGGTCCTCTTAACCTTCCAGCACCGGGCAGGCGTCAGTCCGTATACATCGTCTTGCGACTTCGCACGGACCTGTGTTTTTAGTAAACAGTCGCTTCTCACTGGTTTCTGCGACCGGTTTCCGCTCCCACCGAAAAGGTGTTCACGGCATGCCGGTCCCCCTTCTCCCGAAGTTACGGGGGCATTTTGCCGAGTTCCTTAACCATAGTTATCTCGTACGCCTTGGTATTCTCTACCTGACCACCTGTGTTGGTTTGGGGTACGGGCCGTGTGTGAACTCGCTAGAGGCTTTTCTTGGCAGCTGAGGATCACCGAATTCGCCTCAATCGGCTATGCGTCACCTCTCAGGATTAGTGAGCGACGGATTTGCCTATCGCTCTCCCTACGGGCTTGCCCCAGTATTACCACTGACTGGTACGGCTACCTTCCTGCGTCACCCCTTCGCTTGACTACTACCAACCGGGGTCCCACGCAGCCGGTCACCGTCGCACCCCGAAGGGATTGATCAGCGACCATTTGGGTGGTTAGCACAATTGATTCATCACGGGCGCGCACACACGGGTACGGGAATATCAACCCGTTGTCCATCGACTACGCCTGTCGGCCTCGCCTTAGGTCCCGACTCACCCTGGGCGGACTGGCCTGGCCCAGGAACCCTTGGTCTTTCGGCGGGCAAGGTTCTCACTTGCCTATTCGCTACTCATGCCTGCATTCTCACTCCCCCACCCTCCACCGGCGGTTACCCGACGGCTTCGCTGAATGAGGGACGCTCCCCTACCCACACCTACAAAAGTAGATGTGCCGCGGCTTCGGCGGTGTGCTTGAGCCCCGCTACATTATCGGCGCACAATCACTTGACCAGTGAGCTATTACGCACTCTTTCAAGGGTGGCTGCTTCTAAGCCAACCTCCTGGTTGTCTCTGCGACTGCACATCCTTTTCCACTTAGCACACGCTTTGGGGCCTTAGCCGGCGATCTGGGCTGTTTCCCTTTCGACGTACGGAGCTTATCCCCCGCCGTCTCACTGCCACGCTTGACACCACGGCATTCGGAGTTTGGCTGACGTCAGTAACCTAGTAGGGCCCATCGGCCATCCAGTAGCTCTACCTCCGTGGTGAACCACGCAACGCTGCACCTAAATGCATTTCGGGGAGAACCAGCTATCACGGAGTTTGATTGGCCTTTCACCCCTACCCACAGCTCATCCCCTCAGTCTTCAACCTAAGTGGGTTCGGGCCTCCACGCGGTCTTACCCGCGCTTCACCCTGGCCATGGGTAGATCACTCCGCTTCGGGTCCAGAACATGCCACTACACCCCAAAGGGGATGCGCCCTATTCAGACTCGCTTTCGCTGCGGCTACCCCACACGGGTTAACCTCGCGACATGTCCCTGACTCGCAGGCTCATTCTTCAAAAGGCACGCCATCACCCCACAAGGAGGCTCTGACGGATTGTAGGCGCACGGTTTCAGGTACTCTTTCACTCCCCTCCCGGGGTACTTTTCACCATTCCCTCACGGTACTAATCCGCTATCGGTCATCGAGAAGTATTTAGGCTTACCGGGTGGTCCCGGCAGATTCACAGCAAATTCCACGGGCTCGCTGCTACTCGGGAGATTGATCAAGGCAGGTGTCGGATTTTCGCGTACCGGGCTCTCACCGTCTGCGGCGGACCATCCCAGGCCACTTCCGCTAATCACGACACTTTCTGACTGCCTCTCAGCCAGGTAGAGCTGAGAAGATCATTCCCACAACCCCGCACACACAACCCCTACCCGGTATCACATGCATGCGGTTTAGCCATGTTCCGCGTTCGCTCGCCACTACTAGCGGAATCACAATTGTTTTCTGTTCCTACGGGTACTGAGATGTTTCACTTCCCCGCGTTCCCTCCCGCACCCTATATATTCAGATACGGGTAACACGACATCACTCGTGCTGGGTTTCCCCATTCGGAAATCCTCGGATCAACGCTCGGTTGACAGCTCCCCGAGGCATATCGCAGCCTCCCACGTCCTTCATCGGCTCTCGATGCCAAGGCATCCACCATGCGCCCTTAGACACTTACAAACACTACAAAAACCAAAGAATAAAATTGCACAAAAGAAACACGCCACCGCGAACGGCGACGCGATCATTTGATGCTCGCAACCACTATCCAGTTCTCAAACACCACACCCCACCACCAAGATGGTGGGACAACACCTGAAACACTCAAGTGTTGCCTCAGGACCCAATAGTGTGTCTGGCTTGCTTGTTGTCGTGCACCCGGCCCTCGTCCACTACAGACGAGAACCCCTCACGGCTCGCACCCCACCAATTGGAGTGCTTTTCGTGGTGCTCCTTAGAAAGGAGGTGATCCAGCCGCACCTTCCGGTACGGCTACCTTGTTACGACTTCGTCCCAATCGCCGATCCCACCTTCGACAGCTCCCTCCCAAGGGGTTAGGCCACTGGCTTCGGGTGTTACCGACTTTCATGACGTGACGGGCGGTGTGTACAAGGCCCGGGAACGTATTCACCGCAGCGTTGCTGATCTGCGATTACTAGCGACTCCGACTTCACGGGGTCGAGTTGCAGACCCCGATCCGAACTGAGACCGGCTTTAAAAGGATTCGCTTAACCTCGCGGCATCGCAGCCCTTTGTACCGGCCATTGTAGCATGTGTGAAGCCCTGGACATAAGGGGCATGATGACTTGACGTCATCCCCACCTTCCTCCGAGTTGACCCCGGCAGTCTCTCACGAGTCCCCGGCATTACCCGCTGGCAACATGAGACAAGGGTTGCGCTCGTTGCGGGACTTAACCCAACATCTCACGACACGAGCTGACGACAGCCATGCACCACCTGCACACAGGCCACAAGGGAACCGACATCTCTGCCGGCGTCCTGTGCATGTCAAACCCAGGTAAGGTTCTTCGCGTTGCATCGAATTAATCCACATGCTCCGCCGCTTGTGCGGGCCCCCGTCAATTCCTTTGAGTTTTAGCCTTGCGGCCGTACTCCCCAGGCGGGGTACTTAATGCGTTAGCTACGGCACGGATCCCAAGGAAGGAAACCCACACCTAGTACCCACCGTTTACGGCGTGGACTACCAGGGTATCTAATCCTGTTCGCTCCCCACGCTTTCGCTCCTCAGCGTCAGTTACTGCCCAGAGACCCGCCTTCGCCACCGGTGTTCCTCCTGATATCTGCGCATTCCACCGCTACACCAGGAATTCCAGTCTCCCCTGCAGTACTCAAGTCTGCCCGTATCGCTCGCACGCTCACAGTTAAGCCGTGAGATTTCACGAACAACGCGACAAACCACCTACGAGCTCTTTACGCCCAGTAATTCCGGACAACGCTCGCACCCTACGTATTACCGCGGCTGCTGGCACGTAGTTGGCCGGTGCTTCTTCTCCACCTACCGTCAATCCGAGAAAACCCGGACCTTCGTCGATGGTGAAAGAGGTTTACAACCCGAAGGCCGTCATCCCCCACGCGGCGTCGCTGCATCAGGCTTGCGCCCATTGTGCAATATTCCCCACTGCTGCCTCCCGTAGGAGTCTGGGCCGTATCTCAGTCCCAGTGTGGCCGGACACCCTCTCAGGCCGGCTACCCGTCGTCGCCTTGGTAGGCCGTCACCCCACCAACAAGCTGATAGGCCGCGGGCCCATCCCACACCGCAAAAGCTTTCCACCACAGGACATGCATCCCGTGGTCCTATCCGGTATTAGACCCAGTTTCCCAGGCTTATCCCGATGTGCAGGGCAGATCACCCACGTGTTACTCACCCGTTCGCCACTCGAGTACCCCGAAGGGCCTTTCCGTTCGACTTGCATGTGTTAAGCACGCCGCCAGCGTTCGTCCTGAGCCAGGATCAAACTCTCCAAACAAAAACCCCTCGATACCGAGGTGAATTCACAATCAGAGAAAATCTGACCTAACAAAAAGACGCCATGAACTGGCATCTGAAAAAACGACTACACCGACACACGGGGGGCGCCGAATGTAGTCAAAAAACAACAACAAACAAAAACACCAAACACACTATTGAGTTCTCAAACAACACTTTTTACTGCTTGTTTCGCCCGCTTCGGGGCAACCCTGCCAGCTTAATACAGATCCGGCTAGAGAGTCAAGCCCTGGTTTCGATCATCTTCTGGGAGGTGATCGCGCCTGTGGGGCGTGAACGATGGCTACTGTACCCGCTCGATCTCGGCTCCCAAAATCGCCAGGTTCTCGACGAACAACGGGTAGCCGCGATCGATGTGAAACACGTCGTGGACCTCGGTATCTCCGTCTGCCACAAGGCCTGCCAGTACCAGGCCGGCACCTGCGCGGATGTCCGAACACCACACCGGAGCACTGGACAACTGCGGCAGTCCGCGCACCACGGCGTGGTGCCCGTCGGTGCGCGCGTCGGCCCCGAGCCGGATCATCTCCTCGACGAATCGAAACCGTGCCTCGAACACGTTCTCGGTGATCATCGAGGTGCCGTCGGCGATCGAGGCAAGCGCAATCGCCATGGGCTGCAAGTCAGTTGGGAACCCCGGAAACGGCAACGTCGCGACGTTGACCGCTTTGGGCCGTTCGTATTGCGCAATCCGGAAGCTGGTATCGGTCTGGGTGACCGTGGCGCCCGCATCGTGCAACTTATGCAGCACCAACTGCAGATGCGCCGGATCTATTCCCGTCACGGTGATGTCGCCGCGGGTCATGGCGGCGGCGATCCCCCACGTAGCCGCCACGATGCGGTCACCGATGACCCGATGCTCGGTGGGATGCAGCCGCGGGACGCCGGTGATGGTCATGGTCGGTGAGCCGGCTCCCTCGATCTGGGCACCCATCTGGTTGAGCATGGTGCACAGGTCGACGACGTCGGGTTCGCGTGCGGCGTTGTGGATGGTGGTGACGCCCTCGGCCATGACCGCTGCCATCAGGATGTTCTCGGTGGCGCCCACCGACGGGAATTCCAGCTGAATCTCCGCCCCGCGCAACGTATCTGCGTGAGCAACCACACACCCGTGCTCGATGTTGCAGGTGGCGCCGAGCTGCCGCAGACCCGCCTGGTGCATGTCCAGCGGCCGCGATCCGATCGCGTCACCGCCGGGCAGCGCGACTCTGGCCTGTTTGCAGCGTCCGACCAGGGGCCCGAGCACACAGACCGAAGCGCGGAACTGGCGTACGGCGGCGAAGTCGGCGTCGTACTTGGGCTCGTCGGGTGAGGTGATCCGGGCGACGTCCCCGTCGAGCTCGACGGTGGCGCCGAGACCACGCAGTACCTCGGCCATCAACGGCACGTCGAGGATGTCAGGGCAGTTGGTGATGGTGCTGGTGCCCTCGGCCAGCAGGGTCGCGGCCATCAGCTTGAGCACACTGTTCTTGGCGCCTCCGACGGCGACTTCGCCGGACAACCGGCTGCCACCAGTCACCACGAATCGCTCCGCCACCCGGGTAAGTCTAGTGAGCGACACCGTCCATGTCAGTCGGCCCGGTACGGTTTTGCCTATGGCAGTCCATCTGACCCGCATTTATACCCGCACCGGCGACGACGGCACGACGGGATTGAGCGATTTCTCACGGGTCCACAAGACCGACGCACGCCTGGTCGCCTACGCGGACTGCGACGAGGCCAACGCTGCGATCGGCGTCGCGGTGGCGTTGGGCGCACCCGATGAGCAACTCGCAGGTGTGCTCAAGCAGATTCAGAACGACCTGTTCGACGCGGGCGCGGACCTGTCGACTCCGGTGGTGGACAACCCGAAGTATCCGCCGCTGCGTATCACCCAGCCCTATATCGACCGGCTGGAAGGTTGGTGCGACGCCTACAACGAGGATCTGCCGGCGCTGAATTCGTTTGTCCTGCCGGGTGGTTCGCCGCTGTCGGCACTGCTGCACGTCGCGCGGACGGTCGCCCGTCGCGCCGAGCGTTCGGCGTGGGCCGCGGTCGAGGCGCATCCGGACGGGGTGAGCGTGCTGCCGGCGAAGTACCTGAACCGGCTCTCGGACTTGCTGTTCATTCTGTCGCGGGTGGCCAATCCCGACGGTGACGTGCTCTGGCAGCCGGGCGGCGGTAGTGCCGCGAGCAGACGGCGGTAGTGCCGCGAGCAGACGCAAAAGCCCCTGAAAATGGGCATTTTCGGGGGCTTTTGCGTCTGCTCGCGAGGGTAAGGTGACCCCCTGCTCGGGGGCTAGACGCTGCGGCGACGGGCGCGGGGTGACGGCCGAGACTCCAACCATGACTGAAAAGCCGTCAAAGCGCCTCTGTCCAAGGCGATTTCATATCCCAGCCGACGCTCCTGGGTGGTGTCGCGCAGTTCCAGCACCACGATCTCGTCGCTCATGATGTCGAATTCGTCGCCGCGGGGCGCACGCCTGCCCACGACCTCCACTCCGCGCCTGCTCAGCCGGCGATCCGGCCACAACCGCAGACTGGACAGTCGATAGAACGCGGCTTCGCCACCGCGATAACGGATCACCCCGTGCCGCCAGCCATGACCACCCACCGCGGGGATGTCGCGCATGATGGCCGCCATTCCTCCCTGGCGCAGTTTCCACAGCCGGAAACTCAGGGCCAGAACGGCCGCACCCAGCAGGACAACGAGCACGACCATGCCGACCATGGGCGCGCTCATCCTACGGATCAGTCGATCGCGCCGATGGCGCGCAATCTGGCGCGGCCCCGGGCGGCGGTTGCGGGATCGTCTGATTCGGAATCCTGCCTGGCCGAACTCTCGTCGATGTCCTTCTCGAACTCGGCCGATTCCGCGAGGACACTGACGCCGTCCTCGGTCACCGTCAAGAAGCCGCCGTCCACTGCGATCCGCAGGTCGTCTTCGCCTTCCCGTTCCACCCGGACCATGGCGTCGTCGACCAGCTGCGCGACCAGCGGGATGTGGTGCGGCAGGATGCCGATCTCCCCGACGGTGGTGCGGGTGAACAGAAACGTCGCTTCCCCCGACCAGATCTCACGGTCGACCGCGACGATCTGCACGTTCAATTCAGCCATGCCACACCACCTTCCATATCTTTCGAGTCAGGACTTGCACGCCTCACAGCTTGACGTCGAAGGTCTCGGCCTTCTTGGCCAGGTCGTCGAGTCCACCGATCAGGAAGAAGGCCTGCTCGGGCACGTGGTCGAAATCGCCCTTGGTCAGCTTGTCGAAGGCCTCGATGGTCTCCTTGACCGGCACCGTCGAACCGGGCTGGCCGGTGAATTGCTCGGCGGCCATCATGTTCTGCGACAGGAACCGCTCGATGCGCCGCGCGCGGTTGACCAGCTGCTTGTCCTCCTCGGACAGTTCGTCGACACCGAGGATGGCGATGATGTCCTGAAGGTCCTTGTAGCGCTGCAGGATTCGGATGACCTCCTGCGCCACGCGGTAGTGCTCGTCGCCGACGACGCTGGGGTCCAGAATGGTCGAACTCGAGGCCAGCGGGTCCACCGCGGGGAAGATGCCCTTGGAGAACACCGACCGCGACAGCTCGGTGGTGGCGTCCAGGTGCGCGAAGGTGGTGGCCGGCGCGGGGTCGGTGTAGTCGTCGGCGGGCACGTAGACAGCCTGCATGGACGTAATCGACTTGCCTCGCGTGGAGGTGATGCGCTCCTGCAGCTCACCCATCTCGTCCGCCAGCGTCGGCTGGTAACCCACCGCGGACGGCATCCGGCCGAGCAGCGTGGAGACCTCCGAACCGGCCTGGGTGAACCGGAAGATGTTGTCGATGAACAGCAGCACGTCCTGGCCGGCTTCGTCGCGGAACCACTCCGCCATGGTCAGCGCCGACAACGCCACCCGCATACGGGTGCCGGGCGGCTCGTCCATCTGACCGAACACCAGCGCGGTGTCCTTGAGCACGTCGGCTTCCTTGAGCTCGACCCAGAGGTCGTTGCCCTCACGGGTGCGCTCGCCCACACCGGCGAAAACCGAAGTACCACCGAAGTTTCGGGCGATACGGTTGATCATCTCCTGGATCAGCACGGTCTTGCCCACGCCGGCACCGCCGAACAGTGCGATCTTGCCACCACGCACGTACGGCGTGAGCAGGTCCACAACTTTCAGACCGGTCTCGAGCATCTCGGTGCGAGGCTCCAGGTCTTCGAAACTCGGCGGCTTGCGGTGGATCGACCAGTGGTCGAAGTCTTCTCCGTACCCCTCCTCGTCCAGGCACGTGCCCAGCGCGTTGAAGACGTGGCCCTTGACTTCCTCACCTACCGGGACCGAGATCGACTTGCCGGTGTCGGTGACGTCGACGCCGCGCACCAGTCCGTCGGTGGGCTGCATCGAGATGGCACGGACCAGGTTGTCACCGAGGTGCTGAGCCACCTCGAGAGTCAAGGTCTTCTTCATCGACTCGTAGGTGATGTCGGCGTGCAACGCGTTGAACAGCTCCGGTACGGAACCACGCGGAAACTCGACGTCGACAACGGGTCCGGTGATACGGACCACGCGACCGTTGGTGTCGGAGCCGTTCGACTTCTTGCCGGACTTCTCTGTCGTGTCTGATGTAGCTGCCATATGTCTATCGCTTCCTCGTGGTGCTTACTTGGCGGCGTCGGCGAGCGCGTTGGCGCCACCGACGATTTCGCTGATCTCTTGGGTGATCTGGGCCTGCCGCTCACGGTTCGCCTGCAGCGTCAGGTCCTTGATGAGGTCGTCGGCGTTGTCGGTGGCCGACTTCATCGCACGCTGGCGCGAAGCCAGTTCGGAGGCCGCCGATTCCAGCAGCGCCGCATACACCCGAGTGGTCAGGTACCGCGGCAACAGTGCGTCGAACAGCGTGGTGGCGTCCGGCTCGAAGGAATACAGGGTGTGCGGTTCGTCGTCGTCATCGTCTCCGACGTATTCGACGACCAGCGGCGCGATCCGGTGCGCGGCAGCCGATTGCGACATCATCGACTTGAATTCCGAATAGACGATGTGCAATTCGTCGACGCCCTGCACATCACTGTCGACCTCGATGCCGGAATCGTCGTATTCCTCGCCGGTGCCCTTCATGAAGGCGTCGACCAGCGTGTCGCCGATCTCAGCGGCGTTCTCGTACTGGGGCTGCTCGGAGAAACCCGACCAGGACTGTTGAATGTCCCAGTTCCGGAACGAGTAGTAGTTCTGCGCTTTGCGGCCGACAGTGAAGAGAACCGGCTGCTTACCTTCCTCGCGCAGGAGCGAGAACAGTTCTTCCGAGCGACGGAAGATGCTGGAGTTGTAGGCGCCGCACAGGCCACGGTCGGACGACAACACCAGCACGCCAGCCTTTTTCGGGTTCTCCCGCTCCACCAGTAGCGGGTGGTCGAGGGCGGCTTCGGCGGACAACGTGAGAAGCGTGGAGGTGATCTGGAAGGCGTATGGCCGGGCGGCCTGCAGCCGGGACTGCGCCTTGCCGATGCGCGACGTGGCAATCAGTTCCTGGGCCTTGGTGATCTTCTTGATCGAACCCGCCGAGCGGATCCGGCCGCGGAGTTCGCGAAGTGTGGCAGCCATGGTCCGTTACTTCTTGTTTTTCTTGGAGTCCACCGATTCCTTCTTGGTCGCCTTGCCGGACGAGTCCTTGGAATCCTTCTTCTCTTCCTTCGGCTTTTCCTTCCGGACCTTGACCGACTCCTTCTCTACGTCGTCCTCGTCCATCGCCTCGACATGTTCGTCAGGCACCACCGATTCGCCATCGCTGGCCGCGAAGCCCTTCTTGAACTTCTTGATGATCGCGGTGAGCTTTTCTTCCTCGTCGTCACCGAACTTGCCGCTCGAGCGGATGCCTTCCAGGAACGACTCTTCCGACGCGCGCATGTGGTCCAGCAACTCGGCTTCGAACCGCTTCACGTCCTGTACCGGCACCGAGTCGATCTGACCGCCAGTGCCCAGGAAGATCGAAACCACTTGCTGCTCAACGGGCATCGGCTCGTACTGCGGTTGCTTGAGCAGCTCCACCAGGCGCTCACCCCGGGCCAGCTGCTTCTTCGACGTGTCGTCGAGGTCGGAGGCGAAGGCGGCGAAGGACTCCAGTTCGCGGTACTGCGAAAGGTCCAGCCGCAGCGAGCCGGCCACCTCTTTCATCGCCTTGATCTGAGCCGCACCACCGACTCGGGACACCGAGCTACCCACG
Source organism: Mycobacterium sp. NGS22 (assembly GCF_059813095.1). Taxonomy (NCBI): domain Bacteria; kingdom Bacillati; phylum Actinomycetota; class Actinomycetes; order Mycobacteriales; family Mycobacteriaceae; genus Mycobacterium; species Mycobacterium sp. NGS22. The sequence continues at coordinate 165,884 of NZ_JCALDY010000001.1, forward strand.
TTGATGGCCGGACGGACACCCTGGTTGAACAGGTCGGACTCCAGGAAGCACTGGCCGTCGGTGATCGAGATGACGTTGGTCGGGATGTACGCCGAGATGTCGTTGGCCTTGGTCTCGATCACCGGCAGAGCGGTCAGCGACCCACCACCGAGATCGTCGGACAGCTTCGCGCAACGTTCCAGCAGCCGCGAATGCAGGTAGAACACGTCACCCGGGAACGCCTCACGGCCGGGCGGGCGGCGTAGCAGCAGCGAGATGGCCCGGTAGGCGTCGGCGTGCTTGGTCAGGTCGTCGAACACGATCAGTACGTGCTTGCCCTGGTACATCCAGTGCTGCGCGATCGCCGAACCCGTGTACGGCGCAAGCCATTTGAAGCCGGCCGACTCCGAGGCAGGAGCCGCGACGATGGTGGTGTAGTCCATCGCGCCGCCCTCTTCCAGCGCTTGGCGGACCGCGGCGATCGTGGTGCCCTTCTGCCCGATCGCCACGTAGACGCAGCGAACCTGGAGCTTCTCGTCGTCGGTCTCCCAGTTCTTGCGCTGGTTGAGGATCGTGTCGACACACACCGCGGTCTTGCCCGTCTTGCGGTCGCCGATGATCAACTGACGCTGTCCGCGGCCGATGGGAGTCATCGCGTCGATGGCCTTGATCCCGGTCTGCAACGGCTCCTTCACGCCCTGCCGCTGCACCACCGAGGGCGCCTGCAACTCCAGAGCCCGCCGGTCGTCGGTGTCGATGTCGCCGCCGCCGTCGATCGGCTGCCCGAGCGGGTTCACCACGCGGCCCAGGAAGCCGTCCCCGACCGGCACCGACAGCACGTCGCCGGTCCGCTTGACCTGCTGGCCCTCTTCGATCTGCTCGAAGTCACCCAGGATGACCGCGCCGATGTCGTGCTCGTCCAGGTTGAGCGCCACCCCCAGCACACCGCCCTCGAATTCGAGCAGTTCCTGGGTCATCGCCGACGGCAATCCCTCGACGTGGGCGATACCGTCACCGGCATCGACGACAGTGCCGACCTCCTCGCGAGAGGTGTCGGAAGTGAACGAACTTACGTACTCCTCGATCGCGCTCTGGATGTCGTCGGCGGAGATTGTCAAGTCGGCCATAACGTTTCGTCTTCCTACTTGGGTTCTGACTAGTTCGTGTCTTCGGTCGGGCTGGGCGGTTAGTCCGGTAGCTGCGCCTCGGCGGCGGCAAGACGAGACTTGAGCGTGCCGTCGATGACCTCGTCACCGACGGTGATCAACAGTCCGCCCAGTAGCTCCTTGTCGATCTGCAGTTGCACGGCAACCGGGTGCCCGTAGATGCGGCTCAGCACTTCGACGAGCCGCTGGTTCTGCGCATCGCTGAGTTCGGCCGCTGCGCTGACCTGCGCGACGAGTTCGCCGCGGCGCGCCACCGCCACCTCGGCCAAGAACAGCACGGCCTCGTCGGCCGGCTTGCCTCTCAACAGCTCGATGGTGTGCGACAACAGCGCGGAGGTGACGGCGTTGACGCGGCCGCTGGCGCTGTCGAGCACCTTGCGCAGCAACTCGGCCCGACCTTCGACCGGGGTTCGCTGATCGCCGAGCAGGATGGCCAGTCGCGGCTGAGTGTCGAGGATCCGGGAGAACCGGAACAGCTGGTCTTCGACCTCGTCGATCTTGTCGTCGTTTTCGGCGACCGCGAGCAACGCCTGCCGGGACACCTGCTCGATCGCGTCGACCAGATCGTCGTTGGCCGACCAGCGTTCGGACACCGCCGCACGGAGCAGCTCCAGAGTGGGGTCACCGACCTTGCCGTCGAACAGCCGCTCGACGAGCTGGACGCGCGGCGCCGAATCCTCCGACGGCACACTCAGATACCGGAGTACGACCGCTTCGCGGCCGAGCAACTTGGCCACCGAGACGAGCTCGTCGGCCAGCGTCGTCAGGCCTTTCTTGTCGAGGTCCTTGGCGAGCGACTCGAACTTGTCCACGGAGTTCTTCAGGGCCAGCCGGCTGGCGGAGCGCATCTTGGCCGCCACCGGGGACTGCACGTCGCTCGGCTCGGGCGCCATGTCGTCGAGTTCGTCGAGGAAGCGGTCGACGGTGGAAGCCTGCTGCTGCTCGTCGGCGACGAAGTTCTGCACCAATTCCCTTGCCTGACGCACCGATTCGTGTCCGAGTTCCAGACGGAGCTGCCGGATCATCTGTGCCCGAAGCACACCGATCTGGCGGCTGCCCTGCGCTTTGACGCGTTCGGCGTCGGACTCGGCCTGCGCCTGCAGCTGTTCGGCGATGCGTTCGGAGTCGGCTTTGGCTTCTTCGATGAGCCGCTCGGACTCGTCTTTGGCCGATTCCACCGCCCTGGTGTGCGCGCGTTCGGACCGCTCGAGGCGCTCGGCCGCCTCTTTCGAGTCTTTCAGCTGCTGACGCACCATCTCTTGCCGGTCTTTCATCATCCGGCGCACCGGCGGCACGACGTAACGCCAGACGAGCAGCACGATGGCAACGAATCCGATCAGCTGTCCGATAAATGTCGACATGTATTGGCTACCTAGTCGCTTCTGAAGTCGTAGCTGTAGGAGTGATCTCGACGCCGACGATCCGGCTGGCCAGCGTTGCCGACATGGAACCGACGTTGGCGCGCAGATCCATTTCCACGGCGTCGCGCTCCCGCTTCAGTTGCTCGTTGGCCTGCGCCAACGTGTCTGCCACATGCCGCTCGGCTTCCGAGCGCGCCTCGTCGATGACCTTGCGACCTTCGGTCCTGGCGTCGTCCCGATAGGATCCCGCCTGGACCCGGGCCTCCTTCAGCGCTTCCTCGTAGTCGGCGTCGGCGGCAGCGAATTGCTCGGACGACTTCTTGTTGTCGGCCTGCGTCTTCGAGACCATCGCGTCGCGTTCCCGAAGCACTCTCAGTATCGGCGGCACGACAAAGGTGCTGATCACGCCCAACACCACCAGGAAGATGGCCAGCACGAAGAAGAAGGTGCCGTTCGGGATGAGGAAGTTCTTCTGGCCTTCTGCTACGAGGTCGACAGCCGAAGCAAGAAGGCGCACTTCGCCTTCAGGACCCATCACAACGATTACTGGGCACCTGGAGTGGCAAAGACGAACAACGCCATGAAGGCCAGGTTGATGAAGTAGGCGGCCTCGACCAGACCGACGGTGATGAAGAACGGCGTGAACAGCCGTCCCTGCGCCTCGGGCTGGCGCGCAACACCGGCGATCAGTGCGTTACCGGCAATACCATCGCCGATACCCGCGCCGATGGCGCCGCCGGCCATGATGAGCCCACCGCCGATAAGGGCGCCCTGAAGAATTTCGGGAGCTGCTGGCATTGTTTCTCCTCCTTGATAACTGGTAGCGGTCTACCAGGATTTTTCTAGTGGTGGTCTTCGTCCAGTTCCATGGATTGACTGAAGTACAGGACTGTCAACAGCGCGAAGATGAACGCCTGAATCGCGCCGACGAACAAGTCGAAGGATTTCCAAATCGCGTTGGGCAGCCACAAGATGTAGGGCGGGAACATCGCAATCAGTGCGACCAGGATGCCGCCGGCGAAGATGTTGCCAAAGAGTCGGAGCGACAACGAGATCGGCTTGGCCAATTCTTCGACGACGTTGATCGGCGCCAGGATTGCCACGTGCCCCTTGAGCACCTTGACCGGGTGGCCGATGATGCCGCGCCGCCAGATCCCTGCGGCGTGATAGCAAACGAAGACGAAGAGGGCTAGCGCCAGCACGTAATTGATGTCCGATGCCGCTGCCGAGAGCCACTCGGTCGGCTTTTCACCGTCTTTGTACTGCAGCGGAAGGACCGAGAGCCAGTTCGAAATCAAGATAAAGACGAAGATTGTCACCGCGAGCGGCAGCACGAAGGGGGCGACCCGCATCCCAATAGCGGACTCGACCTGGTTGCGCATCTGGATGGTGACGGCCTCGAAGAACAGCTGCACGCCGCCCGGAACATCGCTGGAGGTGACCTTCGATTTCAGCCAGAACGCCAACGCAAGCACGATTACCGCGGCGATAGCCGTCGAGTAAATGGTGTCGGTATTGACGGTCAAGCCCAGCCATTTGGCCGTGTGGTGCTCGCCGACCTCGATCTGGGCGGCGGCCAAGATCGACTCAGTCATCACCGGTGCCTCTTTCCTCAGTCCGTTCCGATCCGGTCAATACCCCGCTCGGCGGCGTTTCATGCTGCTCATTCAGGTTTGCGGTCCGCAGCTTCTTCCACACCGGCAGCGCGGTCGATGCCACCAGCAGCAGCTGGAAGATCGCCAGGCCGAACACCACGCCCAATCCTTCGGGGCGGAAGATGAAGGCGATGATCAGCGCCAGGATGGTGATGACCGTGACTCGGGACGCCGAGTTGATCGCCATCGACCTCTTCAGCGGATGGTCGCGTGCGGTGATCGACTCCACCGAACGACGCACCAGAAGAGCGTTGAGCAAACCCAGCAGCAACCCGACACCCAAGTACACCCCGACCATCGGGTTGCCCACGTAGCCGGCTATCGCCGTCGCGACCGCAGTCAGGACCAGGCTGATGACGAAGAGGCGCACGGGGCGGAAAGCAACAGCGGGAAACACCAACGGCGCGTCCTGCGCTGGTGTCGTCACTGCAGCACCTCAATCCCGGGTTGATGGAGCGTGAACCACATCACTTGCTGATTCGTGGCCCGCCGAGCGTATCGCAAGGCTCGCGCTGGACTTTCCCAAGGGGTAGCTCCCTGTGTCGGTCGTCGAGCGGCGCGGCCGGATACACATCCGACAGGCCGGGGGGCCGGCAACCCGCGATGGTTATTTCGGGGTTCTACCAGCACCGTATCACAAACTAGCGACAGCTACTACCGGCTGTCGTAGTCGGCCTCAGTCCTCGTCCCAGTAGTCGTCGCGGCGCCGCAACAACGGAATCACCGTCGCGATACCGGCGACGACGATCGCGCCCAGCATCACCGCAGCGGTGTGCCGCGGGTCGAAAAAAATCGTGCTCGCGGCGCCGAATGCGACGATGCCCACCCACAAGTAGATGAGCAGGACCACCCGTCGATGCGAATGCCCGATCTGCAACAGCCGGTGGTGCAAATGCATCTTGTCGGGTGTGAACGCGCTGCGGCCCGCCCGGGTGCGTCGCACGATCGCCAGCAGCAAATCCAGCATCGGCACGAACATGACCGCCACCACCAGCAGGAACGGTGACAGCAGAGCAAACACGTCGCGGGCGCCGTAGGCGTTCTGGGAGATCGGACCGGCGGCCGTGGTGGAAGCCGCAGCCAGCATCAGGCCGATCAGCATCGACCCGGAATCGCCCATGAAGATCCGGGCACGGTGGAAGTTGTGCGGCAGGAAGCCCAGGCAGGCACCTGCGAGAACGACCGAGATCACCGCCGGCGGGTAATAGAGCACGTCGCCGCCGTGGTCGCGCAGCAGGCCCACCGAGAACACGCAGATGGCCAGCGCGGTGATGAGCCCCAGTCCGGCGGCCAGCCCGTCCAGGCCGTCGACGAAATTCATCGCGTTGACGATCGACACGGTCAGCGCCAAGGTGAGCAGGATCGAAGAGGCCTGATCCAGCACGATGGTCCCGACGCCGCCGACCGGGATGTAGAGGACGCTCCAGGCGACGCCCATGGTGACCAGCACGCTGGCGGCGGTGATCTGCCCGGCGAACTTCGTCAGCGCATCCAGGCCCCAGCGGTCGTCGATCAGCCCGATACCCATGATCACCGCACCGGCGACCAGCACCGCGGGCATGCCGGTGGAATAGACGAATCCGCGGGTGAGAGCCGGCAACTGAGAAGCCAGGAACACCGCGGCGACCACGCCGAGGAACATCGCCAGCCCGCCCATGCGGGGAGTGGGCGTCACGTGCACGTCGCGTTCGCGCGGATAGGCGACCGCGCCCAGCCGGGTGGCCAGCACGCGGACCGGCCCGGTCGCGAAATAGGTGATGATCGCCGCGGTCAGGCCGACCAAAGCGAGTTCACGCAGCGGGACGCCGGCGGTGCGGGGCGCGAGGGCGAGCAAACCACCGGCAAGGCTGGTCACGTCGCTGGACACCACGAGAGGCTACGTCACCAACCTGAGTCTCGTGCCGCGGCCTTTCGCTCGCCGAACGTGTGGCGGTGGCTGCAACCCGGGTTCGCCTTCGTCGAGCGTGCAGTGACTGCGAAAATCGACCGAGATTTTCGCAGTGGTTACACGTTGGGCAAGTCGCCGGCGAGGATCTCGGCGTCCACGCCGAGCACCTCGGCTATCCGCGCGACGCTGACCGGCCCCTCACGCAGGATGCATGGCGTCTTCCCACTCAGGTCGAGGATCGTAGACGCGGCCTGCTGTGCGGCCGGGCCACCATCGAGGTAGACGTCGACGAGGTCGCCGAGTTGGCGTCGTGCCTCGTCGACGTCGCCGGCGGCAGGTTGACCGGAGATGTTGGCGCTGGACACCGCCATCGGTCCGACTTCGCGCAGCAACTCGATGGCCACCGGGTGCAACGGCATCCGCAGCATCACCGTGCCGTACGCGTCGCCGAGATCCCATTGCAGCGAGGGAGCCTGCTTCACCACCAGGCTCAGCGCCCCCGGCCAGAACGCGCGCACCAGGTCGCGCGCGCCGTCGGGCATGCCGTACACCAGGCCCTCGATGGTGTGCCAGGAACCGACCAGGACGCCGACCGGCATGTCGCGGCCCCGGCCCTTGGCCGCGAGCAGCGCATCCACCGCGCCGCGATCGAACGCATCGGCACCGATGCCGTACACGGTGTCGGTCGGCATCACGACCAGGCGACCGGATTTGAGCGCGTCCACCGCGGAGGTGATGCCGCGCACGCGCTGGTCCGGGTCGGCGCAGTCGAAGACGTCGCTCACCTTGGCCTCCTGCGGGCGGTGACGAACCGCGGCCGTCCGGTCAGATCGTTCCGTGCCACGATGTCGTCGAAAAGGTCTGTGCTGTCGATGCATTCGACCGTCGACGCCGACGTGGTGTCGTCATGCTCGACGGCGAACAAGCCACCGGACCGCAGCCACCGGCCGGCGAGGCCGACGACGTCGTGGATCACCGCCATGCCGTCCGGTCCACCGAATACCGCGTGGTGCGGATCGTGCTGCGCGACTTCGGGTTCCAGCACAGCGTCATCCGGTACGTAGGGCGGATTCGCGACGAGCAGGTCCACCTGTCCGTCCAATTCGGGTAGCAGTCCCTGCGCACCCACGTCCGCGTGCACCAATTCCACGTTGGCACCTTCTGCATTGCGTCGTGCGTACACCAAGGCCGCCTCGGAGTCGTCGACGCCGATCACCCGCGCCGCTGGCCGGTGCCGGGCCAGCGCAACCGCCAACGCGCCGGATCCGGTGCACGCGTCGACGATCACGGGACGCTCCGGAAGTGGTTGTCCCATCGCCCATTCCAACATCGCCTCAGTCTCCGGTCGCGGAATGAACACACCCGGACCCACGTGCAGCAGCGTGGGGCCGAATGCCACGGTTCCGATCAGATGCTGCAACGGCACGCGGCGCGACCGGGCGGCGACGGCGTCGTCATAGCGTCCGAAGAACTCCTCGCCTGGAACCTCGAGCAGGGCCAGCCGGCCGCGGTCGGTGCCGGCGATGTGCGCGGCCAGTTGCTCGGCATCGCAACGCGCAGAATCGATTCCCGCTTCGGCCAACAGCGTCGTAGCGCAATCGATTGCCTGCCGCAGCGACTTCATGTCGCCTGTTGCAACCGGGACTGTTTGTCGGCTTCGCTCAGCGCATCGAACAACGCGTCGAGGTCACCGTCGAGAACCTGGTCGAGATTGTGGGACTTGAAGCCGATCCGGTGATCGGTGATCCGGTTCTCGGGGAAGTTGTAGGTACGGATGCGTTCGCTGCGGTCCACCGTGCGGATTTGGCTGGCCCGATCGGCGGAGGCGTCGGCAAGCGCCTGTTCCTCGGCCAGCACTTGCAGGCGCGCGGCCAGCACCTGCAACGCTCGGGTCTTGTTCTGCAACTGGGAGCGTTCGTTCTGGCAGGTGACGACGATGCCGGTGGGCAGGTGGGTGATTCGCACCGCGGAGTCGGTGGTGTTGACGCCCTGACCGCCCTTGCCCGACGACCGGTACACGTCGATGCGCAGGTCTGACTCGTCGATCTGCACCTCGCCGACTTCTTCGGGCTCCGGATAGACCAGCACCCCGGCCGCCGAAGTATGCACGCGCCCTTGGGATTCCGTCACCGGCACGCGCTGCACGCGATGCACACCGCCCTCGAACTTCAGCCGCGACCACACCCCGTCCGCGCTGTCACCCTTGCTGGCGATGGCCAGCGTCGCATCCTTGTAGCCACCCAGATCCGACGTGGTCTCCCCCAACACCGTCACCGTCCACCCGTGCCGTTCGGCGTAGCGGATGTACATCCGGGCCAGGTCGGCGGCGAACAGTGCCGATTCCTCGCCGCCCTCACCGGATTTCACCTCGAGCACGATGTCGTCGGCGTCGTGCGGGTCGCGCGGCGCCAGCATGTCGGTGAGTTGGGTGTCGAGTTCGGCGACCCGGGCCTCCAACTCGGGGACCTCGTCGGCGAACGACGCGTCGTCAGCGGCCAGCTCGCGCGCGGTCTCCAGATCCTCGCGTGCGGACACCAGTTTGCGGTGGGTCGCGACGATCGGGGCCACCCGGGCGAACCGGCGGCCCACTTTGCGCGCCTCGTCGGCTTTGCTGTGCAGTTCGGGATCGGCCAACGCCCGCTCGAGCTCCGCGTGCTCGGCGAGCAGGACGTCAATCGTCTTCACCGGCTGCGTCATCTCACCTCCTCAAGCGGTCCCTGCCCCGAACGCGAACCGACGCCCGGCCTGCGCTCGTGGTGCACAGTTCGGGCGTCGGTGAGCCGGCTACTTGTCGCCGGCTTCGGTCTTGTTGCGCTTGCCGTAACGCTTCTCGAAGCGGGCCACGCGTCCGCCGCTGTCGAGGATCTTCTGCTTACCGGTGTAGAACGGGTGGCACTGCGAGCAGACCTCGGCCACGATCCGGCCACCCGGCTTGGTGCTGCGGGTGGTGAACGTGTTGCCGCAACCACAGTGGACTGTGGTCTCCTCGTAGGCGGGGTGAATGTCAGTTTTCATGCTGTCCTCTTCGCTGGTCGAGCGCCCATTATGCCAGGTCAACTCCCTGCTCCCCAAAACAGTGGGGGCAAGGCCGGTATTCCTGCCGGGTCAGTCGTTGTCCATGTTGCCCGGTGTCGTCTTGGACACCTGGACCAGGAACTCATAGTTCGTCTTGGTCTTGCGCAGCTGCGACATCAACAGGTCGATGGCCTGGTGGGAGTCCAGACCCGAGAGCACCCGACGCAGCTTGTGCACGATGCCGAACTCGTCCGGCGAAAGCAGCAGCTCGTCCTTACGGGTGCCGGACGGGTTCACGTCGACCGCCGGGAACACCCGGCGCTCGGAGATCTTGCGGTCCAGCTTGAGCTCAGCGTTACCGGTGCCCTTGAACTCCTCGAAGATGACGGTGTCACCGGTGGAGCCGGTCTCGACCATCGCCGTGGCGATGATGGTCAGCGACCCGCCTTCCTCGATGTTGCGGGCGGCACCCAGGAACCGCTTGGGCGGGTACAGCGCGGTGGAGTCGACACCACCGGACAGGATGCGGCCCGACGCCGGCGAGGCGTTGTTGTACGCGCGGCCCAGTCGGGTGATGGAGTCCAGCAGCACCACGACATCCTTGCCCTGCTCCACCAGGCGCTTGGCGCGCTCGATGGCCAGCTCGGCGACTGAGGTGTGATCTGACGGCGGCCGGTCGAAGGTCGAGGCGATGACCTCGCCCTTGACCGAGCGGGTCATGTCGGTGACCTCTTCAGGCCGCTCGTCGACGAGCACGACCATCAGGTGGCATTCCGGGTTGTTGCGGGTGATCGCGTTGGCGATGTCCTGCAGGATGGTCGTCTTGCCCGCTTTGGGCGGCGACACGATCAGCGCCCGCTGACCCTTGCCGATCGGCATGATCAGGTCGATCACCCGGGTGGTCAACCGGTCCGGGGTGGTTTCCAGGCGCAGTCGCTGGTTGGGGTACAGCGGCGTCAACTTGCTGAAGTCGGGACGCTTCTTGGCGTCCTCGATGGAGCCGCCGTTGATGCTGTCCAGGCGGACCAGCGGGTTGAACTTCTGCCGCTGGTTGGGCTGCTCGCCTTCTTTGGGTACCCGAACCGCGCCGGTGACCGCGTCACCGCGCCGGAGGCCGTTCTTGCGCACCATGTTCATGGAGACGTAGACGTCGTGCGGACCGGCCAGGTAGCCGGAGGTGCGCACGAAGGCGTAGTTGTCCAGGACGTCGAGGATGCCGGCCACGGGCTGGACGACGTCGTCTTCGCGCAGCTCGGTTTCCCCGCCCCCGCCTTCGCCGGTGCGCTCACCACGGCGCCTGCGGTCCCGGAACCGGCGGCCCCGGCGACCCTGCCGCCCGTCGCCGTCGTCGTCGCCGCCCCGCTGGTTGTTGCCCTGCTGGTCACCGTTCTGGTCGTTGCCCGAGTCCGACGAGCGCTCCTCGTTCTTCGGCGGTTTCTGGTCGCGCTGACCGGTGGAAGTGTCGTCGCCGTTCTCTTTGCTGGCGGCCGCTCCAGCGTCGCGGGAGGCGCCGCGACGCTCCCGCCGCGGTGCGTCGTTCTTCTGCTCGTCCTGCACAACGCCTTCGGCCGGCGGCGCCGTCTGCGCCGTGGCGGTGTCGGTGGCGTCCTTCTGGCGCGGCGCATCGGCCTGGTCGGCTTCCGGCGCGGCCTTGGCGGGCGGCGGTTCCGACGACGTGCCGTTGGCCTGTCCCCGGCTTTCCTTGATCGCGGCGATCAACTCGTTCTTGCGCATGCCCGATGTCCCTTTGACACCGGCTTGATTGGCCAGAGCGCGCAATTCGGGCAGCACCATGGTGGCTAGCGACCCGCCCGGCGCGTTGCTCTTGACCTCTGGAGAGTCTGTGGTCACGACGTCCGACAGCTTTCCGCCGTCGGCGCTTTCGCCAGCCGTGATGAGGTCCGTATCAGTCACGGATTTCCTTTCTTGCCCCGCTGCTCACGTCAAGCGGGGGTTTCCTGCATCGGACGATTATTCAGGCAAGTGCCGAGTGCGCCCAATCATCGACTCTGAAACGGTGATCGCCAGGATTGGCGACGAATCACGAGAAGAATTGGTGGTTGTCCTAGCGTCAAGGCAGTATGGATGCAGATGCTGCGATTGCTGGACGGCTCCGAGAATAGCCCGCTTCCTGGCGGGAAGCAAGAAAACCCGCCGCCGCACTGTGGATCATCCTGCGACCGTGACACCCGGCTTCCAGCGAACTCCGTCGCCCGCCGTCATCTTCTTGATGACGAATCCGTTTGCGGCCCCGTATTCGACCGCTTCACCTGGTAACTCCGGTTCGGTGCCGAGCGCGATGAGCGACGGCCCGGCCCCGGACAGGGTTGTCGCAATGTTATGACGTCGCAGCAGCTGCAAATATTCCGCCGACGACGACATCGCGGGAGCGCGTTGCGGTTGGTGGAGAACATCTTCGGTGGCAGCCATCAACAGATCGGGCCGTTCGGTGAGCGCGACCACCAGCAATGCGACGCGACTGACGTTGAACCGCGCATCCTCGTGGCTGACCTGGGCGGGCAACAGGACTCGCGTTTCCGCGGTCGACGATCGCTCCTCGGGGATGGCAGCGAACAGATGGATATCGGGATGCAGGCGCAGCGGCACCGCGGAGTAGGTAGTCCGGTCGCCGCGGTGGTCCGCCCAGGAAACCACCGCACCGCCCAGCACCGCGGCCGCCGCGTTGTCGGGATGCCCTTCGAACTCCGAGGCCAGCTGAATCAACTGAGGTTCACTGAGCGGTGGCGAATCTGTCTGGGCAACAAGGCCGTTGACTGCGGCGAGGCCACTCACCACAGCCGCCGCCGAGGAACCCAGACCGCGGGAATGCGGAATGTCGTTGCGGCAGCGCACCACCAGCCCGTCGGCACGGAAACCGGTGGCCTGCAGGCCGCGCTGAACGGCGCGTACCACTAGATGCTCGGGACCCAGCGGCACTTGACCGGCACCTTCGCCCTCGACGGTCACCTCCAGGCCCGAATCCGTTGTCTCGAGCACGATTTCGTCGCACAGGCTCAACGCCATGCCCAGACTGTCGAAACCCGGGCCGAGGTTGGCGCTGGACGCCGAGACTACGGCGCTCGCAACCAACCCCGCGGGCAGCGTCTTCGTCACCGCTATCCGAGCCCCAGTTGTTCGACCACCAGGACCGGATCGACCGGCAGCGGAGACACCGCCGGCATGTCCTTGAGGGCGGTGTCGGGGTCCTTGAGGCCGTTGCCGGTCACGGTGCACACCACTGTCGAGCCGCGCGGCACCCAACCGTCCTCGACAGACTTGAGCAGACCGGCGATGCTGGCCGCCGACGCAGGCTCGACGAAGACGCCTTCGAGGCTGGCCACCAGGTGGTATGCGGCCAGGATCTCCTCGTCGGTGGCCGCCAGGAACCGGCCGTCGGACTGCTGCTGGGCTTCCACGGCCGCCGTCCACGACGCTGGGGCGCCGATGCGAATGGCGGTGGCGATGGTCTCCGGATTCTTGACCGGCTCACCGTGCACCAGCGGCGCCGCACCGGCAGCCTGGGTGCCCAGCATCCTCGGCAGCCGATCGATCACCCCGTCGCGGTGATATTCGGTGTAGCCCTTCCAGTACGCGGTGATGTTGCCCGCGTTGCCGACCGGCAGTGCGTGCACGTCCGGCGCGACGCCCAGCGCATCGACGATCTCGAACGCCGCGGTCTTCTGGCCTTCGATACGTACCGGGTTGACCGAGTTGACCAGCGAGATGGTCGGGAAGTCGGAGGTCATCTTGCGGGCCAGTTCCAGGCAATCGTCGAAATTGCCGTCGATCTGGATGATCTTGGCGCCGTGCATGACCGCCTGCGCCAGCTTGCCCATCGCGATCTTGCCCTGCGGGATCAGCACCGCGCAGGTGATGCCGGCGCGGGCGGCATATGCCGCGGCCGATGCCGAGGTGTTGCCGGTGGACGCGCACAGCACCACTTGCTGGCCGCGGGCCAGCGCGTCGGTGACGGCCATCGTCATGCCGCGGTCCTTGAAGGAGCCGGTGGGGTTGAGGCCTTCGACCTTCAAATGGATAGTGCAACCGGTTCTTTCGGACAACCGGGGCGCCGGGATCAGCGGTGTACCGCCCTCGAACAGGGTGACCGGGGTCCAGTCGTCGCCCACCGGGAGTCGGTCCCGGTAGGCCGCGATCAACCCCGGCCAGGGTTGGTGGACGACCGTCCGGCTCATAGGTCCGTTCCTTCCAGTCTCAACACGCTCGCCACTCCCTGTACCACGTCCAGGTCGGCAAGCGCCTCAACGGTTTCCGACAGTGCGGCGTCGGTTGCCTGGTGGGTGACCACGACGATGCGTGCCCCGATCCGTTGACCGCCGTCGTCGGTCACGCCTTCCTGACGGACCTCGGCGATGCTCACTTCGCGCTTGCCGAATTCCGCGGCCACCGCCGACAGCACGCCGGGCTTGTCGGCGACGTTCATGCTGACGTAGTAGCGGGTGGCGATGAAACCCATTGGCGCCACCGGGAGTTGGGCGTACTTGGATTCACGCGGCCCGCGACTGCCCAGCACCCGGTTACGGGCGGCCATCACCAGGTCGCCGGTGACCGCCGATGCGGTGGGCGCACCACCGGCCCCCTGCCCGTAGAACATCAGCCGTCCGGCCGCTTCGGCCTCCACCACGACCGCGTTGAACGCGCCGTTCACCGAGGCCAGCGGATGGTCCAGCGGCACCAACGCCGGGTAAACCCGGGCCGAAACGCGTTGCTGGCCTTCGTCGGTGGTGATGCGCTCACAGATGGACAGCAGTTTGATGGTGCAGCCCAGGGATTTCGCGGACTCGAAGTCCGCCGGGGTGATCTTGGTGATGCCCTCGCGGTACACGTCATCGGCGGTCACCCGGGTGTGGAAGGCGATGGATGCCAGGATCGCCGCCTTGGCCGCGGCGTCATAACCTTCGACGTCGGCGGTGGGGTCGGCTTCGGCGTAGCCCAGCGCACTCGCATCGGCCAGCGCCTGCTGGTAATCGGCTCCGGTGCTGCCCATCTCGGACAGGATGTAGTTGGTGGTGCCGTTGACGATGCCCGCCACCCGTAACACCGTGTCCCCGGCCAGCGATTGGGTCAGCGGGCGGATCACCGGGATCGCCCCGGCGACCGCTGCCTCGAAATACAGGTCCACGACGGCGGTTTCGGCGGCCTTGGCCAATTCTCCGGTGGACGTGGACAGCAATGCCTTGTTCGCCGTCACCACGGACTTGCCGTGTTCGATCGCAGTCAGGATCGCCTTGCGGGCCGGTTCGACCGGGCCCATCACTTCGACGACGATGTCGACGTCGTCGCGGGAGACGAGTTCATCGATGTCGTCGGTGAGCAGTTCGACGGGCACCCCGCGGTCCTCGGCCACATGGCGCACCCCGACGCCGCGCAGCACCAGTGGGGCGCCGATGCGGCCCGCCAGATCCTCGGCACTCTCCTCGATGATGCGTACGACCTCACTGCCGACTACGCCCAACCCGAGTACCGCTACGCCTACGACTTTCTCGTTATCGGGCACGGTCACCTCACTTCCAAACTCAGCAGGTCGTCGACCGTCTCGCGGCGCAGGATCACCCGGGACTTTCCGTCACGCACGGCCACCACGGCGGGACGGCACACCATGTTGTAACGGCTCGACAAGGAATAGCAGTAGGCGCCGGTCGCGGCCACGGCAACGAGGTCACCGGGCCGGATGTCGTCCGGCACCCAGGTGTCGCGAACGACGATATCGCCGGTCTCGCAATGCTTTCCGACCAGACGGGCCGCGGTGGCGGGCGCGTCGGACAGACGGGACACCATCCGCACGTCGTACTGCGCGTCGTAGAGGGCAGTACGGATGTTGTCGCTCATGCCACCGTCGACGCTGACATAGCGGCGGTGCGCGGTCGAGCTCACGTCGACGTCCTTGACGGTGCCGACCTCGTACAGCGTGATGGTGCCCGGTCCAGCGATGGCGCGGCCGGGTTCGACCACCAACCTGGGGGTGGGCAGTCCGACGGCGGCGGACTCGTGGCCGACGATGGCGCTCAGCTTGGCCGCCAGGTCGGCGATGGGCGGCGGATCGTCGGATGGTTGGTACGAGATACCCAGTCCCCCACCAAGATCCACCGTTGACACCTGCGCGGTCTTGTCGACCCCGAATTCGGCGACAATGTCGCGCAGCAGCCCGATGACCCGGTGTGCGGCGATCTCGAAGCCGGCGACGTCGAAGATCTGGGACCCGATGTGGCTGTGCAGGCCGACCAGGCGCAGGTGGTCGGCGGCGAACACCTGCCGCACCGCGGCCATGGCCGCGCCGCTGGCGACCGACAGTCCGAACTTCTGGTCTTCGTGCGCTGTGGAGATGAACTCGTGGGTGTGGGCCTCGACACCGACCGTGAGACGCACGAACACGTCCTGCACGATGCCCGCCTCGCCGGCGATGGTGTCGAGCCGTTCGATCTCGGTCACCGAGTCCAGCACGATGTGCCCGACACCGGCTTTTACCGCCGCGGTCAGCTCGGTAACCGATTTATTGTTGCCGTGCAACGTGATTCGCTCCGGCGGAAAGTCAGCGTGCAGCGCAACGGCCAATTCGCCACCGGTGCACACGTCCAGGGACAGGCCCTCTTCCTCGATCCAGCGGGCTATCTCGCTGCACAGGAATGCCTTGGCGGCGTAGTGCACGTTGGCTCCCCCGCCGAAGGCCGCGGCGGTCTCTTGGCAGCGGGAGCGGAAGTCGTCCTCGTCGACGACGAACAGCGGGGTCCCGTACTGCTGCGCGAGGTCGGTGACCGTGACCCCGGCGATCGAAGCCACTCCGCTTTCGTTACGAGAAGTGCTGCGCGGCCAGACATTTGGCGCCAGGCGCAGCAACTCCTCGGCTGACTGCGGGCGGGGCGGGCTACCTGCGTGCCGGGCATCCTCGGCGTGCCGGGGTCCGGCGGGATGGACGTTCACATTCTCTCCGGCGCGCTGACTCCGAGGATGGCCAATCCGTTGGCGATGACCTGGCGGGTGGCCTGGCACAGCGCCAGCCGCGCGGTGTGCAGGTCGGTCGGCTGCTCGTCACCCTGCGGCAGCACCCGGCACGAGTCGTAGAACCGGTGATAGTCGCCCGCGAGGTCTTCCAGGTAGCGGCAGACGCGGTGCGGTTCTCGCAGCGACGCAGCCGTTTTCAATACCCGCGGGAACTCGCCGATGGTGCGCAGCAGCGTGCCCTCTTTGTCGTGACCGAGGAGCTCGAGGTGCGCCGTGTCGGGGATCAGGCCGAATTCGGCGGCGTTACGGGCCAGCGCGGACAGCCGGGCGTGGGCGTACTGCACGTAATAGACCGGGTTTTCATTCGACGCCGACGACCACAGCGCCAGGTCGATGTCGATCGGGGTGTCCACCGAGGAACGAATCAGGCTGTAGCGCGCGGCGTCCACGCCGATCGCCTCGACCAGGTCGTCGAGGGTGATCACGGTGCCCGCGCGCTTGCTCATCTTGACCGGCTGGCCGTCGCGCACGAGGTTGACCATCTGCCCGATCAGCACCTCGACCGTGGCCGGGTCCTCACCGAACGCGGCAGCAGCCGCTTTGAGCCTGGCGATGTAGCCGTGGTGGTCGGCACCGAGCATGTAGATGCACAGGTCGAAGCCGCGCTCCCGCTTGTCCAGGTAGTACGCCAGATCCCCGGCGATGTAAGCCGGAATGCCGTCGCTCTTGATCACGACGCGGTCCTTGTCGTCACCAAAAGCGCTGCTGCGCAACCAGGTTGCGCCGTCCTTCTCGTAGATATTGCCGGTTTCGCGTAACTTGTCGATCGCCTGCTCGACCCGGCCGCTGGTGTGCATTGAGTCTTCGTGGGTGTAGACGTCGAAGTCGGTGCCGAATTCGTGCAGTGATTCCTTGATGTGGGCGAACATCAAATCGACGCCTATTTCCCGGAACGTTTCGAGCATCTCGCCGTCGGGCAGGTCCAACGCCTCGGGCGCCTTCTGCAGTACCTGCGCGGCGATCTCGGTGATGTAGGTGCCTGCGTAGCCGTCTGCGGGAGGGGGCTCACCTTTCGCTGAGGCGACCAGGGATTGAGCGAAGCGGTCGATCTGCGCGCCGTGGTCGTTGAAGTAATACTCGCGGATAACGTCGGCACCCTGCGTCGTCAGCAACCGGCCGAGCGCGTCGCCGACGGCGGCCCAGCGGGTGCCGCCGATGTGGATGGGCCCGGTCGGATTGGCCGAGACGAACTCCAGGTTGACCTTTAGGGCCTTCAGGGCGTCGGAGTGGCCGTAACCTGCGCCGGCATCGATGACGTCGTTGACGATCTTGGCCTGGGCCGAGGTCTCCAGGCGCATGTTGATGAAGCCCGGTCCGGCCACTTCGGCTGCGGCGATGCCGTCGGTCTGGACAAGCGCGTCGGCGAGCCATCCGGCCAGCTCACGCGGGTTTGCGCCGACCTTCTTGCCCAGCTGCAAGGCCAGGTTGGAGGCGTAGTCGCCGTGCTCGGGGTTGCGCGGGCGCTCCACGGTGACCGTCGCCGGCAACGCGGACACGTCGAGGCCATGCTCGGCCAACACCGCGGTGGCGGTGTTTTTGAGCAGCTCAGCGAGGTCGGCGGGGGTCACGAGCGTCCATCCTATTGGCTGGGGCGCGTTGGCTTCGAATCCATTACCGGTGGTCGGGCGGTCCCCGGGATGCGCTACTCTGGCGGGGCTTGTTTATGCCCTATGGCGCAACATGCTGTTCGTGCGCCCCCGTAGCTCAGGGGATAGAGCGTCTGCCTCCGGAGCAGAAGGCCGCAGGTTCGAATCCTGCCGGGGGCACCCAGAGAAACCAGCTTTCACCTGCGGTTTATCGCAACACCCTCGATCGGCTGCCCCGCGAAACTGCGTTCAGCGTGACGACGATGTCACAACTGCGCCAAACTCTGTCCAGCGGAGCGGAGCGCGTCGTCCTGGCTGTGGGCGTAGAGGCGGGCAGTGATAGAGGCGTCAGCGTGCCCGAGCAGCGCAGTCCCGCGGGAGTGGCGGGCATCGTGCAGCCGGTGCGAACGCACACCGGTCGCCTTGGCCAGCTTGAGCCAGATCCGCGTGAGGGTGTGGGCCGCGTTCGGCTGTCCCACTGGTTTACCGCGACGTAGCCGCTGTCGGCGTGCGCCGGCCACAACGATAGCCGCTTCCTACGCATAGCAACGGACGCGCTTGAGAACCGCGACCAGGTGCATGAATGGTGCGAAAGCAGAGACGCACAGCCATGCCTCAATCGCGCGTGCTTTTCAGCCAATTCGCCGAGCTGACACGCAGATTAGAGTCCCCCTCGTATCATCTATTTGGCCTCGACCGGGAAACGCTAGCTATAGGGTTTCGGTGCATGAGGTGGCACTTCATCGCGGTTTTGCTCTTGGCGCTCACCGGTTGCGCGGCCGACCCGAGCAGGTCAGCAGCACCCGGCGGCACCTCGTCGCCCCCCTATGACGGCACGGCATATGCGAAGCAAGTATCAGACGCGGTCCTTAGTGGCTTGTCGACTGACGATGGCATGGCAACGTCGTTCACCGATATGTGCCAAACACCTGTCGCGTGGGCATGCGCTATTGCCAAGATCGAGTCCGAGGCGCCCGGCAGCGTCAAGGTGACGTTGCAACCTCAGCAAATGTGGATATCGAAAACCAACGAGAGGGACTACTACAAGTTCGGGGAGGAAGTCGCGCGGGGTGTTTACAACTTCGCGGAGGCAGCAGGTGAACCAGTGGCGGGCGGAGGTTGGCGTAAGTTCGTCACGCCGCCCAGCCGGGTCGACGTCTATGAGTCGAACGGTGGACTTGCCTACATGTCGCCGGCGTCGTTTCCAGGACGGTGAAGCAAGTTCAGAGGGTCGGAAATAGGTCTACAAAGTCACGCCCATGCCGGCTGGGCGTTGCAAATTGCGTTGGACACTGGCCGTGAGCTTTCGCGGCAGACTCGCCATGGTCGAACCAGTTTATGCGCGCACCTTGCCGAGGAGTCAGAAGCGTCTGCTCAGAAAACTCGAGGAAGCTACCCGGGAACTCCAGACGTCCCCGTAAAGCTCTCCGACAGAGCACCACCAGTGGAGAACGGTCAACACACTTCATCAGCGCATAAAGCAAAGACCCACGTCTGGTTTCGGCCGGCCGACTTAGCTCCGGCAGCCGCAAGAGGCGCACTCGCCGTGCAGCCGGCGCATCCTCATCAACTCGATCGAAAACCGCCTTGCCGCAGGGCCATAGGAGCGCCAACCGATGCATATCACCACAAGATCGGCACCTTCGCAGTTAGGCTAAGGACTCGTCTCGCCAATTGCGTTCCAACTACGTTGAAGGACAACGATGAGATCCTCGATCACCCAGATGATGCGAGTGGGCGCTGTCGCTACTGTCGTCGTTATTGCTTCGGCCACAAGCGTTTTCGGAAACGCCGGCGCTGACCCTGCTAGCAACACGAGCCCCTTCGAGATCGTGAACAACACCAAGTTCGACCTGGTGTTCTGGGACTACAACAGCACTGCCAAATACCCGCAGTCAGGCCCTAATCACAACGACCACGTCAAGCCTGGACAGAAGTTCACCTTTGCTCTTCTACAGATGGAGGGCAGCCGGTCCGACAAGCGGAACAAGGGGCGCACCACGATCGTGGCCAACTTTCATTACGACACGAACGGAACTGACAGCCCGGCCGGCACCGCGACAATGGACATCGCGTTCGACGCGGGCGGCAATGACGTTTGGACCAGCTCGGTGAACTGCTGGGCGAGCAGGGACCGATCGTGCGATCCCCGACCGTCTCAACCGGGCAACCAGCTGTTCCCAGGCAATGTCGTCACCTTCTCGGGATAGCTTGGCCTTATTGCCCAACGACCTGGACTAGCTCGGTTCCCCTTCTACAGGCACCAGGGATAGCACCGATTACTCGGCGGCGGGTTGGCGCCGTCCCAGACCCAAGGTTCCGGAGGGCCGGGAGTGTTACGCGGAACGTTGCCCTTGCCGTAGTCGACGAAATAGAAGGTGTGGCAGATTGTCATGTCCCACACCATGTCCCGACCCGGCCCCGGCGGAAACGCCATGTCCTGCCCTGGACACCATTGGTATGGGCCCTGGTTGTCGGCGTGTGCGATTCCCGCAGGGGCCACAGCGCCGCTCGACACCAAGGCGGCTGTCACCAGCCCTGCGATGAATGTCTTCCTCATGGAGGTTCCTTTCCTGGACCGGCCGCCGCGTTGACGGCGGTGCAGTCAGTGCACACTCCAAGAACGACTACCGATCCCAACAAGACGCTCTTGCAATTGTCAGCTCACAAGCACACGATCAGTGGCGTGCCAACGAAATGAGAGTCGACGCCATGACCATCTGTCGGGTACTTTCAGCGGCCATATTCGCAATCGCCGCAGGGCCGTTGGTCGCGACGGCGTTGCCCGGCACCGCCGCCGCGTCGGCATTAGCTGACGGCACCTACAAGTTCGACTTCGACGGCACCAGGCAGACGGTCGACGGCGTACCGAAGCCGTCCGCCCCGTATTCCAGGTTGATCGCCATCCGTTCGGCGTGCCGGGCCAGCGGGTGCGTCGCGACCGCATGGGACACCTCGATCGGCCCCACCTGGCTGCAACCGCCTGAGGAGGGCGCCCTGGTGTTCCGGGAGAACAGAGACCAGTGGGTGGCGACCAGATGGAAGATGTTCACCTGCAACAGCACCACCAAGCAGGGCACGGAAACCCTTGCCTTCCAAGTGAAGTCGGACGGGACGTTCGTCGGGGTCAGTACCCAGTTGGAGGCACCGTGCGCTCCCATAGTCGTACCGTTCACCGCGACGCGGGTGGGTGACTTGTCGCCGGACGTCCAGGTGGCCGATCCCAATACCGCCTGAGCTCAGGGTATTTCAGCGACCAACCGGCCGACGACGTCGCCGGCTCGGAGTCGCTCGATGGCGGCGGGAATCTCGTCGAAAGTGATCGTTTCGGTGTGGATGGTGAGTTCGTCCGCGGCCATGTGCCTCAGCACCGCTGCCAGGGCACCGGTATGACCACCTCGTGCACCGCGCAAGGTCACTTCCTTGAGCACCAGTTCCGGAGTCGAAATCGTTGCCTCGTTGAGCCCGAGCCCGACCTGAATTACCCGGCCATGCACCCGAACCGCGCTGATCGCACCGGCGGTGGTGGTGCCGAAGCCGGCGAAGTCCACAATCACGTCGAGTTGGTGCGATGCCAACTGACGGACGTCTTCGACCACCTCGAGAACACCCTGCTGTCGGGCGAGGTCCCATACGTCGCGTTTGGGTTCGGCCGCGTACACCTGCGCGCCGGCCAGCACGGCGATGCGCGCCCCGGTCAGACCCAAACCGCCCAATCCGACGATGCCCACCTTCTCACCGGCCCGCACTTGCCCGACGCCCATCACGGCGCCGTAGGCCGTCTGGCCCGCATCCGTGGCGGTAGCGGCTTGGGCGAAATCAATCTGGTCGGGCAGTGCGATCAGGGCCTTGGCGGAACTGAGGCATTTTTCGGCGAAGCCTCCGTCGCTCGACCACCCCGGCGCGCCTGCCTTGCCCGACTCGATGACGACGCGCTCGCCGACATCGAATCCGGCGACGTCGGCGCCGACCGCCGCGACCACCCCCGCCACCTCGTGCCCAGGAATGATCGGCAATTTGGGCAACAACGGCGTCAGCGTGCCGTCGAGGAACCCGACGTCGCTGTGGCAGAGTCCCGCCGCCCGCACGTCGAGGACGACTTGCCCCGGTCCCGGTCGCGGGTCCTCACGCTCGACGAGTTGCAGGGGCTGGTTGGCGCCGACTAGTTGCCAGGCTTTCATCGCGTTCTCCCGGTTCGACGCAGACAACTATGCCGCAGACGACTGCGCCCGGGGCGGTACCACCGCGCCGCGGCCAATTTCACGCATGATGAGTGCAATCCGCCAGGCCAGCGCGCCGAACGACCGTCACGAGCCAATGCCTGCCACGTAAACCGCCGAACTCCGTTCGTCAGCTGGGAGTTTACTGATACACTTCGGCGATATTGTCCCTAGGCAACTAAACTCTGGCCCGAGGCGGGAGCATGAAACTCGACTTGCCGATCGCAGCGCTTGCGTTATCATTCGCGATTTGCGCTGGCACAGCGCCGCTTGCCCAAGCCGAGGGTTCCGCGATGAACGGCGCCTACCGTTACCTGGACGACGACGGCGACACCGCAACGTGGACCATCACGACCACCTGCACGCCACAATGCGTCGCCCATGTGACGACCGAACCGGGCCACGGCTTCTCCGCTCCGCTGGTCAATGGTCGCCACACCGTGACGCGGATGATTCCGGACGGCGTGACATGCCCCTCGTACTACCTCGGAGACAACGGCTCGCTTTGGGATGGCGGCACGCATCCGGTCACCGTCCATCAGTGGTGGGACCCGCGCACCCTGGCCGGCGAGGCGCACTTCGTGGAAAGCTCGGCGCCCTGCGGTATTCCGGACGCGCACGACACGTTCACGCTCACCAAAATCGCGTAGCCCTCGCGCCCCCGTGATCGACGTGGGCGCGACCCGTTGACGAATCACGTCTGCGCAGCGACAAGCACGGCATGATGGCTTTATGGCCCTGCGGCAACGCCCTGACCTGGTGGCAACCAAGCGCCGATCGCTGTTGCCCGTGCTGCGGTGGGTCGCCGTTGCCGGCACCGTGGCTGGCGCGGTCTTGTACTCCAACTGGGTGCTCGAGGTCGTCTTCACCCACACGCTGCCCGACCCCGACCTCTACATCAGCGAACTGGCCGCCGCCGACCAACCTTTCGGGGAATGGTTCCGCGCCGGCGATCTGGCCGCCGCCGCCGTCCTGGTGCTCGCGGCGACCGCCGCCATGCTCGGCGTCCCGGCCACCCGTTGGAGCACCAGAGGATGGTGGGCCCTGGTGGTCTTCGCCCTTGCGACCGTCTTGGACAGCACCGTGTGGGTGCTGGTGTGCGCTCCCAGCTCGAACGCCAGCTGCAAAGCCCGTGAGGCGACGGGCACGGTCCCGATCGGCCATCAACTGCACTGGCTGAGCAGCGGCGTGGTCCTGGCCGCGGCCTTAGCATCACTGTTGGCTTTCGCGGTGGCCGATCGCCGCGAAAACGCGCCGACATCGGTGCGTCGCCTCGGACTGTTCATGCTGGCCGCCCTCAGCGGAACCGCGATACTGACCGGCGTCGCCATCGTGATCGACAGCGCCGACGTCGTGGGCGCGGTAGGGATCGCCCAGCGCGCAGAACTGGTCGCCTTCGCAGGCTGGCTGATCTACGTTGCGCTACGCACCGCCCGCGTCCGCATCGGAAACGGCCCATGACCGGCCGCTTCGAGATCGAGGTCGCCGGTCACCGGGTGCAGGTCCTCGTCGACGGCAGCAGCGGTCCGGTCGTGGTGTTGTGCAGTGGCCTCGGGGGTCGCGCATTGCATTGGCGGGACACCGTCGCCGAACTCGCCGAAGACCACACTGTCGTGCGATTCGACCGGCCCGGCATCCCGGTAGCACCGGGGGCCGAAGGGCGTTACACGATCCGAGCCGAAGCCGACCGGATCGCGGGTGTACTCGACGGGGTGTGCAAGTCCGAGCCAGTTGTGGTGGTGGGGCACTCGGTCGGCGGCTTCTACGCCGAAGCGTTCGCCCGCCTGTATCCAAACCGCACCCGCGCGCTGCTCCTGCTCGACTCCAGCATCGCCGCCGATCGCCCGTGGCGCCCGGCGCTGCCGCTGCGGCCCAAGCTGCTCGCCGCGCGTGCCACCGCCACGGTGCTGCGCAGACTGCACCTGCAGGAACCACTGACCCGCACCGCACTGATGCTCCTGCAACGTCGACGGCCCGGCGGACTGGATGCCGAGATGATGCGCGAGATACGCGAGGCCGCACGGCAACCCGAAGTTGCGGTCGCGTTGCTCGCCGAGCATGCCACCTACCACGAGCTGGCGGTCGAACTGTGCGCGCTGCGGCCTCGCTACCCGTTGCCGCCGGTGCCGCGCATGGTCGTCACGGCCCATACGGGTTGGCGCACCCGCTGGTGGCGCGACAAGCAGATCCGTTTGGCCAAAACCCTTGGAGCAGAACATGTCACGGTTTCTCCCGCGGGACACCATGTGATGGTCGAGCGACCGCGTCGCACCGCCGATCTCATCCGCCTGATCGCAGGCGCGAGCGCGCCGTCAACGTCTTCCAGCGGGGGGATCCGGTCACGCTGACCGGCGAAGTGGATTTCCTGGACAGCTCCGTGTCCTGCGGTCTGCACGACCACCGGGATTCGTAACCGGCCTCCCGCAAACCCTCCTCCAAGGATTTCTCAAGAACTCCCCAAGGGCTGCCCTGGACTGTTGTCTGCAACACCCCGCTTCGGCGGAGGAGACATACGCCAGGGAGGGACACCATGTCGAACCGCAACCGCCGCCACCTGCGGCCCGTCCGCGACATCACCGAGCCGCAATTGCGGTTCCGCACCATCCACGGTCACCGCCGCGCATACCGCATCGCCGGCTCCGGCCCGGTGATCGTGCTGCTGCACGGCGTCGGCGACAACTCCACCACCTGGAGCCCGGTGCACGCCAAGCTTGCGCAACGATTCACCGTCATCGCGCCCGATCTGTTGGGCCACGGCGAGTCGGACAAGCCGCACGCCGACTACTCGCTGGCGGCCTTCGCCAACGGTCTGCGTGACCTGCTCACCGTGCTCGACATCGACCGCGTCACCCTCGTCGGGCATTCCCTGGGTGGCGGCATCGCCGCACAGTTCACCTACCAGTACCCGGAGTTCGTCGAGCGCGTCATCCTGGTCAGCGCCGGCGGTGTCACCAAGGACGTCAGCATCGCCCTGCGTTTTGCCGCCATGCCCTTGGGCGCCGAAGCGCTGTCCATGCTGCAGGTGCCCGGTGCGCTGCCCGCCCTGGAACTCGTTGGCCGCACCATCGAA
Source organism: Mycobacterium sp. NGS22 (assembly GCF_059813095.1). Taxonomy (NCBI): domain Bacteria; kingdom Bacillati; phylum Actinomycetota; class Actinomycetes; order Mycobacteriales; family Mycobacteriaceae; genus Mycobacterium; species Mycobacterium sp. NGS22. The sequence goes on from NZ_JCALDY010000001.1 coordinate 190,841, forward strand.
AACGTCGTGGGCTCAACGCGATTCACCCGGGACGTGTCCAGCCTGCCCCGGTTGGCCCGCGGGCTGGCCAAGCCCGGCGCCGTGGCCGCGTTCGCCCGGACGCTGCGCGCAGTCGTCGACACCCGCGGCCAGTTCGTCACGATGCTGGACCGCACCTACCTCATGCAGGACCTTCCGGTACAGATCATCTGGGGCGAAGACGACATGATCATCCCGGTGAGCCACGCTCGGCTGGCCCACCAGCAGATCCCCGGTTCGCGTCTCGAGATCTTCGAGGAGTCCGGCCACATGCCACATGACGATCACCCGGACCGTTTCGTGGCGACCGTCGAGCAGTTCATCGACTCGACCGAACCGTTTGCCTACGACCAAGAGCTGATGCAGAAAGCGTTGCAGACCGGTGTCCGTCAGTACGCCGACTTCGAGGCTGCCGAGGACCTGGCCTAGGTGTTAGGCCAGACCGAACGCAAGAAGCCTCCAAGGATTCGTAGAGGATCCGCCAAGCCCGATCACCGAAGCTGACCTTGTCCGACATTGAGACGAAAGGCAACGATCATGCGGCTGTTCTGCTTTCACCACGCCGGCGGCGGCGCGTTGGTTTTCAATGCCTGGGTCAAGGCGCTGCGGCCAGCCGTCGAGGTGGTCCCGGTCGAGATCCCCAACCGCGAGCGGTTCGCCACCATGCGCGAACTCGTCGATGAGGTGATCGCCAAACTCGGCCCACTGCTGGACGAACCGCACATGTTCTTCGGTCACAGCTTCGGCGCCATGCTGGCTTACCGGCTGGCCTGCGTGCGTGCCGCGGCCGGCGCTGAGCAACCGCGGGCGATCTTCCTGTCGGCCTACGCCCCGCCGAACCGCCAGCTGCCGCTGCACGTGGTGGACCAGCTGGACAACACGCAGCTCGCGGCGTTCCTGGCCGAGATGGGCCTGATGCCCGCCGGTCTGACGCGCTGGCCGACTCTGCACGAGCAGGCGCTGACGATCACCCGGCACGACTTGAAGCTGCTGGTGACGGTCGACCAGGAGACCGACGCACCCGAACTGTCCTGCCCGATCCACGTCTTCGGGGGCAGCGAGGACCCGATCGTCAAAGAAACCGACCTGCACGAATGGCGGTCCCGGACGAAGGCGGACTTCTCGGTGCGGATGTTGCGTGGCGACCACTTCTACCTGCGCAACCGCAAACCGCTGTTCGAGACGCTGCAGCCATTGATGTCGACGATCGCGGCCGCTTGAGTGGTTGTTGAGCGCATCGGTCAGACTGGGTCGATGCGTGCTTCCTATCCGCTGCTGGCGGCAGCAGTGGCTGCCGGCGTCGCGTTGGCGGCGCCTGCCGCGGCCGCGCCCGGTGACAATTCCGACCAACCGGCCCCGGCCGGTCCCGTCTCCGGCGGCTGGATCCCCGACGGCCAGCAGCTCAGCCCGTTCGATCTGTCCGACCCGGCCGTCAGCCGGCTCGACCCCGCCCTGCTCAATGCTCTCGAGCGGGCCACCCGCGCAGCCGCGGCCGACGGCATCACCGTCGGTCTCACCTCGGGATGGCGCTCACCGCAGTTCCAGCAGCAACTCTTCGACGACGCCGTCGTCACCTACGGCAGCGCCGCCGTCGCCAGCCAGTACGTCGCCTCGCCGAGTGTCTCCAAGCACGTGATCGGCAAGGCGGTCGACGTCGGTCCTGGCGCCGCCGACTCCTGGCTGATTGCCAACGGCCCGGCGTACGGGTTGTGTCAGATCTACGCCAACGAGATCTGGCACTTCGAGCTGGCGTCCGACTACGGCGGTGCGTGTCCGCCGTTGCGGCCCAACGCCGCCGGCTGACCTGCCTGTCAAAACCGCTGCGCCGCAAGTGATTTCAGCGGTTTGTTCGAGCACGGGCGCAACTCCTTCGCCCGTCCGAGCATTGGTGAACGGTACGTCTCGGTCACGCCAAGGATCCATCAAGAATCCGTCAAGGCGCAGTGCTGAGTATTTGGATAGCGCAACCAGCGTCCACCACCACCAGCAGCACAAACGGAGTACCAAATGTTCACTCGCCGCTTCACCGCATCCCTGGCCGGCACCACCTTGACCGCCGCCGCCTTCGGTCTGGCCGCCCTCGGCCTCGCCGGCACCGCCAGCGCCAACTCAGTCGACGACGCGTTCATCGCCCAGATCGAGGCCGACGGCATCCAAGCGCCGAGTGTCGCGCGCGCCATCAGCGAAGCACACACCGTCTGCAGCGAACTCAACGCCGGAAAGCCGAGCAAGCAGGTCATCGCCAACGTCGCGCAGCGCACCGGTCTGAGCAACAGCGGCGCCAACACCTTCGCCGTCGACGCCGCCAATGCCTACTGCCCGCAGTACGTCACCACCACCTGAGCACGACCAATCACAATGCGGGGATCTTCGGATCCCCGCATTGTCTTGTTGCGCTCAGGTTTTCGCCCGGAACGCCGCAACCGGCATCTCCACGCTGCCCCGGCACGGGCCGTTCAGGATGTCGGTGTGCCAGGTGCCGCGCAACGACCCGTCCGGTTGCGGTGTGTAGTAGGCCCACGACTTCGCGGGCGCCCAAATTTTGGAAACCCCTTCTCCCATATAGCAATCCCACTGGAAGTCGAATCGCTCGACCCATCTCGCTCCGTCCCAGGTGTAATGCGAGGGCACGGTGATCGTCGGATTGTTGGGGGTGGGCCCGTCGTTGGCGGTGGCCACACAGGTGGTGGCCGAGCACGCCGTCGAGAAGAGATAGTCGGCGCTGAAGGTCGGCTCGGCCTGACTTGCGGCGACGCTGGTGCCGTGTTTTTCGACCGCATATCGCACCAGGGAGTACTTTCCCGTCCACGACGGCGTCGCGGAATGCGCCGCAGGAGCACCGAGCATCGCGGCAACGGCGAGCATTGCCAATGCTGATCCCAGACGCACCGTGTCGATGCTGGCGCATGCACGACGCAACGAGGTATCGGCGCGTCATCGACCCCGCAACAGAAACAGTCCGTAGGCGGCGATCGACTGAGCGTCGGCGATGACGCCGTCGCGGATCATGCCCTCGACGTCGGGCCGCGGGAACCAGGCACTGCGCATGTCCTGTTCTTCGTGCTCGCGCTCGGCTTCTCCTTCGGATATCCCGGTGGCCAGAAACACCCAGCCGCGTTGACTGCTCATACCGGGCGCGACGTCGAGCTGACCCAGCACCTCGAAAGAGGCTGCGCGCAAACCGGTCTCCTCGCGCAGCTCCCGCTCTGCCAGGGCGGCTGGGTCGAGGTCAGCAAGCCCGGGAGCGGTTCCCTGCGGAAACTCCCAGCGCCGTGCACCGAGGGGGTACCGGAACTGCTCCACCAGCCGCAAACGCGTTCCGTCGTACGGTATTACGAGCGCATAGGTCGGCTTGTCCACCACGGCGTAGATGCCGGGGCTGCCGTCGGGGCGGCGGATCTCGTCTTCGCGTAACACCATCCACGAGTTGCGGTAGATCTCACGGGAAGCGACAGACTCGATGTAAGGCACTCGCCCAGTATCGCCGCGGTCCCTGAATCGGGACAAGCGACGGGCCGCAATCCCTTTACTCGACTCCGGTTGCGGCACATCGAGATTGGTCACCCGTCGGATGACGATCCGGTTGCCGGTCTTCCGGGGCAGGCACAACGGTCATATCATCTCGCCCAGAAGCACGTTCGGACGGCTCAGACTGGCACGGTGGCCGGTTGTCACGTTCAGCCGGCGAACGCTCCAGTTACCAGAGGGTGGGTGTCGATGCCGGACGACTTGCGGACTGGCCGGGACACGGCGCGACACATCATCGTCAGCGGTGACAATGCACTGGCCCTGACCATCATCGAAGAGCTCAACAAAGTCGGTGCGAACGTCGTCATGCTCGACGATCACGACTTGGGCAGCACCATGCTCGACGACGCCGAAGCGATCGTCTGCGCCGGCAGCGACGACGCACACAACCTCGAAATCGCTTTGCTGGCAAGGACGATCAACCCCGGCGTGCGGGTCGTGGCGCGACTTGCCAACGACGTGCTCCGCGAAGCGGTGGCGGCCGACAACGGACCGGGCGCCATTCTGGACGTCGCCGATCTCGCGGCGCCCTCGGTAGTCGAAGCCTGTCTGGGGCACACCGCGCATGCCTTCGAGGCGGCCGGCATGGAGTTCGTCGTCTCGGCGGCTGAGGCCCCACGCGACGCGACCCTGCGGGAGATCTACGGCGACCTGGCACCGGTGGCGGTGATCCACGGCAAGGCGTCACCCGACCCGGGCGAGGTGGTGGCATGCCCGGGACGGGATCAAGCCGTGCACGCCGGCGACTGTACGGCGATGATCGGCAGCGCCGACGAGCTGGCCGCCCGCGGCATCACGGTCCCGTATCCCCCGCCCCGGCGGACCCGACGGTCGCGATGGCGTCAGGTCGCCGATACCGCACGTGCCCTGCGCAACGACGTGAACCCGATGTTCTACCGCTCGCTATGGGCGTTAGTGGTGCTGTTGGTCGGATCGACGGTCCTGCTGCGCTACACCTACCGGCTTCCACCCGGAATGACGTGGGTCGACGCGCTGTACTTCAGCACCGAGACCGTCGCGACCGTGGGCTACGGTGATTTCAGCTTCATCAACCAACCCACCTGGCTGCGGCTGTTCAGCATCTTGCTGATGTTCGCCGGCGTGATCACCACCGCGGTGCTGGTCGCGTTCCTCGCCGAGCTGATGATCACCCGCCGCCTGCTCAGTTCGGCCGGCCCGCGCAAGGTCCGGTACCTGAGCAACCACGTCATCGTCGTCGGGCTCGGCTCGTTCGGCATCCGGGTGGCCAGCGACCTCACCACCGCCGGATACGACGTGGCGGTCATCGAACGCGACGAGAACAACCGCTTCCTGTCGACCGCGGCCGAACTCGACGTGCCGGTGATCTTCGGAGACGCCACCCTGCGCCAGACCTTGGAGTCCGCCAACATCGAGCAGGCCCGTGCGGTGGCGGTGCTGACGAAGGACGACATGGTCAACATCGAGATCGGTATCGTCTTGCGCGAGATGCTCAGCGTCCGTTCCGAATCGGGAGTCGAACGACCACATGTCCCGCTGGTGCTGCGGGTCTACGACCGCTCGCTGGGGTCTGCGGTGGCGCAGCGATTCGGCTTCGAAACCGTACGCTCGACCGTCGATCTGGCCGCGCCGTGGTTCATCGGCGCCGCCATGGGTTTGCATGTGCTCGGGACATTCTCGGTCGGGCAGCGTTCGTTCATGGTCGGCGGGATGCACGTGTCGGCGGGCAGCGAACTCGACGGCGTCCCGATGCACGAACTGTCCACCCAGACCCGCGTCATCGCGATCACCGAGCCCGACGGCCAGGTGAAACTGCATCCGCGCCGCGACGCCCGGTTGCAGGGCGGGGACACCGTCTATCTCGTCGGGCCGTACCGGGAGCTGCTGACGGCGCTACGGAAAGGGCAGGCCATGGAGTCCGACATGCTGTCGGAGGCGGGATAGTTCAGAAGGCCGCTGCGACGTCGGCCGCCCGTCGCAGTTGCTCGATGTTCGAGCTGGTGGGGATCAGATGCACCTCGTCGGTGCCGATGTCCGCGAACCTGCGTAGTACCGCGACCAGCTCGTCTTCAGTGCCGGCCCAGCCGGTCGTCGGCGCCATGGCGTCGACGAACTCCGCAGGTATCCAGTTCATGTAACGGCGCAAATGACGATGCACCTGCGCGCGGGCCTCCTCCGGGTCGCCGAAGGCGAACCAGAACGAGGTCGCCAGATGCGGTTTGGGTTTACCGGCCTCGGCCCAGGCGTCGCGGGCCACGTCGAAAAGCTCGTCCTGTCTGGCGACGTCGAGGTCCAGGGTGGTCCCGGCGAGCCCGTCGGCCCAGGTTGCGGCGCTGCGGACGGTCTTGGGTCCGATGGTGCCGACCATCAGGCGCGGACCGCCCTGCTGCACCGGCAACGGCCCCACCGGGCGCACCGAGTCGGTGGTCTTCTCACCAGCCCACACGCGCTTCATGACCGCCACCCTCTCGGCCATCCCCCGCATGGTCTGCGTCTTGACGTCGGCGCCGACGGCGTTGTAGTCCTCGTGGCGTCCGCCCACCCCGATGCCTACCGTCAAGCGACCGCCGCTGAGCACGTCACCGGTCGCCAGCGCTTTGGCCAACATCACCGGGTCGTGCAGCTGCGGCACGATCACCGTCGTCACCAGCCGCACCCGCTCGGTCCAGGCCGACACCGCGCCGAGCAGGGTCAGGCTGTCGGGGTTGTCGAAGGCGATCCGCTCGCCCCAGCACAACGAGGAGAACGGGCCCTCGTCGATGCTTGTTGCCCAATCTTTGAGCACGGTCGCATCGAGGTCGGGCTCCATCACCGGCATGGTCATACCTACTTGCACACGATGATTCTGGCAGCATGGGGCGGATGGCCTTAAGCAGCACGTCGATTGCGCATGTCCGGCTGACCGTCACCGACATCGAGCGGTCCCGGCAGTTCTACGAGAGCGTGTTCGGCTGGCCGGTACTCATCGAAATACCGGAGAACGCCGACGAAGCCACCCGCGCGCGACTCGGCTTCCTGTTCGGTGGCGTCATCTACGACCTGGGCGGCGGGTTGCTGGGGTTGCGACCGGTGGGCACCGATGAGTTCCACGAAGATCGCACCGGTCTGGATCACATCGCGTTCCGGTTGGGCAGCAAAGACGAATTGGATTCTGCGGCAGCGCATCTGGACGAGCTGGGGATCGCACACGAGCCGATCAAGGACATCGGTCCGTCCTACATCCTGGAGTTCCGGGACCCGGACAACATTGCGCTGGAGCTGACCGCGCCGAAGTAGGGTGGGGTCAGGGCATGCTGGCGTACAGCGGTGCCCGCTCGCGCGGGAGGAAAGATGCCAATCAGTTTCAACCACACCATCGTCGCGGCCCGGGACAAGCGCAAGTCCGCCGAGTTCCTGACCGAGTTGTTCGACCTGCCCAGCCCGACGCCGTACGGTCCGTTCCTGGTCGTCACGCTCGAACACGGCGCCTCCCTGGACTACGCCGATGTTGCCGACAGCGACGAGATCCGGCCGCAGCATTATGCGTTCCTGGTCTCCGAAGAGGAATTCGACACGATCTACGGCAAGATCACCTCGCGCGGGCTCCCGCACTGGGCCGATCCTGGCGCAGGTCGGCCCGGTCAGATCAACACCCGCGACGGCGGTCGCGGAGTCTATTTCAAGGACCCGGACGGGCACGCGCTGGAGATCCTCACCCGGCCCTACGGCTCCGGCTAGTCCCGCGTCGCACCGTGCCGGTGGCTCTCCTGGTCCCGGTAATCGTCGGCCATCTTTGCCACATGATCGGGCAGGGTTGCCGTGGCGACGTCGGCGATCGTCGTCTCTTCGAGCACCGAGCGCATGCTGGCGCGCAGCGCCCGCCACACGTCGGTCAGCGCGACCGTCGGCCCGGAGTAGGGCAGGTCACCGAGCCCGATGTCGCGGACGCTGGCCAGCGGGCCGTCGATGCAGCGCAAGACGTCGGCGATGCTGATCTCGGTGCCGGGTCGGGCCAACTCGTAGCCGCCGTCGCGACCCCGTTGGCTTCGGACCAGACGATCGGTGCGCAGGTTGGTCAGGATGTCGACCAGGAACTGCGACGGGATGCCTTGGGCCTGGGCCAGATCTTCGGTCTTGACCAGGGTGCCGACCGGGACCGTGGCGAGCTGCACCATCGCCCGCACGGCGTACTCCGCTTTGGCCGACATCCGCATGGTTTACCGATTGTGCCACTCGCCGTGTCCCGGGGTGACTAGGCGCCCAACTCGAGCATGTCGATCACGCTCTGCGCCTGTTCCTCGATGCTGCGATCGGCGCTCAGCCGCAGATCGGGGTTCTTCGGCCGTTGATACGGACTGTCGATGCCGGTGAAATGGGTGATCTCGCCGGCGCGGGCCTTCTTGTACAACCCCTTGGGGTCACGTCGCTCACACTCCTGCAGGGGGGTGTCGCAGAACACCTCGAAGAACTGAAATCCCGCGTCGGCGTGGACCTTCCGTGCCATCTCACGGTGTTCGGCCAGCGGGCTGATGGCCGGCACCAGCACGATCTGGCCGGAGTCGGCCAGCAGCGTGGCCACGTGCGCCAGCCGACGCAGGTTCTCCGCTCGATCGAACATGGAGAAACCCAGATCGGCGTTCAGGCCGTGGCGCAGGTTGTCGCCATCGAGAACGTATGCGGGAACACCCTTTTCGAGCAGCCGCTGCTCGACCAACATTGCCACCGACGACTTACCGGCTCCTGAGAGTCCGGTGAGCCACACCGTCCGGCCCTGGATCGCCCGATCCGCGGCGGTGACCAGTGACTTGTGCCGCACCGTGTTCGGGCTGGCCTGCTGCGCCGCGACGTCACGCAGCACCATGCCGGCAGCGACCGTCCCGTTGGTGTCGGGATCGATCAGGATGAACGAACCAGTGCTGGCGTTGCGGGAGTATTCGTCCAGCAGCAGCGGAACCTGGGTACGCACCGTGATACGGCCAAGTTCGTTGAGCTTCAACGCTATTGCCGTCTTGTCGCGGTGCAAGGTGTTGACGTCGAGCCGATAGTCCAGCGCGGTCACGCGGGCGCGGGTGGTGCGGGTGGTGTGCTTGATGACGTAGTCGCGGCCCGGTTCGAGCGCCGACGTGTCTGCCATCCAGCACACGGTGGCGTCGAACTGTTGGGCGACCCTGGGTTGGTTGTTGGTGCGGGCGATCATGTCCCCGCGGGAGATGTCGATGTCGTCGGCCAGGCTCACCGACACCGCCATCGGCGGAAAGGCTTCTGCGACAGGCCCGTTGGGGCCGTCGATAGCAGTGATCCGGGTGGTCTTGCCGATCGGCAGGACGACGACCTCGTCGCCGGGACGCATCACCCCACTGGCCACAGTGCCCGCATAACTGCGGTGGTCCTGGTGCTCGTGGGTGTGCGGGCGGATGACGTACTGGACCGGGAAGCGAACGTCCACCAGGTTGCGGTCGCCGGCGATGAACACCTCTTCCAGGTGCGAGAGCAGCGCCGGCCCCTCATACCACGGTGTCTTGTCCGACTTCGTCACCACATTGTCGCCGTGCAGGGCCGACATCGGGATGGTCGCGACGTCCTGCACGTCCAGGCGTGCGGCGAAGGCGTGGAACTCGTCGCGAATGGCCTCGAACTTCTCTTGGTCCCAGTCGATCAGGTCCATTTTGTTGACCGCGAGCACGATGTGCTGGATGCCCAGCAGCGACGCCAGGAAGGCGTGGCGCCGGGACTGTTCCAACAGACCGTGGCGCGCGTCGACCAGCACGATCACCAGCTGCGCGGTGGACGCACCGGTCACCATGTTGCGGGTGTACTGAATGTGGCCCGGCGTGTCGGCGATGATGAATTTCCGCTTGGGAGTGGCGAAATAGCGGTAGGCCACATCGATGGTGATGCCCTGCTCGCGCTCGGCCCGCAGGCCGTCGGTGACCAGCGCCAGGTCGGTGTAGTCGTGGCCGCGGTCCTTCGAGGTCTGCTCGACGGCCGCCCACTGGTCCTCCATGACAGCCTTGGAGTCATACAGCAGACGCCCGATCAGGGTGGACTTGCCGTCGTCGACTGAACCGGCGGTCGCCAGCCGTAGGAGGGTGGTCATCAGAAGTACCCCTGCCGTTTCCGGTCTTCCATACCGGCTTCGGAGATCCGGTCGTCGGCGCGGGTTGCGCCCCGCTCGGTGAGTCGGGACACCGCAGTCTCGGCGATGACTTCCGAGACCGTGCGGGCCTCGGACAGCACGCAGCCGGTGCAGGTGACGTCGCCGACGGTGCGAAACCGCACCCATGCCTCGAACACTCGCTCGTCGGCTCGCGGCTGCAGGTGCCGGTGCACCGCCAGCAGCATGCCGTCGCGCTCAAAAACCTTGCGGCGGTGGGCAAAATAGATCGACGGCAGCTTGACCCGCTCGGCGCCGATGTAGGACCAGATGTCGAACTCGGTCCAGTTGGACAGCGGGAACACCCGGATGTGCTCGCCCTTGTGATGCCGTCCGTTGTAGAGGTTCCACAGTTCGGGCCGCTGATCCTTGGGGTCCCACTGGCCGAACTCGTCGCGGAAGCTGAACACCCGCTCCTTGGCGCGTGCCTTCTCCTCGTCGCGGCGGGCGCCCCCGAACGCGGCGTCGAACTTGTTCTCGCCGATGGCCCGCAGCAGCGTCACGGTCTGCAGCGGATTGCGCGACGGGATGGTCTCGACGACGCGCCCGGCGTCGATGTCCTCCTGCACCGAGGCCACCACCAGGCGCACGCCGGACTCCTGCACCAACTCGTCGCGGGTGGTGAGGACCTCGTCGAAGTTGTGTCCGGTGTCGACGTGCATCACCGGGAACGGCAACCGCCCGGGACGAAACGCCTTGAGCGCCAAGTGCAGCATCACGATCGAGTCCTTGCCGCCGGAGAACAGCAGCACCGGCCGCTCGAACTCGGCGGCGACCTCGCGAATGATGTGGATCGCCTCGGCCTCCAGCGAGCGCAGATGGCTCAGCTCGTACTGGCCGGCAGCAGGACCGGCAGACAGGTCAGTCGTCATCGGCTTTCATTTCTGGCAAAGTTGGTTGGATTGACCATATTTATGGTCATTACATAGAACCAGGCTCGGCCGGTGGGTGTCAATGGCGCGTTTCTGGCGCGTTTCTTGGGGCGAGCAGACGCAAAAGCCCCTCGTTTCGGGACGAAACGGGGGCTTTTGCGTCTGCTCGCGCTAGAGGGTGACCTCTTCGAGCTTGCCGGTCGCGACGTCGAAGATGAACCCGCGCAGCGACGTGTGCTTGGTGACGAACGGGCTGTTCTCGATGCGGCGCAACGACTGCCGGACATCCTCGGCCAGATCCGAGAACGCCTCGGCCGCCCACGGCGGCTTGACACCGCTCTCCTCCTGGATGCTGCGCTTGAAGTCGTCGTCGGTGAAGGTGAGCATGCCGCAGTCGGTGTGGTGGATCAGGATGATCTCCTCGGTGCCGAGCAACCGTTGACTGATGGCCAGCGAGCGGATCGCGTCGTCGGTGACCACGCCGCCGGCGTTGCGGATGACGTGCGACTCGCCCTCGTTGATGCCCAACACGCGATACACGTCGATGCGCGCATCCATGCAAGCCAGCACCGCGACGTGTTTGCTCGGCGGCAGCGGCAAGGGACCGTTGAAGTCGCTCGCGTAGTTGGCGTTGTTGGCCAGATAGTCGTCGGTAACCGTCACGCAAGTCTCCTCGGGTTTGCTGCGTCGATCGCTGCCGCGCTGGATCTTAACAATCGGACCGCCGGATTACACCGGTGTGGATCAGCTGGATCGGAATGTCCGAGCGTGCTCGACGGGCTGGATCGTTACCCTGTCCCAATGCGGCAACAGGGTCGGGCATGACGCGATTTCTCTTGCGTCGGTTGCTCAAGTACATAGTGCTGTTGGCGCTGTCTTCCTTCCTGACCTACAGCGTGGCCTCACTTGCGTTTTCACCGTTGGACAGCCTGCTGCAGCGCAATCCCCGCCCGCCGCAGGCGATCATCGACGCCAAAGCGCACGATCTGGGCTTGGACCAGCCTTTTCCGATTCGCTATGCGAACTGGGTTTCCCACGCTGTGCAGGGTGATTTCGGCAAAACCGTCACCGGCCAACCCGTGGGCACCGAACTGTGGCGCCGCGTCGGAGTCACCCTGCGGTTGGTGGTCATCGGTTCGGTGATCGGCACGCTGCTGGGCGTAGCGCTGGGCGCCTGGGGCGCCATCCGCCAGTACCGACTCAGCGACCGGGTCGTGACCATATGGGCATTCGTCACGCTGAGCACGACGTCGTTCGTCCTCGCCACGCTGTTGATCATCGCCGCGCTGCGAGTCAACTGGGCGCTGAGCATCCAACTCTTCGACTACACCGGGGAGACGTCGCCGGGGGTGGACGACGGGAGCTGGGCGGCCGTAGCCGACCGGTTGAAGCATCTGGTGTTGCCCACGCTCACCCTGGTGCTGCTCAGTGCGTCTGGCTATAGCCGCTACCAACGCAACGCCATGCTCGATGTACTCGGCCAGGATTTCATCCGTACCGCGCGCGCCAAAGGGCTGACCCGAGGTCGCGCGCTGGTCAAGCATGGCCTGCGCACCGCACTGATACCCATGGCCACGCTGTTTGCCTACAGCGTTGCCGGCCTGGTCACGGGCGCCGTCTTCGTCGAGAAGATTTACGGCTGGCACGGCATGGGCGAATGGTTCATCCGCGCCGTTTCTACTCAGGACACCAACATCGCGGTGACCATATCGCTATTCACCGCCATCGCAACATTGCTGGCAGGCCTGCTGTCTGACATCTTCTACGCTGCGCTCGACCCGAGGGTACGAGTGTCATGACCGTCATCAACCAGGCGACACCGACGCAGTTCACCTCACGTCGCACTCTGGTACTGCGGCGGTTTCTGCGTAACCGCTCCGGGGTGGTGGCGCTGGTAATCCTGGTCATGCTGTTCGTCGGCTGCTATGCATTGCCCCCGGTGCTCCCCTACTCGTATCAGGATCTCGACTTTGATGCGTTGCTACAGCCGCCGAATACGCGGCACTGGTTGGGCACCAATGCGATAGGCCAGGATCTGCTTGCCCAGATTCTGCGCGGTATGCAGAAGTCGATGCTGATCGGTGTCTGCGTCGCGGTGATCTCGACCGGTATCGCCGCGACCGTCGGGGCCATCTCGGGATATTTCGGGGGATGGCGCGACGCGGCGCTGATGTTTGTGGTGGACCTGATGCTGGTGGTGCCGTCTTTCTATCTGATTGCCATCATCTCGCCGCGAACCAGGAGCTCCGCGAACATCATCACGCTGGTGGTGCTGCTGGCCGGCTTCGGCTGGATGGTCAGCTCTCGCATGGTGCGCGGGCTGACCATGAGCCTGCGAGAACGCGAATTCATCCGAGCGGCAAGATATATGGGAGTCTCCAGCCGCCGTATCATCGTCGGCCACGTGCTACCCAACGTGGCTTCGATTCTGATCATCGACGCCACCCTCAACGTCGGAACCGCCATCCTCGCTGAGACGGGATTGAGTTTCCTCGGGTTCGGCGTCCAGCCACCGGACGTGTCGCTTGGCACCCTGATCGCAGACAGTACCCAGTCCGCGACCACATTTCCCTGGGTCTTCCTGTTTCCGGCTGGGGTGCTGGTGCTGATTGTGTTGTGCGCCAACCTCAGCGGCGACGCGTTGCGGGACGCGTTCGATCCGGGCGCCAGAACTCTGCGGCGTGGTGGCGCATGAGGCCGCTGCTCGAGATTTCCGGTTTGTCCGTCACCTTCCCTACCGACACGAAACCGGTCAGCGCGGTACGCGGCATCAGCTACCACGTCAACTCCGGTGAAGTAGTCGCCATGGTGGGAGAGTCGGGCTCCGGTAAGTCCGCGGCGGCGATGGCGGTGGCGGGCCTACTGCCTGAGTACGCCGAGGTAGGAGGCTCAGTGCGGTTGCAGGGCACCGAACTGCTCGGGCTCGACGACACCGCGATGTCGAAGTACCGCGGCAAATCCATCGGCACGGTGTTCCAGGACCCGATGTCCGCGCTGACCCCGGTCTACACCGTCGGCGATCAGATCGCCGAGGCGATCCGGGTTCATCAACCCGACGTCGGCAAGAAGGCCGCGCGGGTGCGGGCGGTGGAGCTCCTCGAGCTGGTGGGCATCACCCAGCCGGAGCAACGGGCCCGGGCTTTCCCGCACGAGTTGTCCGGCGGCGAACGCCAACGCGTGGTGATCGCCATCGCGATCGCCAACGATCCCGACCTGTTGATCTGCGACGAACCCACCACCGCCCTCGATGTCACCGTGCAGGCACAGATCCTCGAGGTGCTCAAGAAGGCCCGCGACGTCACCGGGGCCGGAGTGCTGATCATCACCCACGACCTCGGCGTAGTGGCCGAATTCGCCGACCGGGCGCTGGTGATGTACGCCGGGCGGGTCGTCGAGTCAGCATCGGTGGGTGATCTCTACCGAGACCGTCAAATGCCTTACACCATTGGACTTTTGGGGTCTGTCCCGCGCCTGGATGCCGCCCAAGGTACCCGACTGGTCCCCATACCCGGTGCGCCCCCTTCGTTGTCGGGCCTGGATCCGGGATGTCCATTCGCACCGCGCTGCCCGCTGGCCATCGACGAATGCCGCGCCGCGGAGCCGGAATTGATCGAGGTCGGCCCCGGTCACCGGGCCGCGTGCATTCGCACCGATCAAGTGATCGGACGCAGTGCCGCCGAGATCTACGGCGTCGACACCGGACGCGGCGACGTGGTACCCGACGACGCGAGCGTCGTGGTGCGCGTGCGCAATCTGGTCAAGACCTATCCGTTGACCAAGGGTGTGTTGCTGCGGCGCAAGGTGGGCGAGGTCCGGGCAGTGGACGGGGTGAGCTTCGAGTTGCCGCAAGGCCGCACGTTGGGCATTGTCGGCGAATCCGGGTCGGGCAAGTCCACCACGTTGTATCAGGTCCTGGAACTCGTTGCGCCGCAATCTGGTTCGATCGAGGTGCTGGGTGCCGACGTCGCGACTCTGACCACAGGCAGTCGACGGGCGCTGCGACGGGACATCCAGTTGGTGTTCCAGGACCCGGCGGCGTCGCTGGACCCCCGTCTGCCCGTGTCCGATCTGATCGCCGAACCGTTGCTGGCCAACGGGTTTACCGAAAGCGACACCACGGCCCGCGTCGCGGAGTTGCTCGACATCGTGGGACTGCGCCGCGCCGACGCCGACCGTTACCCCGCCGAGTTCTCTGGCGGGCAACGGCAACGTATCGGCGTCGCACGGGCGCTGGCCCTGCAGCCCAAGATCCTTGCTCTGGACGAACCGGTCTCCGCCCTCGATGTCTCCATTCAGGCCGGCATCATCAATCTGTTGCTGGACCTACAAGACGAGTTCGGCTTGTCGTATTTGTTTGTCTCTCATGATCTTTCCGTGGTCAAGCACCTGGCCCACCAGGTGTTGGTGATGTTTCGCGGTGCGGTGGTCGAGCAGGGTGACAGTCAGCAGGTGTTCGGCAATCCACAACACGAGTACACGCGTCGGCTGCTGAGTGCCGTACCTCAGCCGGAGCCAGATCATGCGTAGGGCAGTGGTGCACCGCCTGTGCAGCGCAGCGCTCATCAGCGCTTTGTTGCTTTCTGGTTGTTCCGCGCCGACCCAGACCACACCTCCGGTTGCCGGAAACGCCGGGCTGGGCACGAACAGCGACATCAACCCGCGCAACCCTGCGACACTGCGCGATGGGGGCAATTTGCGGCTTTCCCTCAGCGACTTGCCGCCCAACTTCAACATCTTGCACATCGACGGCAACAGCGCCGAAACCGCAAACATGCTCAAGGCCACCCTGCCTAGCGCGTTCATCATCAGGCCGGACGGGTCCAGAACGGTCAACACCGACTACTTCACCAGCGTCGAGCTCACCGGGACCAATCCGCAGGTGGTCACCTATACCATCAACCCCAAGGCGGTCTGGTCCGACGGCAGTCCGATCACCTGGCAGGACATCGCCAGTCAGATTCACGCCGTAAGCGGTGCCGACAAAGCCTTTCAGATCGCGTCGACCGGGGGCGCCGAGCGGGTGGCCTCGGTGACCCGCGGTGTCGACGACCGGCAGGCCGTCATGACCTTCGCCAAGCCCTACGCCGAATGGGAGGGCATGTTCGCCGGCAACGGAATGCTGTTGCCCGCCAGCGTGACCGGTACTCCTGAAGCGTTCAACACTGGCTGGCTCGACAGACCCGGTTTATCCGCCGGCCCGTTCATGTTGACCGGGCTGGACCGGGCCAAGCAGCGAATCACGTTGACGCGCAACCCTAGATGGTGGGGTCGTCAACCGCGCCTAGATTCGATCACCTACTTGGTGCTCGACGACATGGCCCGATTGCCGGCGCTGCAGAACAACACGATCGACGCCACCGGAACAGGCTCGCTCGACCAACTCGTCATCGCCGAGCACACCAGAGGCGTCTCGATCCGGCGGGCCCCCGCACCGAGCTGGACGCACTTCACCATGAACGGCGCCAAGGGTTCGATCCTGTCCGATCCGGCACTGCGCCTGGCCATCTGCAGGGGGATCGACCGCAAGACTATCGCCAAAGTCGCATTAAACGGCTTGACGGCTGATCCGGTACCACTGAACAACCACATCTTCGTCGCCGGGCAAGAGGGCTACCAGGACAACAGCTTTCCCTACAATCCAGAACAGGCTCGGCGAGAGCTGGACGCGCTGGGATGGAAGCTGAACGGGAAGTTTCGAGAGAAGGACGGGCGTCAACTCACCGTCCGATTGCTGTTCTACGAGACGCCCAACGCCAAGGTGTTCACGCAGACCGCCCAGCACAGCCTGGCCGAGATCGGCGTCAAGCTCGAGCTTCAATCCCGGTCGGGAAGTAATTTTTTCAGCAACTACGTCAACGTCGGCGCGTTCGACATCGCACTGTTCGGCTGGCAAGGCGACGCGTTCCCGCTGTCCGGGTTGACCCAGATTTATGCCTCCTACGGGGAAAGCAATTTCGGCAAGATCGGCAGCCCGCAGATCGACGACGTCATCGAACAAACACTCGGCGAACTCGATCCGGTCAAGGCCCGGGCCTTGGCCAACGAGGTCGATCGCCTCGTCTGGGCAGAGGGGTTCAGCCTGCCGCTGATCCAGTCCGTCGGCACCATCGCCGTCCGCAGCGATCTGGCCAACTTCGGCGCACGGGGGCTGGCCGATCTCGATTACACCGCAATAGGTTTCATGCGCTGATCCGCAGGACCGCAACGAGGAAATCGGAGTCCTCGTCGAACGGCCGCAGATCCCACGTGGACAGCAGCAGATCGGGCGCCAACCCGGCGGCTGTTGCGTGGTCGAGGAAGTCGGCGAACTCATAGCCTCGGCCGGCGCCGAAGCCGACCGCTAATCGGCCGTCGCTGGCCAAGTGGGCATGCAGTCGGCGCAGCACCTGGATGCGGGTGCTGGGGGCGAGGAAGGTCATGACGTTGCCGGCCGAGACGATCACGTCGAACGGCGCGCTGATGCCGCGGGCGGGGAGGTCGAGCTCGGCGAGATCGCCGACGAGCCAGCGGGGCCCCGGGTGGTCCTGTTCGGCTGCTTCGATGAGCACCGGGTCGGCATCGACACCCACGACCTGGTGGCCCACTGCCGCCAGATACCCGCCCAACCGGCCGGGACCGCATCCGGCATCGAGAATGTGGGCGCCCCGGGGCGCGATCGCATCGACTAAGCGCGCCTCACCGTGCAGATCCTCGCCGGCGCGCGCCATCGTCCGGAAACGCTCGACGTACCAGTGTGAATGCCCCGGATCGGCCGCAACCTTCTGCATCCAGAGGCTTTGTTCGACCATGCGCACATTGTCTCAAGGGCTCTGGTCACCCGCGGATCAGGTCCGCGGCCTTTTCTCCGATCAGCACCGACGGCGCGTGCGTGTGTCCGCGGATCGTACTGGGCATCACCGACGCGTCGGCGACGCGCAGCCCGTCGACCCCGCGGACCCGCAGCTGCGGATCGACGACGCTGGCCTCGTCGCTGCCCATCCGGCAGGTGCCCATCGGGTGGTACAGGGTATGCGAACACTGGTTGAGCGCCGTCTCGAACGTCTCTTCGTTGAGCTCGGTGCAGTTGCGTGGTCGCACGACGGATCCGAGCACATCGCGCAATGACGGGGCTTGCGCGATCTCGGCGCAGATCCGCAGGCCCGTCATCATCGCAGCACGGTCCACGCCGCCGGGATCGGACAGATACCGGGGGTCGATGATCGGTTTGTCGTGCGGGTCGGCCGATCGCAACGTGATCTGTCCGCGGCTTTCCGGGGCGACCAGGATGGGCCCGAACACCACGCCGTGCCCCGCCGCGGGCTGCAGCGCCTCGTCATAGAAGGGCGCCGGCGCGAAGATCAACTCCAGGTCCGGCAGGTCGAGGTCGGGCCGGCTGCGCACGAATCCGTAGGCTTCGCCGACGTTGGAGGTGAGCATGCCGCGCCGCCGCAGCAGGTAGCTGATCAGCTGCCTGGGCTTTTCGGCGGCGAACAGGCTGCCGTCGTCGACGTCGAAGCCCACCGGCGTCACCAGGTGGTCGAGCAGGTTCTGCCCCACTTCCGGCGCGTGATGGAGGGTTTCGATGCCGTGCTCGGCGAGGTGGTCCCGGTCGCCGATGCCGGAGAGCATCAGTAGCTGGGGGCTGTTGACGGCGCCACCGCAGAGCACCACCTCTTTGCGGGCGTGCACCACCGACGTGTGGCCGCCGCGCTGATATTCCACCCCGACTGCCCGGTTGCCCTCGAAGAGGATCCGCGTCGCGGTGGCCTCGGTGAGCAGGGTGAGGTTCTTGCGGCTCAGCGCCGGGGTCAGGTAGGCGTCTGCCGTGCTGTACCGGGCACCGCGGTGCTGCGTGACAACTGTCTCGCAAAAACCCTCGGGGGCAATGGAATTGGGCTGCACAGCCGGGTAGCCGCATTCCCGGGTGGCGGCCAGCCAGGTCGCGGTCAACGGCCGGGGGCTGCGCTGACGGGAGATGTGCAGCGGGCCGGTGACTCCGCTGTCGTCGCCGCTGACGAAGTGCCACGCCGCGCTGACGTTCTCGATGCGGCGGTAATACTCGAGGATCTCTGTCGCCGACCACTGCGGGTCAGCCAGCCTGCCCCACTCGTCGTAGTCGGCGCCGAAACCACGCACCCACATCATGGCGTTCATCGACGAGCAACCGCCGAGCACTTTGCCTCGCGGCCAATAGATCTGGCGTCCGTCGAGTTCGGGCTGCGGCTCGGTGAGGTAATCCCAGTCGACCTCGGTGCGGAACAGCTTGGAGAATGCAGCCGGGATTCCGATGAACCTGTTGGTGTTGCCGGGGCCGGCTTCCAGCGCCGCCACTTCGGTGCCCGGATCGGCACTGAGTCGGTCGATCAGGACAGCGCCGGCTGAGCCGGTACCGATCACTACGTAGTCGCGCGAAATGTCCCGCGAAATGTCCATTGTGCATCCCCGTTTTGGGCTGAGTTTAGGCTTCGGGCGGGCTCGGCACTACACATTGAGATCGATGCGATTCGCGCCGGTGACGCCGTCGTACCTGGTGGGACTGCACGTCAACACGATCACCTGCGCGTGCGCCCCAACGGTGTCGAATACCTGGCTCATCTTCGCCAACCGGTCCGGGTCGGTGAACCCGAGCGCGTCGTCGATCACCACGGGAACGCAGTCCTCCTTGGCGACCAGAGCCGCACCCGCCAAGCGCGCCAGAATGCCGAGCTGTTCCTTGGCTCCGCCCGAGAGCGACTCGTAGGGCACGGTGACGCCGTCCAGGGTGCGGCTCAGGATGCACAGGTCGCTGTCCACCTCGACTTCGAAGGTGGGTCCGAAAACCGGGCGTCCCAGCCGCTGCAGTTCGTTGCGATAGGGCTCGACGTAACGCAGGCGGGTGGTGTCACGGTGTCTGGACATCACCGACCGCAGCAGCTGCGCGGCCCTTGCCCGCTCGCCGATTCGGGCATGCTCGCTGGTCGCGTGCTCGAGTTCGGTCTCGGCGGCGTCGAGCTTGCCTTTCCGTCCCTCGCTGCGCAGCACCGCGAGTTCGATGCCGATCTTCTCCAGCGCGGCGACCGCGTCCTCGTGACGCTTGCGCAGGGTGCGCGATGCATCCGTCGCCTCGGCCAGTTCGGCGGCAATCGCGTCGGGCGCCGCGGCGGCGAGTGCCTGATCGAGTTCGGTCACACGCAGCTCGGCGGCTTGCGCCGCCCGACGCTCGCTGTCGGCCACCGAGGCGAGCACCTCGTCGCTGACCCCGGCCCGGTCTCCGGCGAGCCGGGCGGTCACCGCGTCGAGTTCGGTGCGTTGTGTCGCCGTGTTCTTCTGCAAATTCGTTGTGTGAGCGGTTATTTCGGCGCATTGACGGGCGGCGCTGGCAGCGGCCTGCCGCCGGGCGTCGCAATCAGCCTGGGCTGTCGCCCGGGCCGCATCGGCTTCGTCGCGTTCGGTCCTGGCGGTCACGGTGTCGATGGCGAACAGATCGGACTGCGTGGGTTGCCCGGCTTGCAGCTGCGCCAGCCGGGCACGAAGCGTCTCGGCTTGCTCGTCGCCGCACAGTCCGGTCAGCGTTGCGGTCAGCCGGTCGCGGCTACCGTGTAGTTCGCGACGGCGTTGGTCGAGCGCACGGGCCGCAGGCACATCAGCGGCACCGACCGCTTGCAACGCATCAGCCAGATTCCGTTGCGCGGCATCATATTCCGCCTGAATATCGAGCGCGGTGGCACCCGGAATGACCCGCGCCGTCAGCACGCCGGGGACCTCTATGTCGGTGGACTGGGTGGCGGTGATCGACCAGCTCTGACCCGAGGTCAGCGAAACCCGTTCGGCGCCGACGGTCAGCTCGATGTCGGATTGGGCAGTGAACTCCACGACCGCGGAGATCAACTCCAGCTGGCAGCCGGCGCGATCCACGGCGGCGGCCGCGGTGTCGATTCGTTGCAGGAGTTCGTCGGTGAGCACGATCGCGGACAATTCCTGGTCGATGCTCTCGAGTTGACCGTAGGCGTCGTCGATCCGGGCGAGTCGCCCGCGCAGCCGCTCGGCCTCTTCGCGTTCGGCGATGCGGTCGAGGTGACTTTGTGCGGCTTTGGCGCGATCTTGCGCTGCCGTGAGGGTCTGAGCCGCGGCGTCGGCGGCGGCTTCCAGCTCAGCTGCTGCGGCGGACGCCGTCGCCATCGCGGCCGCGGCTTGTTGCGCTTCAGCACTTACGGCAGCGACAGCTGCTGTGCGGCTTTCGATTTCGGCGACCAACGCCAGCCGGCCCGCGTGCGCGGCCAACGATGTGGCACTGGTTGCGACGGCGGCGGCCGCGACCAGTTTGGCTTCCTTGACCTGGTCGGCCAGTGCGGTAACGCGATCCGCGGCGGCTTGCGCGCCGGCAAGGCGGGGCGCGGCGGCCTCGCACTGCCGCGACAATTCCGCCACTTGCCCGGTCAGCTCGGCGTGGCACCGCACCCGTTCGTCGACCTCGGCCATGGCCGACACACACTCAGCCACAACGACTTTTGCTTCGTCCAATCGCTTGACCGCGGCAGCCCACTGCCCGGTGGCGCGCCCGGTGGCGGTGAAATAGCGCGCACACTCGTCATCGATGCGCTCGACGAGCAGCGGCTCGGTGCCCGAAAGCGCCGCGCTGTCACCGGCAGCGATGTCGAGCGCCCTCGACAGCGCATCGCAGCCGGACAGCTCGACTGCCGCCGTCGAGGTCGCCTGCAACACCCGCTGGGCACGCCACAATTCGGTGTCCACCGTCTCGGCCAGCATCGCCCGAACCCGGTCGTGCGCGTCGTCACCGGTCAGTTGCTCGCGCCGCGGCGCCAGCACCGTCAACTCCGTCTCCGGTTTCTTGTGGAACCGCTTGCGGTAGACGAAACGATAAGGGCCGCTGCTGATCTCGGCCGTGACTTCGGAGCCGACGTCGGCGTTGGTCGGCTTGACCTGCTTGACGTCTTTCTTCGTCGAGCGGTCCTTGGATTCCAGCAGGAGGTCCAGCGCTTCGATCATCGACGACTTGCCGATTTCGTTGGCGCCGTGGACGACCACCACGCCGTGGTCGGGAAACCCGATCTCGCGGTGCGCGACGCCGCGGTAGTTGTTCATGACCAACCGGTGCAGTTTCATGCGGCACCCCGGTCGGCGAGGCGCAGCAGCAGCGCCAAGGCGGCCTGGGCATCCAGCGCCGTGTCCGAATCGCCTGCCCGAGCCGTTGCGATCAGCTCGTCGACCGCGGCGGCCGCGAAGCCGCCGATGCCCAGGTCGGCGAACTCGCCGTCCGCGGGCACGACCGCGAGGTCGGTGTGACTCTCCCAGGGATGCAGCCAGGCAAATAGCCGGGAGTACCGGTCCAGGCTGGCATCGAGTTTCGCGCGGTCGGTGACCGTCAATGAGCCGGTGAGCGCCACTCGCACCACAGTGCGTTCCTTGTCGGTCATCAGGTCCAGGTTCAGGTCGAGGTCCGCGATGTCGCGGCTGTTGTCGACCTGGCGGTGCAGCGTGATGAACCGCCACCGGCCGACGCGACGGGCCTGGACACTTACCGGACGCCGCGGGTCGGTTTCGCCGATGTCGACGACGAGCACATGACCGGGGTCGGGCTCGACGTCGTCGTAGTTGGTGACCTCCGGCGAACCCGAGTACCAGACGCGGCCGCTGCGGCCGACCTCGGTGCGTGAATGCTTGTCGCCAAGGGCGACATAGTGAATCGTGCTGTCGGACAACGCCTTTTCGACGCCTGCCAGGCGGATCAGCGACGGCTTGTCGCGGTCCGGGTCGAGAATGTCGACACCGCCGTGCGCGACCAGCACGCGGGTGGCGTCGCCGGCGGGCAGACCGTCGAGCACCTCAGCGACGAGGTCGGTGGTAGGCACTTTGGAGCTCCACGGGGCCGCGACGATCTCCAGTCCCGGCCGGACTTGGTGAATGCCAGCCCGGTCGAGCACCTTGACGTTGTCCGGGCATTCGGCGGTGAACAGCGGACCGGTGTAGACCGACGATGCGTCCAGCGGGTCGTGGTTGCCGGGCAGCAGATAGACCGGAATCTTGATGGCGCGCATGGCTTCCAAGGACTGGCCGATCACCTGCGGTGCCAGTTGGTTGTGTTCGAAGACGTCGCCGGCTACGACGACGAACTCCGCACCCACTTCGACGGCCAGCGCGCCGAGCCCCGCCACCGCATCACGGCGAGCCGCCGAATAACGAGGCTGGGCATCGCCGGCCAGGAAGTGTCGCGTCATGCCCAATTGCCAGTCGGCAGTGTGCAGGAACCGCATGTCGGGGACCCCCTTCCGGAACCGTGATTTCCAAGGCACCGCGAGTGTAGGTCGGAGCTCCGACAAGTCCGGGGAAGTCGACCGGCAGGTCTGAGCGGGAGTCCATGGATGACGCCCGATCCGACCCAGTTATCCAGAGTTCGACGTTTATCCACATTTTCGCTTCACGGTCGACGACGCGTCGGTGCCCGGCGATATCATTCGAACATGTTTTCGAATACCCGTGAGGATTGGACGGCGGCGTTCGATGCGCTGCGGGACGCGGTCTCGCGGGTGGTGTCGTTGAGCGCCGAGCCACTGACGACTCCGGAGTGTATGGGTTTCGCTGAGGCGTTGGATCAACACTTTCCACCACCCCGAGAAACTGCTGATACCCGAAGACGACGAAGACCCGTAGCGCCGGCGCTGATCTGGTGGCTAACGTGTGTCCGGTGACAGGACGGCAGCTCACTCTCGTGCTGATGCGGCATGCCAAGTCGGACTACCCCAGCGGAGTGGCCGACCATGACCGGCCATTGGCGCCGCGGGGCCGGCGCGAGGCAGCGCTGGGTGGCGACTGGTTGCGCGCCAACCTGCCCACCATCGACAGGGTGCTCTGTTCAACCGCTACCCGTGCCCGGGAAACGTTGACGTGCACCGGAATTGAGGCCGGGGTCAACTATGTAGCTCAGTTGTACGGCGCGACCCCGGGAACGCTGATAGAGGAGGTGAACAAAGTCGACGAGGCCGATGTCAGCACCCTGCTCGTCGTCGGACACGAGCCGACGATCTCGTCGGTGGCGCTGATCCTTCACGACGGCGACAACAATATCCAGGCGGCGGAACGCATTTCGGAGAAATACCCGACGTCGGGGATCACCGTGCTGCGCGTCCCCGAACGGTGGGCAGAGCTGGAACCCGGGAATGCCGCGCTAGTCGAATTCCATGTGCCGCGTTAGGCGTTCGTCGCCAGTGTCAGTTCCATCAGCTTGATCGCCTGCCCGCATGCGTCGATGCCGGGTGCCTGCGGGTTGACCCACCAGCCGACCACTCCCGCCGCGTCGCTGGCGACACCGCAGGCGCCGTTGGGATCGTTCGGCCGCATCACGATGGAATCGATGCCCTGGATGGAGCGGGTCTCGATCTGGTACTTGAGCCCCTCGGCGACCTTGCGTTCGTTGCTCAAGCTGCCCTGCTCGAACCAGAACCGGGTGATGTCGATCAGGCCGGCCGGATTGGCGGCCTGCCACCGGCAGATCGCGCCGACGAACGTGCTCTGAATGTCCAGCGGATCGGCGCCGACGGTCTTGGCCAGAATGTCGGTGGTCAGCACCTCACATTCCTTGAGCAGGTTTGGGTACTGCTTCTCGGAGTTGTCATTGCGCGGGACACCGGCCCCGCCCGCCTTGACCGCCGTCCCGTCGACGGACCGGGAACAACCCGTCAGCACCGCCAGCACGGCCAGCAACGCCGCGCCGAAACGCATCCACCTACTCATTTGGAGTTCGCAATCGACTGCCGGGTCAGTTCCTTGGCGATGTCGCAGGGCGGCGGGAACGGCTTCTGGCTGAAGCTGATCGACCATTCGATGAAGTCGTCCTGGAACTGGATGCCGACCTCACACAGCGAGTCACCCAGACTGGGCTCGTTGCCGACGGCGATGAAGCCGCTGTGACCGTTGATGTTGATGTCCTCGACACTGGCACGCGAGAGTTCCTCGGTCTTGCGTTCGCGCCCGATCGGGCTGCCGCGATACCAGGAGAAAGAGAAGTGCGGGCCCGAGATCCCGCCGCCGGCCAGCCACTGACATCCCACCGAGTTCTTGGCGGTGTTGATCAACCCGGTGATCCGGGTCTGCTGAGTCACCGTTTCGTCAGTGACACCGCCGCATTGCGGGAAGAACGGCCCGTGCTTGCCGTCGTTCTTGCCCGGCGTCGAGGAAATCGTCGCACCCGGCTTGTTATCTCCGGAATCCGAACACCCCGCAACACCGAGAATGAACGCGATCGCGGCTAAGCCCGCCACGAGTCGCGTCGCCAAATTACGCCGCACCGCTACCTACCTGCTGCCGCTCCACACGATGCACTGTAGCCGCAGCCCCGTAGGTCAACCACCGACACGCCATCTGAGCAGGCATTTCGGACTTACCGGCGACAGCGGTACCCGCACCCGGCGGGTGTGCGACAGTTACCCCATGCTCCTGGCACTGCTGCGCCAGTACATCCGGCCTTATCGTCGGCTGGTCGCGGTGTTGATGGCGCTGCAGTCGATCAGCACCCTGGCATCGCTGTACCTTCCGACGCTCAACGCGGCGATCGTCGACGACGGCGTCGCCCGAGGTGACACGGCCACCATCGTCCGGTTGGGCGTGCTGATGCTGATGGTCACCGGGCTGCAGGTGCTGTGCGCGGTGGGAGCCACCTACTTCGGCTCCCGGACCGGGACCGGGTTCGGCCGTGACCTGCGCGCGGCGATGTTCGAACACGTCATCACCTTCTCCGAGCACGAGACGGCCCGCTTCGGTGCGGCGACGTTGTTGACCCGAAGCACCAACGATGTCCGGCAGATCGTGTTCCTGGTCCAGACGGCGGCTACCGTCCTGGTCACCGCGCCGATCATGTGCGTCGGCGGTGTCGTCATGGCCATTCACCAGGAGGCCGCGCTGACCTGGCTGCTGCTGGTCAGCGTGCCGGTCATGGCGACGGCCAATTACTGGATCATCTCCCACATGCTGCCGCTGTTCCGCAACATGCAGCGCCTGATCGACGGCGTCAACCGGGTGCTGCGCGACCAGCTGTCCGGCGTCCGGGTGGTCCGGGCGTTCACCCGCGAACAATATGAGCGCGAGAAGTTCGCGCGGGCCAACCGGGCGTTATCCAATGCCGCTCTGGGCGCAGGGAATTGGCAAGCGCTGATGCTGCCCGTGACCACGCTGACCATCAACCTGTCCAGCGTCGCGCTGATCTGGTTCGGCGGTTTGCGCATCGACCAGGGCCAGATGCAGGTCGGGTCGCTGATCGCCTTCCTGTCGTACTTCGCCCAGATCCTGATGGCGGTCCTGATGGCGACCATGACGCTGGTCGTGTTGCCGCGCGCGTCGGTGTGCGCCGAGCGCATCACCGAGGTGCTGTCCAGCGCACCTGCGGTCCGCGACCCCCAGCATCCCGTGTTCCCGCCGCAGGGGATCACCGGCGCGATACGCCTGGACGGCGTCACCTTCAGCTATCCGGGAGCCGATTGCCCGGTGCTGCAGAATATTTCGTTGACCGCACAGCCCGGCACCAGCACCGCGATTGTGGGCAGCACCGGCTCGGGCAAGTCGACATTGGTGTCGCTGATCTGCCGGCTCTACGACGCCACCGACGGTGCGGTGCTCATTGACGAGATCGACGTCCGCGACTATCAGACCGAGCGACTCTGGTCGGCGGTCGGCCTGGTACCGCAGCGCGGCTTCCTGTTCACCGGCACCGTCGCCGACAACCTGCGTTACGGCGCGGCTCCAGGACAGGCAGTGGGCGACGAGGAAATGTGGGAGGCACTGCGCATCGCTGCCGCCGAGGACTTCGTGCGACCGTACGGGTTGCAGATGCGCGTGGCGCAAGGCGGGATGAACTTCTCCGGCGGGCAGCGCCAACGACTGGCGATCGCGCGCGCTGTCATCCGCCGCCCGGCCATCTACCTGTTCGATGACGCGTTCTCCGCGCTCGACGTGCACACCGATGCCCGCGTCCGGGCCGCGCTACGCGAAGAGGCGGCCGCTGCCACGATGATCGTTGTCACACAACGGATTTCGACGGCTGCCCAGGCCGACAAGGTAATCGTCGTCGACAACGGCAGGATTATCGGCACCGGAGACCACGAGTCGCTGCTGGCCGACTGTCCCACCTACGCCGAGTTCGCCGCATCCCAGGCGGTGGGCGCCGAAGCCGGGAGGGCGCAATGACAGCGCCGATGAACGCCCGCCCGCGTGGTGCCGCCCCCGCCCCGCCCAACATGCGGTCCCGGGACTTCTGGGGATCGGCGGGGCGACTGATCCGGCGACTGTCCCCGCATCGTCGACTCAGCATTGCCGTCGTCGTGCTGGGTGTCGCCGGCACCGCCGTCGGAGTCGCGGTTCCGCGCATCCTCGGCCACGCCACCGACCTGCTGTTCAACGGCGTGATCGGCCGCGGTCTGCCGGCCGGCACCAGCAAAGCGCAAGCGATTTCCGCTGCCCGCGCCCGCGGTGACGACGCCTTCGCCGACCTGCTGTCGGGCATGAACGTGGTTCCGGGCACCGGCGTGGACTTCGGTGCGGTGCTGCGGACTTTGGCGCTGGCTCTGGTGCTGTATGTGATTGCCGCCGCGCTGATTTGGGGCCAGGCGCGACTGTTGAACAGCACCGTGCAGAAGACCATCACCAGCTTGCGTGCGGATGTCGAGGACAAGATGCACCGGCTGCCGTTGTCCTACTTCGACCGGCAACAACGCGGCGAACTGCTGAGCCGGGTGACCAACGACATCGACAACATGCAGTCGTCGCTGTCGATGACTATCAGCCAACTGGCGACATCAGTCCTGACGGTGGTGGGCGTGTTCGCCATGATGCTGTGGATCTCACCGCTGTTGGCGGTGATCACCGTGCTCACGGTCCCCCTCTCGCTGCTGGCGACGCGGGCCGTCACCCGTCGTTCCCGGCGGCTCTTCCTGGCTCATTGGACCAGCACCGGTCGGCTCAACGCGCACATCGAAGAGACCTACAGCGGCTTCACGGTGGTCAAGACGTTCGGACACCAGGCGGCCGCGCGGGAACAGTTTCGTCGCCTCAACGACGACGTCTACCAGGCCAGCTTCGGTGCCCAGTTCTTCTCCGGCCTGGTCGGACCGGCAACGGGATTCATCGGCAACCTCGGCTACGTCGCGGTGGCCGTGGTGGGCGGCCTGCAGGTGGCCACCGGGCAGATCACGCTCGGCAGCATCCAGGCATTCATCCAGTACGTCCGGCAGTTCAACAACCCGATCGGTCAGGTCGCGGCGATGTACAACACCCTGCAGTCCGGCGTGGCCAGCGCCGAACGCGTCTTCGACCTGCTCGACGAACCCGAAGAAAGTCAGGACCGCCAGCCGATTTCGCCCGTCGCGCCCGACCGCCGCGGCAAGGTCGAGTTCCAGCACGTGAGCTTCGCCTACCACCCCGGGCACCCGGTGATCCACGACCTGTCGCTGGTCGCCGAGCCGGGCAGCACGGTGGCCATCGTCGGACCGACCGGCGCCGGCAAGACCACGTTGGTGAACCTGTTGATGCGGTTCTATGACGTCGAGTTCGGCCGCATCCTGCTCGACGGAGTCGACATCGCCGCACTGGACAGGCAGGCGCTGCGCTCGCGTATCGGCATGGTGCTGCAGGACACCTGGCTGTTCGACGGCACGATCGAGGAGAACATCGCCTACGGCCGCCCGGAGGCCGGCCCGGACGAAGTGGTCGCGGCCGCCAAGGCGGCCTACGTCGACCGGTTCGTCCACACGCTGCCCGCCGGATACCAGACCCGGATCAGCGGCGACGGCGGCAACATCAGCGTCGGCGAGAAACAGCTCATCACGATCGCCCGCGCTTTTCTCGCCCGCCCTCAGCTGTTGATCCTGGACGAAGCGACCAGTTCGGTCGACACCCGGACCGAAGTGCTGATCGCCTCTGCGACCCGCGAACTTCGCCGCGACCGGACGAGTTTCATTATCGCCCATCGTCTTTCGACAATTCGAGACGCCGACCAGATCGTCGTCGTCGAGGCGGGTCGGGTCGTCGAAAAAGGTAGCCATGCCGAACTGCTGGCGCGCCGGGGCGCCTACTACGAGATGACGCGAGCCTGAGCGTCGAACGCTTGCCGAAGAACCGGGTTCGGCTGTTGACTGTCCCGGGCGGCGCTGGCTCTGCAGGACCTATGCTCAAAGCGGCAACCGACGTGATGCGCAAAGTCACCGGAATGCACGGATTTGTGTTGCGACGGCGCTGTGATAACCCTCGCCGGTGTTGAATGCCAGCACTTTTCAGCAGCACACGCGGTCGAAGCCGTCCATTCGGCCCGCACCAGACGAATCTCGTTAGCGGTCAGCAGGATTCGAGGGGAAGGCAAATGATCGTCTTGCCAGAACCGGCATTTCGGCTACTCCGGTGACCCGGCATGGCCGGCCTGCCCGGTCGCATCCGCAGAAAACGGGTGCGGCTGGATGCGCGAACTTCGCCGCGAAATGCCCCACAATGACAGGACCCAGTGAAACGATCCACGAAGGCCGAGACAAAATGATCAGGAAGGGCGCCGAATCGGCACCTTGCTTTTCGGAAGGCACCGGAATGCCGCGGAGGACCCGGAATGGCTGGTAGCGCGATGGTGGACAAAAGTCTCGAGTTCGGTGTGCTCGGACCGCTGGAGATGAAGATCGACGGCACATTGATCCCGTTGGGCACTCCCAAGCAGCGCGCGGTGCTGGCCACGCTGGTCATCAACCGCAACCGGCCCGTCGGGGTCGATGCGCTGATCACCGCACTCTGGGAAGAGTGGCCGCCGTCGGGCGCGCGGGCCAGCATCCACTCCTACGTGTCGAATCTGCGCAAGCTGGTCAGCGGCGCCGGTGTGGACCCCCGGGTGGTGTTGGCGGCCGCCCCGCCGGGGTACCGGCTGACCATCCCGGAGAACACCTGCGATCTCGGGCGGTTCATCGCCGAGAAGACTGCGGGTGTGCACGCCGCGGCGGGCAGCCGGTTCGAAGAGGCCAGCCGGCACCTGTCGGCGGCGTTGAGTGAATGGCGCGGGCCGGTGCTCGACGACCTGCGGGACTTCCAATTCGTCGACTCCTTCGCCACTGCCCTGGTCGAGGACAAGATCCTGGCGCACACCGCCAAGGCCGAAGCCGAGATCGCCTGCGGACGAGCCTCCGGTGTGATCGCCGAGCTCGAGGCGCTGACTGTCGAGCACCCCTACCGGGAACCTCTGTGGGCACAGTTGATCACCGCCTACTACCTGACCGACCGTCAATCCGACGCGTTGAACGCCTACCGGCGGGTGAAGACGACACTGGCCGACGACCTGGGGATCGACCCGGGTCCGACCCTGCGTGCGCTCAACGAGCGGATCCTGCGCCAGGAGTCCCTCGACACGAAGAAGAACGCCAAAGTCACTGCCGCGGCGACCGTCACGGCGCTCGACCAACGCACACTGGCCGCCGGGCAGAAGGTCTTGGCGTACCTGCACGACACCGCCACCGGTCACGATTACCAACTGCGCTCCGCGGCAACCCGGATCGGTCGGCTCAGCGACAACGACATCGTGCTGGACAGCGCGAACGTCAGCCGTCACCACGCGGTCATCGTCGACACCGGCACCAACTTCATCATCAACGATCTGCGGTCCTCCAACGGAGTACATGTGCGCCACCAACGGATCCGCGTCGCTGCGACGATCGGCGACGGCGACCACATCCGGATCTGCGATCACGAATTCACCTTCCGGATCGCCGCGCACACGCAGGCCTGACGATCTTGCAAAGTTGCGAATTACGCTGGCGGGCAACGGGATTGGCAAGCGTTGTCGACAAAGGACTACCCGGGCGGCCAGGCGTGTCGTTGCTGCGACGATCCCGTCGGTCTGCTGGTCGGCAACGCCCGGGCTCACGGCTGCTGGACTCGGTGTTCGCGCTCGATGCGATACCTGGAAGCTGTTGGTAGTGTCGGCGGGATTCGGGCTTTCTGAGGAGGATCAGCGATGAGCGAGGCACCAGACTCGCGGGTGGGTTCGATGTTCGGGCCCTACCACCTCAAGCGGTTGCTGGGCAAAGGCGGGATGGGTGAGGTCTACGAGGCCGAACACACCGTCAAAGAGTGGACTGTCGCCGTCAAGTTGATGACGGCCGAGTTCAGCAAGGACCCGGTCTTTCGCGAACGGATGAAGCGCGAGGCGCGCATCGCCGGCCGCCTGCAGGAACCGCACGTGGTGCCCATCCACGACTACGGCGAGATCGACGGGCAGATGTACCTCGAGATGCGCATGATCGAGGGCACCGACCTGGACAACATCCTCAAGCGCTTCGGCCCGCTGACCCCGCCGCGCGCGGTGGCCATCATCACCCAGATCGCCTCGGCACTCGATGCCGCGCACGCCGCGGGCGTCATGCACCGTGACGTCAAGCCGCCCAACGTGCTGGTCACCCGCGACGACTTCGCCTACCTGGTGGACTTCGGCATCGCCAGTGCCACCACCGACGAGAAACTCACCCAACTGGGCACCGCGGTGGGCACCTGGAAATACATGGCGCCCGAACGCTTCTCCAACGACGAGGTCACCTACCGCGCCGACATCTACGCGCTGGCCTGCGTGCTGTTCGAATGCATGACCGGCGCCCCGCCGTATCGCGCCGACAGCGCGACCACGTTGGTGACGGCCCACCTGATGGACCCGATCCCGCAGGTCAGCGCCGCGCGGGCGGGTATCCCGAAAGCCTTCGACGCCGTCATTGCGCGCGGGATGGCCAAGAGGCCCGAGGACCGCTACGCCAGCGCCGGCGACTTCGCCCGTGCCGCCCACGACGCGCTCAGCGACCCCGACCAGGACCACGCCGAGAACATCCTGCGCAAGAGCCGGGAATCCACGCTGCCGGGCACCGCCGCGGTTTCGGCTCCGCAAGCCCTCACCGGCAGCCCGCCGCCGGGTGCCCCGGCGCAGTATCAACCGCCGCCCGGCTACAGCGAACCGCAGGGTCAGCCGGTCGCCAGTGGGCCGAGCTGGACCCCGGGCGTCGGCCCCAGCCAGGCGCCGAGCGGTCCCATTTCGGGTCCGAGCGGTCCCACCCCCACCCCGGCGTATTTCCAGAGCGGAGGCTGGGGCGGCACCGGCGGCACACCCCCTCCGAGTGGACCAACCCCCTGGAATCAAGGCGGTCCGCCACCGGGCAAGAAGCGCAGCCCCTGGCCGTACGTGGCCGGCGCCGCCGCCCTGGTCGTCGTCCTGGTCCTCGCCGCTGTCGGCCTCTGGATGGCCTTGGGTTCCGACGACACCCGAAAGGCTGATGACACCACGACGTCGCTGACATCCAGCTCCGCAGCCCAGTCCACCTCCATCAGCCAACCGTCGTCCGCGACCAATACCCCGCAGGCCAAGCTGCTCTCGATGCTGCCACCCGGCTACCCGTCCGGGGTCTGCAAAGCGACCACGCCCAAGCCGAACAGCGTATGGACCGGCACGGTGGCGATGGTCGACTGTGGGCAGAACAGCAACTCCGGCGGTCCGAGCCGGGCGATCTACGGGCTGTTCCCGACCGTGGACGCGCTCAAGCAGGCTTTCAATGACGACGTCTCCGCGGTGCAGTTGGCCAACTGCCCAGGTGAGGGACCCTCTCCGGATGGCTGGCACTACGACCGGGATCCGTCGGTGACCGCCGGGATGATCGCGTGCGGCACGTACAAGAACCACCCCAACCTGATCTGGAGCAACGAGAGCAAGCTCATGCTCAGCGACGTGTTCGGGGACCCGGCCACTCTGGAGGACCTGCACAACTGGTGGGCCAAGTACGGCTGATCGGAACGGGCTGACATATGAGCCGGCCGCCGGGTTCTGCCGGCGACGGGTCACGGATCGAAGATGCCACCAGCACCGTGACCCCGGTTCCGCCAGCGCCGCAGCCGTCGGGCACGTCGACCGAGCGCACGCCGACGGCCGTGCACGCCATCGATCAGGTCGCGGTCACCATCGGGCGCGCTCCGGACAACACCGTCGTGCTGCACGACTTGCTGGTCTCGCGGCGCCACGCCCAGCTACGCCGTTCGGGTAGCCAATGGGAGCTGGTCGACAGCCACAGCGCCAACGGCACCTACGTCAACGGCAACCGCATCACCCGCGCGGTCATCGGACCCGACGACATCGTCGGCATCGGCCACCAACGGCTGCGGCTGTCCGGCGACCGCCTCGTCGAATACGTCGACACCGGCGACATCTGCTACGAAGCAGTCAACCTGCGTGTGGCCACCAAGAACCGAATCCTGCTCGACGATGTCAGCTTCGTGCTGCCGCAACGCAGCCTGCTGGCCGTGGTCGGACCATCGGGGGCGGGAAAATCCACTCTGCTCGGGGCGCTGACCGGATTTCGTCCCGCCACCGGCGGCACCGTTCGGTACAACGGCCGCGACCTGTACGACAACTACGAAGAGCTGCGCCACCGCATCGGTTTCGTCCCCCAGGACGACATCCTGCACACCGCGCTGACCGTGCGCCGCGCGCTGGATTACGCTGCGCGGCTGCGCTTTCCGCAGGATGTCGACGCCCGGGAACGTCAGGACCGTATCGACGAGGTGCTGGCCGAACTGGGTTTGACGAGCCACGCCGACCAACGCATTGACAGCCTCTCGGGCGGCCAACGCAAACGCACCAGCGTGGCCCTGGAACTGCTGACCAAACCGTCGCTGCTGTTCCTGGACGAACCCACCTCCGGGCTGGATCCGGGCTACGAGAAATCGGTCATGCAAACCCTGCGCACGCTGGCCGACGACGGACAGTCAGTGGTGGTGGTCACCCACAACATCGCGCACCTGAACATGTGCGACCGGCTGCTGGTGCTGGCGCCCGGCGGCCGTCTGGCCTATTTCGGCCCGCCCCAGCAAGCGCTGGCCTACTTCGACTGCACCGACTTCACCGACCTGTTCATCCTGCTGGAAAACGACAAAGACACCGATTGGACCGCCCGCTACCGAAAGTCGCCGCTGTACGGCGCCTCCGCTCCCCAAACTCCCGAGCAACCCGGTGCCCCCGCCGTCAGTACCGGCAAACCCAGGGCGCAACAGAACCCGGTGGCGCAATTCGCCATCCTGTGCCGCCGCTACTTGGCGGTGATCACCGCCGACCGCCAGTACGCCCTCTTCCTGCTCGCCCTGCCGGTGCTGCTCAGCCTGTTCGCCTATGCCGTCCCCGGCGGCGCCGGACTGTCACTGACCAAAGCAATCGAGAAGTCGTCCTCTCAACCCGGCCAGCTTCTGGTGTTGCTGATCATCGGCGGCGCGCTGATGGGTTGTGGCTCCTCGATCCGCGAAATCGTCAAGGAAGAAGCGATTTATCGGCGCGAGCACGGCATCGGCCTGTCCGCCGGCGCCTACCTGGCTTCCAAACTCACTGTCCTCGGTGCGATAACCGGCACGCAGGGTCTGCTGCTGGGGTTGTGCGGGGTCGCTCTGCTGCCGCCGCCGGACCAGTCGGTGGTCTTGCCGTGGCCGCGACTGGAAGTGGCGGTCGCGGTGCTGGCCGTGACGGTTGTGTCGATGATGCTGGGTCTGCTGATATCGGCGCTGATCGGACACGCCGACCGTGGTATGCCGCTGCTGGTGCTGGTGGTGATGGCCCAATTGGTGCTGTGCGGCGGCATGTTCGCGGTCAAGGACCACGTCTTGCTGGAACAGCTGTCCTGGCTGTCACCGTCGCGGTGGGCCTACGCGATGGCCGCGGCCACGGTGGATCTGAACGACCTGCGCCGCACCGTCGGCGGCGACCGGGATCCGTTGTGGACTTACAGCGTCAGCAGCTGGTCGATCGCCGCGGCGGTATGCGCCGTGCAGGCGGTGGTGTTGGTGACCTGCACAGCATGGCGGCTGCGCCGTCTGGGCCCGCAGCGTCGCACCCGCAAGTGAGTCAGATGTGCTTGAGCACGAATGGAACCCCGCCGACGGCTGAGAAGACGACAGTCGCGTCCCAAGGGAATTTGTTTGGCGTTTCGCCTGAGAGTTGTTGATAGTGTCGGCGGCATTGGGCTTGATTGGGAGGATCAGCGATGAGCGACGCGCAGGGCTCACGGGTGGGTTCGATGTTCGGGCCCTACCGCCTCAAGCGGTTGCTGGGCAAAGGCGGGATGGGTGAGGTCTACGAGGCCGAACACACCGTCAAAGAGTGGACCGTCGCCGTCAAGTTGATGACCGCGGAGTTCAGCAAGGATCCGATCTTTCGCGAGCGGATGAAACGCGAGGCGCGCATCGCCGGCCGATTACAAGAACCCCACGTGGTGCCCATCCACGACTACGGCGAGATCGACGGCCAGATGTACCTCGAGATGCGCATGATCGAGGGCACCGACCTGGACAACATCCTCAAGCGCTTCGGACCGCTGACCCCGCCGCGCGCGGTGGCCATCATCACCCAGATCGCCTCGGCGCTCGATGCCGCACACGCCGCGGGAGTCATGCACCGCGACATTAAGCCGCCCAACGTGCTGGTCACCCGCGACGACTTCGCCTACCTGGTGGACTTCGGCATCGCCAGTGCCACCACCGACGAAAAACTCACCCAACTGGGCACCGCGGTGGGCACCTGGAAATACATGGCGCCCGAACGCTTCTCCAACGACGAGGTCACCTACCGCGCCGACATCTACGCGCTGGCCTGCGTGCTGTTCGAATGCCTGACCGGTGGTGCGCCATATCGTGCCGACAGCGCCGGCATGCTGGTCACCGCGCACCTGATGGATCCGATCCCGCAGGTCAGCACCATTCGCGCGGGTATCCCGAAAGCCTTCGACGCCGTCATCGCGCGCGGGATGGCCAAGAGGCCCGAGGACCGCTACGCCAGCGCCGGCGACCTGGCACTGGCCGCCCACGAAGCGCTCAGCAACCCCGACCAGGACCACGCCGACAAGATCGTGCGCCGCAGCCAGGAAGCCACCCTGCCCGGTCCCCCGACTGTGGTCCCCCCGACCATGCCGGCCGGTGCCGTGGGGTCCCCGCCCAAGACCCCGCCGCCGCGGTCGACCCCACCCCCGACCACCCCGCCGCCGGGGCCCCGCCCACAGCCGCCGAACCCGCAATACGCAGGCGGTTCCGGCCCGTCGGGGCCGATACCGCAGCAGCGACCGGCCTCGCCCGGGTGGACACCGGCGAGCGGCCCGATCTCCGCGCCGACCCCGTCGTTGCAGAAACCTCAGCACTACCAGGGCGGCGGCTGGTCCGGTGGTCCACCGAGCACGCCGATACCGCAGCAACCCTCCGGCCCCGTCCCCGCCGGCCCCGTCCCCTCCGGCCCCGTCCCCTCCGGCCCCGTCCCCTCCGGCCCCGTCCCCGGCTGGCACCAGGGGCAGCACCCGCCGGCACCCCGCAAGCGCAACCCGTGGCCCATCGTGGCGGCCGCCGCGATCGTGCTGGTCGTCCTGGTCGTCGGCCTGATCATCTTGGTCATCCCGGATTCGTCAAAGCCCAAGCCGAAACCGCCCATCTCCGAAGAACGGCTGAGTTCTCTGTTGCTGAGCTCTTCGGAGATCAACTCGATAATGAGTTCTTCGACCATGCAACCGGGTAAGGCGATCACCACGATGGACAGCTCAGCGGTGACCCTGTCCGACCCTGACTGCCAGGGTGCGATGTACACCAGCCAGGGGCCGGTCTACGCCGGATCCGGCTACACGGGACTCAACGGGCTGATCCTGTCCGAACCGGGTGACAACAACGACCACTGGGTCAACCAGGCTGTGATCGCGTTTCCGACCGCCGACAAGGCGCGCTCGATCCTGCAGGCGCAGCTGACCAAGTGGAAGGCGTGCGCAGACAAGACAGTCACGGTCACCAACAAAGGCAAGACCTACCGGTGGACCTTCGCCGACGTGCTGGGCGCCGTGCCCAAGATCACGGTGCTCAACACCCAGGAGGGCGCCAACGGCTGGGAATGCCAGCGCGCGATGGCCGTGGAGAACAATGTGATCGTCGACGTGAACGCCTGCGGCTTCCGGATCACCGACCAGGGCGGCGAGATCACCGACAGGATCGTCGCGAAGGTCGAGAAAGAGAAGTAAGCCGGGAACGTATCAGCGCAGGTCTGGTCCCTGCGCACGGAGATCGTCGACGGCCGACATGGCCGAGCGCAGCTTGGCCAACCATTCCTCGGTGTGCTCGCCGACCAGTCTGACCGACCATGCCAGGGCGTCGGCACGAGAGCGTGCCACGCCGGCATCGACCAGGGTGTCGAGCACCTGGCGTTCGGGTTGCCGAAGGCGCGTCATGACCGGAACGGCGATGTGGGTGAACAGCTTTCGTTCACCGTTCACCTCCACGCCCCACGACACCTTGCGCCCGTAGCGGGCCTGGGCCTCCTCGGCGATGGCCATTCGTTCCGAGCGGGTCTCTTCGCGGAACCGCGAAGCGCGGCCTTCGGCCCGCGCGGCGCTCTCGTCGACTCCGGCGAGCTTTCC
Source organism: Mycobacterium sp. NGS22 (assembly GCF_059813095.1). Taxonomy (NCBI): domain Bacteria; kingdom Bacillati; phylum Actinomycetota; class Actinomycetes; order Mycobacteriales; family Mycobacteriaceae; genus Mycobacterium; species Mycobacterium sp. NGS22. The sequence continues at coordinate 227,761 of NZ_JCALDY010000001.1, forward strand.
GACCACCGTGATTTCCTCTCGGTCGACCACCACCGAGGGATCCCCGTCGAACCAGGTCTCGGGGACGCGCCCGGCGAACCATTCGGCCGCACCGGTGGCGTCGGGTTGGTCGGCCTGTTGCCAGCCGCCGGGGCGACCGTGCCGCCGCCCATGATGATGAAGATTCATGATTACATGATTACACCTTTGCACCGTTACGCCAGCCGGTTTCGCCGCGGGCGAACTCAACCGCACCGGCCATAGCCGACGCTGGACCGGCGAAAACCGTTGCTATCAGGCATTTGCAGTTGTATTTTTGATACCGAAGCAGGCCCGGAAGTGACCGAATCGCAAGAGCCGGAAGAGGGGAAATCCCGGCCGCGGCCGACCCGCGTAAGACGGAGTCAGCACGCCCCCAGAGTCACGCCGGGCCTGCCCAATGCGTTATGACGTTCGCCGAACCCGATACAGCTTTGTCTCGTTCTTGATGCCCTTGAGGCGTCGCGCCCCGGCAAAAGACCACTCGAACCCCACCTCATCGGACGTGGCTGCCAGCGCGTCGCGCACCGACTCGGCGACCAGGACCGTACCTGGCCGCGCAGCCCCGGTGACGCGGCTTGCGGTGTTGACGGGACTGCCGAACCAGTCGCCGGCCCGGCTCACCGCCATACCGGCGGCCGCCCCGGCGCGCAGGCGCGGAAATTCGTCGTCGGTGTCGATGATCTCGACCAGCTCCAGCATGGTGCTCAGCAGCGGCGCCGGCTCGGGGCAGACCAGCATCACCGCGTCGCCGATCGTCTTGATGAATCGCACGGGCGGAGCGGTCAGATCGCGCGCCCGTTCGGCCAGCCTTCCGGCGAGGTGGCCCAGCTCCTCGGCCGAGACCACCTCCCCCAGCTTGGTGAACCCGACCAGGTCGGCAAAGGCGACGGTGACCGAACGCGCGCCTGGCAGCGGCTGACCGGCGGCCCGCTCCCCTGCGTTGACGGCTTCGGTCTCCATCATGTGCCGCAACTGCATGAACAGCATGTCTTCGATCATCGGTCCGAGCAGCGGCGCGATCTGGCTGATCAGCGCCTTGGAAGCCATTGCGATCTGCACTTCGCTGAGCCCGGGACGCATGATGGCCGACAGCGCGGTGTAGCGCATCACCTCGGCGGCGTGCGACAGACCTTCGGCGAGTACGCGCACCACGGCTACCACTTGATCGGGCGGTAACCCGAATTCGATGAATCGCTGCGCGGAGGCGGCGGCCTCGACGTCGGCTCGCATGTGCACGACGGCGTCCGGGTCGTCCACCCGGGCCAGGCCGATGGCGCGTTGGACGCGTTGCAGCAGTTCGAGATCGATGCCGTGGCTTTCGCTGACCTCCCGGCTGGACACGTAGGTGCCGTCGTCGCCGATTAGGTGCCGGCTGGCCAGCAACAGCGGCGGGGTGGTCGACCGGATCTCCTCGGCGCTGATGTCCTGCTCGAGCAACCATTCGATCAACTCGGCCCGCTCCGCGCGCTGCGCGCCCTCCAACCCGGCGAGCAGGTCATCGTCCACCGGGTCGGCCATGGGGCCAACGTATAACGAAGGTCTGCGATCCAGCCCGGCCCACGCGGTCAAACCGGGCGTGAAACCGCCCGCCTGGCGGGTGATCGACCCGTCATGACACCGGCGGTCGTCGTTGCGCCCACGGCCGCGCCGCTTCGATCTGCGCCGACAACGACAACAGCGTTGCCTCGTCGAAGGGCCGCCCGACCAACTGCACCGACATCGGCAAGCCCTCGTCGTCGAAGTCCCAGGGCACGACGGCGGCAGGCTGACCGGTCAGATTCCACACCTGCTGAAACGGCACCCGCTGTCCGACCAGCAGCAACGTAGACACCCCGCCGCGGCGTCGGTAGGCGCCGATGCGTGACGGGCCCGCCGCGGTACCCGGGGTGACGACGACATCGACGTCTTCGAAGATCGCCTGGATCCGACCGTTCAACCCGATCTCGGCCTCGCGCAACGCGGCCATCCGCCGGTCGGAGAAGAACGAACCCAGCCGCGCGATGTTGCGCGTTCGCGGCTCCAGTCGCTCGGGATGGGTCTGAGCATCCGCGTCGTCACTGATGCCGCGCAACATCCGGGGCAGGTAGTTGGCGTACAGCGACGCCGGATAGTGCGGATCCCGGACGATCACGTCATGGCCCAGGTCGCGCAGTAAGGCACCGGCCTGTTCGACCGCGGTCAACTGCGCCCTACCCACCCGGACCGGCATCGGCGTAGGCACCTTGGTGCTCAACGCAATTCGCAACGGCCCGGGCCGGCGCTGCGCCGCGGCGACGAATTCGGCTTCGGGTCCGGGCACCGTCGTCGTCGCGTCCAGGACCAGCGCCGCGTCCAGCACCGAGCGTGTGATCGGACCGTTGACGCTCAGTCCCCACCAGGCGTCGTCATGCGGCTCCAGCGAGATCCGCTCGCGTTGCGGTTTGAGCCCGAACAGGCCGCACCAGGTGGCCGGGATGCGAATGGATCCGCCACCGTCAGATCCCAACGCCACCGCGGCCAGCCCGGCCGCGACCGCCGCCGCGCTGCCCCCACTGCTGCCGCCCGGCGTGCGTCGCGGGTTCCACGGATTGCGCGTCGCCCCGAATGTCAGCGACTCGGTGAACGGCATGATCATCAGCTCCGGCACCGCGGTCTTGCCGATGATCACCGCGCCCGCCGCCCGCAGCCGGCGAACCACCTCGGCGTCATCGGTCACCGCCGGGCCGTGCGCGCCGCTGCCGTAGGTGGTGACCTCGCCGGCGACGTCGACGTCGTCCTTGATCGCGATCGGCACGCCGAGCAGCGGTCGGCGCTCCCCGGCGTCGAGGCGCCGCTGAGCGTTCTCGGCTTCCGCGCGGGCGGCGTCGTAGCGGACCACCCGGTAGCTGCGCAGTTCGCTGTCCAGCCGCTCGATGCGCTCGAGGTAGACCTCGAGGAGTTCCGGCGCCGTGATTTCGCCGTCGGCCAGCATGCGGGACTGCTCGGCGGCACCGGCAAAAGCGAGATCGCTGGGGTCCACAGCCGCAGCGTATCGCTGGCCTCTTCGCACCCAGTACGGTGACGGCATGTCCTGCGTGTTCTGTGCGATCGTGGCCGGCCAAGCTCCGGCCATCCGGATCTGCGAAGACGACGACTTGCTGGCGATCCTCGACATCCGGCCGTTCAGCCGTGGCCACACCTTGGTCATTCCCAAGAAACACAGCGCGGACCTGGCCGACACCCCGCCGGAGACGCTGGCCGGGATGGTCAGGATGGGCCAGCGCATCGCGCAGGCGGCCAAAGCGACCGAACTGGCCGACGCCACCAACATCGCGATCAACGACGGGCGCGCGGCTTTTCAGACCGTCCTGCACATTCACCTGCACGTGTTGCCCCGCCGCAGCGGCGACAAGCTGTCGCTGGTCAAAGGGATGGTGTTGCGCCGCGATCCGGACCGGGAAGCGACCGGACGCATCCTGCGCGACGCAGTGTTACAGATCGAGGCGGATCAGTAAATCGCCGTTTCATACTCGGAGACGGTGATTTCGCGCTAAAACAGACCGGTAGTACAGCCGGAGTAGGTGCGGCGGTTTATCCTGTGGATGCGCGCTTCGCCTGCATGCGCGCGCGTGCGAGCTGGAGCTGGGAATGATGCGCTGGACGGGACGGATGTGCCCGCTCTCCGGACTGACCATGGGCGTCAGCTGTGCCATCCTCGGCGGTTACGGCGTCGCCGGACTCCTGGTCGTGATCGCCTCGCTCAGCGGCTGGCAGGGTGCAGATGCGACCCGGCCGGTGGTCCAGGTCGTCACCTTCGTGTGCATCGCGTTCGCAACCGTGTGCGCTGCCCAGGCGACTCGGCACGCGATCGGGCGGCGCAAGTTCGGCTGGCTGGCGATGATGGTGGCGCTAAGCGGCTGGGCGGTCGGCGAGGTCATCTGGGCGGTTCTGGACGTGCGTCCCGAACTCGACCACGCCAGTCATCCGGCCGCGGCGGAGTTCGTGCTGCTGCTCTACCCGATCGGCGTCTTGACCGCCTTGCTGCTGCTGTTCAACCCCGCGGGCCACAATTTCTGGCGGCTCGTGCTCGACGGAATCATCGTGGCGACTTCGCTTTTCGTCGCCGCGTGGGTGTTCGTCCTGGACGACTTGCTGCGTACGCGCAGCAGTTCGCGACCCACCACGGTGGTCCACGTTTTCGCCGACGTCGCGCTCATGACGATGGCGATTCTGGTGTTGTCACGCGGACGCCCCGGCGGGCGGCGCAGCATGACCCTGCTGGCCGGCGGCATCGCGACGATCGGCCTGACCGACCTGCTGGTGTTGTTCCAGACCGGCGTGGGCAGCTACCACACCGGCGACCTGGTCGACGTGAGCCGAGTGGCGGGCTTGGGCCTTGCCGCGCTGGCGGGACTGGTGAGCATGCACGAAGCCGCCACCGACACCGCCCGGGACGAGATCACCTCGCGGGTGCGCCTGTGGTTGCCCTACCTCCCGTTGCTGCTGGCGGCCGCGGTGGGGCTGGGCCACGCGTTGCACATGATGCGGCACGGGCCGCTGCTGGCCGCGCTCGGAATCCTGGTCGCGACGGTGCTGATACGCCAGTTGCTGGTGCTGATGGAAAACCAGGGCCTGCTGGTCGAGGTGTCCCAAGAAGCATTCCGGGACAGTCTGACCGGACTCGCCAACCGCGCCAACTTCCTGCACACGTTGGAACTGGCCATCGCCCGTCGTCGTCAGGACGCTGCGCCGATCGCGGTGATGTGCCTGGATCTGGACAACTTCAAGTCGGTGAACGACGCCCTGGGCCATCCGGCCGGCGACGAACTGTTGGTCCGGGTCGCCGGACGGCTGACCACCGTACTGGGGCAGACGGGCACCGTAGCCCGCCTGGGCGGTGACGAATTCGCCGTACTCGTCGAGGGTCCGATCGCGGAGTCGCACGCGGTCGCCCAACGAGTCCTGGAAGCTTTCAATGCGGCGATCGTGATCGACGGCGTTCCGCTGGCCGTGCGTCCCAGCATCGGTTTCACCGCGGCCGCCCCCGAGTCGAACGTCACCGTCGACGAACTGCTGCGCCATGCCGACTTGGCCATGTATGCCGCCAAACGCGAAGGCGGCCAATGCATTCGCAGCTTCGTACCGGACCTGCCGCTGCCCTACGCGTTGCCCGAACTCGCCGACACGGCGATCTCGGCGTTCGACAACGGCCTGGAAGGTCTCCAGGACGGCCGGCTGCCGCGGGGGGCGCCGAGCGCGTTCGGCCCAACGGGCGGCTCCGCCGGCGCGACGGCACTGACGCGCACCATCCAACCGCTCGTTGCTGCGACCAAGCCGAGGCCCGACGGTTCGCACGACCTACCGTCCAGCGTGCGGTGGCCACCGACCTACATCCGAATGTCGTTCGTGGCGTTGGCAATTGGCGTCATCGTGTTCGCGGCCTCGTGCTGGCCCGACCCGCGCGCCGATCACACGCCCTTCTTTGCCGACGTTCTGTACCCGGCCTTGAACGCGTTCGCCGCGATCCTCATCGCCATCCGTGCCTATCGCGTCACCGCCGACCGGGCCGCCTGGTCGCTCATCGCGATCGGCATGCTCAGCTCGGCGCTGGGTGACGTGATCTACGCACGCTGGGTCCCGGATGGTCAGTCCCCGTCGATCGCCGACCCGGCCTATCTGGCGTTCTATCCGTTCGCCTACATCGGCCTGTTGCTGCTGATGCGGTCGCGCTTGAAGCGGGTGCCCGCCTCGATCCGACTCGACTCCCTGGTGTGCGGGTTGGCCATGGCCGCGGTGGCCGCCGGCTTGATGGCAGGACCCATTCATGCGGCCGCTACCCGAGCGCCGGCCACCGTGCTGGTGGGGTTGATCTACCCGTGGTCTGACCTCGTCCTGCTGGCGCTGGCCGCCGGAATGCTGCCGATACTGGGGTGGCGACACGAGTTTCGCTGGGGATTGCTGGTGGCGGGGTTCGTGCTGATCGCGGTCGCCGACACCGCCTACCTTTTCGAGACATCCGGCAGCGGTTACCGGGTCGGCACGCTGCTCGACGCGGGCTGGCCTGCGTCGTCGCTGTTGATTGCGCTGGCCAGTTGGGCCGCCTGGTCGTCGGCGCCGCCGATGCCAAGGCGTGGACTCGGCTCTTACGCGGCCCCGGTGGCATGCACCGTCGTCGCGCTCGCCGTCACCGCGGTGGGTCCGGAGACTCGCGCGGCTCAGGTGCTGGCAGCGTTGAGTCTGATCGCGGTGGCGGCCCGATTCTCGGTGACGTTCCGCGAAGTCAGCATCATGGCCGAGAACCACAAACAGGCCATGACCGACGAATTGACCACGCTGCCCAACCGCCGGTCGCTGGCCACGGTGCTGACCGAGGTGCCCACCTTCGCGCCGCCGGCGATCGTGCTCGGACCCCAGCCGGCCACCAAGGCTCCGGCTCGTCGCGCCCTGCTGTTGCTGCAACTGCACGAATTCCAGGAGATCACCGACTCCGTCGGTCCCCACTTCGTCGACGAGTTGCTGTGCCAGATCGCGAATCGACTGTCCCACAACGTCCGTCGCGAAGACCTGCTCACCCGCGCCGGCGACGACCAATTCGCGATCCTGCTTGCCGAGGGCGCCGACCTGATCGCCGCACGCGCCCAGGCGGGCCGTTTGCTGGAAGCGTTGACTGAGCCGTTCAAGCTGGATCCGATGACCGTGCAGGTGGATGCCCGCATCGCCATCGCGCTCTATCCCGACCACTGCGACCATCCGCAGGAGTTGCTCAACCGCGCCGAAATGGCACTGCCGCACGCGATGTCGGCCAGGGGCAAGATCGCGGTGTACGACGCGGCTTTCGAGTTCTATCGCGAGAACGACCCCAACCTGATCGAGGAACTGCGCGCCGCGCTGATCGACGGCTCCGAGTTGACCTGCCACTACCAACCCAAGATCAACGCGGACGACGGCAGCGTGCACAGTGTCGAGGCGCTGTTGCGCTGGCACCATCCCAGTCGCGGACTGCTGCTACCGGAGGAGTTCCTGCCCGCCGCCGAACGGGCCGGCCTGATGCGCAAGGTCGCCAACCTCACCGTCAACCTCGCCCTCCAACAGGTCCGCTCCTGGCGCGAGCAAGGGTTGTCGCTGACCGTGGCGGTGAACCTGTCCACGACGAATCTGCTCGACCTCGACCTCGTCGGCACCATCGAGCGACTGCTGCACACCCATGGCCTGCCGGCCGACGCGCTGATCATCGAGATCACCGAGAGCACGCTGGTCGACTCGGCGCGTTCACGCAGCACCGTCGCGGCGTTGCAGCAATTGGGCGTTCGCATCTCGTTGGACGACTACGGCACCGGATGGTCGTCACTGGCGCGGCTGCAAGATGTTTCGGTCGACGAACTCAAGCTGGACCGGGTGTTCGTGGCGCGGCTTGCCCAGGACCCGCGGTCGGTGGCCATCGTGCGATCCACGGTCGCGCTGGCCGAAAGCCTGGGCGCCGACCTCGTTGCCGAGGGAGTCGAGGACGAGGCGACGTTGCGCGCGCTGCGGCAGTACGGGTGCACCATCACCCAGGGGTTCGTGCACAGTCCGCCGTTGCCGGCAGCCGACCTGCAGGAGTGGATAAGCACCCACGTCGCCAACCCCGCCGCGGCCAATCCGCAAGCGGGCGTGCCCGACTAGAAAAGCTCCTTGGCCAGCAGTTCCAGCGTCGCGACCCGGGCGGGCGCGGTGTCGGGGTCGGTGCCGCGATGCGCCGAGGCGACCGGGTGCACCATCACCTCGTCGACGTCGAATTGTTCGGCCAGTGCGCGCAGCTGGTCGGCGGCCTCGGCGGGAGCGCCGACCACGGCCCGTCGCAGCCCACTGTCGACAATGCGCTGCTGCGGCGACGTCAGCTCGGCTTGGCGCGCCTCTTCGACCAGTTGCACCGGACCCAGTGGCTGGCCGGTCCGCAACCGGGCCATCATCTGCAGGTTGGGCAACATCAAAGCCGTTGCCTCATCCCGTGTTTCGGCCACCACCGCATTCACCGTCAGGAACGTCACGGGCTCTTGGACAAGGTCACTGGGCCGGAAATGCGAGCGGTAGTAGGCCAGCGCCTCTTCGGTGCCCTGACCGGAGAAGTGATGAGCGAACACGTACGGCAACCCCTTGGCGGCTGCCAGCCGCGCGGAATACATCGACGAGCCCAGCAGCCACAGCCGTGGTTCGCTGGTTGCCGCCGGCGTCGCTTTGAGCGTGTAATCCCCGGATCGCAGCGGCACCCGCACACCGCGGGAGCTCATCAGCGCGGCCACGTCGTCGAGGTACTGCGGGAAGTTCTGGATGTCACGTTCGTCGTTGCTGCCGCGCAGCATGTAGGAGGTGACGGGGTCGGAGCCGGGGGCGCGGCCGATGCCGAGGTCGATGCGGCCCGGCGCGGCGGCCTCCAGCAGCGCGAACTGTTCGGCGACGGCCAGCGGCGCGTGATTGGGCAGCATCACCCCGCCCGAGCCCAGCCGCAGTTGCTGGGTCTGCGCGGCGAGGTAGGCCAGCAGCACCGGCGGGCTGGTAGCGCCCACCGAGGGCATGTTGTGGTGTTCGGCGACCCAGTAGCGGGTGAAGCCCAACCGGTCGGCGGTCTGCGCCAGCTTGACGGTGGCCGCCAGCGCGTTGCCGGTGGACTGGTCGGTACGCACCGGAACGAGATCGAGAACGGAAAGACGCACGCTGGGTGCAACGCGTTCGGGCGCCGGAAGCTTCCCGGCCCGTGGCCCGGGGTGTGGCGGGGGTGCCGGGGGTGTGGCGGGGTGTGGCGAGCAGACGCAAAAGCCCCTGATTTCGGCACGAAATCGGGGCTTTTGCGTCTGCTCGGCAGGGGTCAGTAGTTCATCAGGGTGATCGAGTTCACGATCAGTTCGAACTGCTCCTGCGAGATCGGCGCGCCACCCGGGATGCTGTCGGTGGCCAGGAACTGGGTGCGCTCGGTGTAGGCGTGAAAACGCTTGAAGTAGTTGGCAAATCCGAGGCCATGGTCCACGCGGCCCAGTTTGAGTTCACCGGCCAGGACGGTGGCGCCCAGCAGCGCGAGGCTGGTCCCCTGACCGGACAACGGCGACGCGCAGTGCGCGGCGTCACCCACCAGCGCCACCCGTCCGATCGACCAGTGATCCATCACGATCTGCGCCATCTCGTCGAAATAGAAATCCGGCGCGGACCGCATCATCTGCAGCAGCTGCGGCCGGACCCAGCCGTCGTCGGCCATCCGCCGTTCCAGTTCGGCGAACTGAGCTTCGGTGTCGCGGTAGTCGATTCGCAGTTCGGAGTCCATGAATCCGAGCATGGCACGGGCCTCGGAGTTGTTGCGCGCGCTGTAGACGCCGGCCATGCTGGTGTCGCCGTAGTGCCACATCTGCCAGTAGTCCAGGTCCAGAAAATTGGGCACCGTGAAGATCGCGGCGAACGTTCCCAGCCTCTTGATGAACCGCTCCTCGGGCCCGAAGACCAGCCTGCGCACATTGGAATGCAGGCCGTCAGCCCCGATCACCAGATCGAAGCTGCGCGGATCCGCCTGTTCGAAGGTGACTTCCACGGCCGGGCCGAGATTCTCCAACGTGACGATGCTGTCGTCGAACAGGAACTCGGTCTTCAATTTCGTTTCGTCGTAAAGCAATCCGACCAGATCGTCGCGCAGCAGTTCGATGTCTGGATTGTTGATCGGCCCGCCCGTCGGCGTCGATTCGGTGTCGCGGGACAACTCGTTGCCGTCGCGGTCGACCACCGACGATCCCCGGATACGCGTTTTAAGCTCCTCAGCGGGAGCCCGCAACCCCATCCGGTCCAAGACCTCCAGCGCGGGGCCGCGCACATCGATTGCCTGACCACCCGGCCGCAGTCCCGGGTAGCGCTCGACCACAGTGACCGAATAGCCGTTGCGCTCAAGCCAATACGCCGCGGTGAGTCCCGCTACGCTGGCCCCGGAGACCAGCACCGATTCCACCATTACTTGATCCCTGCCAGCTTCTTTGCGTCAGCGAAGACGTCGTCGAGCATTGCCGGAGTCAACCTACCGGTGAACATGTTCTGCTGGCTCGGGTGGTAGCAGCCGAGAAGGCGCTTGTCGGACGGCAGCTCGGCGACGACGCGGTGGCCGAACTTCGGTTTGGGTTTGCCGGTTGCGCCCGTCATAGCCAGGGCGATCTGCCAGGCGAAGCCGCCGAGCGCGACCAGCACCCGGACGTGGGTGGCGACCAACCGCCACTCGGCCTGCAGCCACGGCGCGCAGGTGTCGCGCTCGGCCGGCGTCGGCGCGTTGGCCGGCGGCGCGCACCGCACCGGCGCGACGAGACGAATCTGCTTGGCCCGCAACCCGTCCGCGGCATCCACACTGGTCGGTTGGTTCACCAGCCCGGCGCGGTGCAGGGCCGCGTACAGCTGATCGCCGGACCGGTCGCCGGTGAACATGCGGCCGGTCCGGTTGGCGCCGTTCGCGGCTGGCGCCAGGCCCACGATCAGCAGCCGCGGCCGCTCCGAACCCCACCCCGGCACCGGACGGCCCCAGTACGGCTGGTCGGCGAACGACCGCCGTTTGACCACGGCGACATCCTCACGCCAGGTGACCAGCCGGGGACAGGCCCGGCACACGCTGCTGGCGGCGTCCAGCTCGGTGAGGGAGGTTGCCGCACTCGCCAGCGTGGCGACCCGGGCCGCGTCGGTGGCCACCGGCGTCTGCGGTGTCGCCTGATCGCCCGGCCAGCCGGACCCGGGCACGACGGGCGAGTCGAACGCCTGGCCGGTACGGGGATGACGGAGCACAGCTACATCCTGCCCGGTGTCGGCGGCCGGAAATTCAGTGGTCCGGACTGGGGTTTGCGGTTAGATTCAGCCGCGATATCCCATGAACGGCAAAAAGCCTTTGAGCAACAAGAGCCCGGCATTGCTGGTCCTTTTCGCCACGCTGATGGCGTGTGCGGGCGACGGCATTTCGATCGTGGCGTTTCCGTGGCTGGTGTTGCAGCGCCAGGGCAGCGCGGGGCAGGCCTCGATCGTGGCCGGCGCGACGACGCTGCCGCTGCTGTTCTCCACGCTGGTCGCGGGTACCGCGGTGGACTACTTCGGTCGCCGGCCGGTGTCGATGGTGGCCGACTTGCTGTCCGGGGCCGCGGTGGCAGCGGTGCCGGTGGTGGCGTGGGCGTTCGGCGCCGAGGCGGTGAACGTCTGGGTGCTGGCCGCCCTGGGGGCATGTGCAGCCGCCTTCGACCCGGCTGGGATCACCGCCAGGCAGTCCATGCTGCCCGAAGCGGCCGCCCGGGCCGGGTGGTCGCTGGACCGGGTCAACAGCGTCTACGAGGCGATCCTCAACCTGGCGTTCATGGTGGGCCCGGGCATCGGCGGGCTGATGATCGCGACGGTCGGCGGAATCGCCACGATGTGGATCACCGCCGCGGCGTTCGCGATGTCCATCCTGGCGATCTCGGTGCTGCGGCTGGAAGGCGCCGGCAAACCGCTGCGCACCACCCGGCCGCAGGGGCTGCGGTCGGGGATCGCCGACGGGCTGCGGTTCGTGTGGAGTTTGCGGGTGCTGCGCACCCTCGCCCTGATCGACCTGACCGTCACGGCGCTGTACCTGCCGATGGAAAGCGTGCTGTTCCCGAAGTACTTCAGCGACCGCAACCAGCCGGGCCAGCTCGGCAGCGTGTTGATGGCGCTCTCGCTGGGCGGCCTGGTGGGCGCGCTGGGATATGTGGGACTGGCCAAGCGGATGTCGCGCCGGGTGATCATGCTGACCGCGGTGCTATCCCTCGGTGTCGCGGCGGCGGTGATCGCGCTGCTGCCGCCGCTGCCGGTGATCCTGGCGTTGGTGGCGCTGGTCGGCTTGGTGTACGGGCCGATCCAGCCGATCTATGCCTACGTGGTGCAGACCCGCGCGCCGTCACACATGCGCGGCCGGGTGGTCGGGGTGATGACGTCGCTGGCCTACGCCGCCGGTCCGCTGGGCCTGCTGCTGGCCGGTCCGTTGACCGATTTCGCGGGACTGCATGTGGCCTTTCTGGCTTTGGCGCTGCCGATCCTGCTCGCCGGCTTGATCTGCACCAGGCTGCCGTCGTTGCGGGAGCTGGACCGCGCGCCGGAGTTCGCCGTCGAAGCCGCGACGTAGGATCGGCCCGGTGGACGTGCTGGATGGCCTGATCGGCGAACTCCCCGACGGGATGGTTGTGGTCGATCCCTCGGTGACCGAGGGATACCGGCAGGACCGTGCGCTGGATCCGTCGGCGGGCAAGCCGCTGGCCGTGGTCCGGCCCCGGACCACCGAACAGGTGCAGACCGTGCTGCGGTGGGCCGCGGCGCATCGGGTTCCGGTAGTGACGCGGGGCGCCGGCAGCGGCCTGTCCGGCGGGGCGACCGCGGTGGACAACGGGATCGTGCTGTCGACGGAGAAGATGCGCGACATCACCGTCGACCCCGTGACCCGGACCGTGGTCTGCCAACCGGGTTTGTTCAATGCCGAGGTGAAGAAGGCGGTCGCCGAACACGGTCTGTGGTATCCGCCGGATCCGTCGTCGTACGAGATCTGCAGCATCGGCGGCAACATCGCCACCAACGCCGGCGGACTGTGCTGTGTGAAGTACGGCGTCACCAGCGACTACGTGCTGGGCATGCAGGTGGTGCTGGCCGACGGCACCGCGGTGCGACTCGGCGGCCCGCGCTTGAAAGACGTTGCCGGACTGTCACTTACGAAGCTATTCGTGGGCAGCGAGGGAACGCTGGGCGTGGTCACCGAAGTGACGCTGCGGCTGTTGCCCGCTCCTAACACCTCCAGTGTCGTGGTGGCCAACTTCGCGTCGGTGGAGGCGGCCGTCGAGGCCGTGCTGGGGGTCAGCGCGCGGTTGCGCCCGTCGATGCTGGAGTTCATGGATTCGGTGGCGATCAACGCCGTCGAGGACACCTTGCGAATGGACCTGGACCGCTCGGCCGCCGCGATGCTGGTGGCCGGGTCCGACGAGCGCGGGCGCGCGGGCAGCGAGGACGCCGAGCTGATGGCCGCGGTGTTCGCCGAAAACGAAGCGACCGAAGTGTTTTCGACCGACGACCCGGAAGAGGGCGAGGCGTTCATCGCGGCCCGGCGGTTCGCCATCCCGGCGGTCGAAGCCAAGGGTTCGCTGTTGCTGGAAGACGTGGGGGTGCCGCTGCCCGCGCTGGGCTCACTGGTCACCGGGATTGCGCGCATCGCCGAGGAGCGCGACCTGATGATCTCGGTGATCGCGCACGCCGGGGACGGCAATACCCACCCGTTGCTGGTGTTCGACCCCGCCGATGCTGCGATGGCCGAACGCGCCCAGGTGGCCTACGGCGAGATCATGGACCTGGCCGTCGGCCTGGGCGGCACCATCACCGGCGAACATGGGGTCGGTCGGTTGAAGCGGCCCTGGCTGGCCGACTATCTGGGACCCGACGTGATGGACCTGAACCGGCGGATCAAGCAAGCGCTGGACCCGCTGGGCATTCTGAACCCCGGAAGCGGGATCTGAGCTCTGGCTTCTACCGCGAGCAGACGCAGAATCGCACGGGAGCGGCGTCGATCGTGCGATTCTGCGTCTGCTCGGCCGCCAGGACGGTTGACACATTGGGGATTGCTGTCGTATCAATAAGACATGACCGCAGTTGTGTCTCACGAAGCTCCCGCCAAGTTCGAGCTGGCCACGCCCGAGACGTGGCCGAACCGCTGGCCGATGTACAAGGCGCTGCGCGACCACGACCCCGTGCACCACGTCGTCCCGCCCGCGCACCCCGAGCACGACTACTACGTCCTGACCCGGCACGCCGACGTGTGGTCGGCCGCCCGGGACCACGGGACGTTCTCCTCAGCGCAGGGCCTCACGGTCAACTATGGCGATCTGGAAATGATTGGGCTGCAGGACAATCCGCCGATGGTGATGCAGGACCCGCCAGTGCACACCCAGTTTCGGAAACTGGTGTCGCGTGGGTTCACGCCACGGCAGGTCGAGGCCGTCGAGCCCAAGGTGCGCGAGTTCGTCGTCGAGCGGATCGAGAAGATTCGCGCCAACGGCGGCGGCGACATCGTCACCGAGCTGTTCAAGCCCCTGCCCTCGATGGTCGTCGCGCATTATCTCGGTGTGCCCGAAGAGGACTGGGCTCAGTTCGACGGATGGACGCAGGCCATCGTCACGGCCAACACGGCCGAGGGTGGCATCGTCAGCGCGCTGGAGACGGTCGGCGACGCAGTGGGCACGATGATGGGCTACTTCACGGGGCTGATCGAACGCCGCCGCGCCGAACCCGGGGACGACACCATCTCGCATCTGGTGGCGGCCGGGATCGGAGCCGACGGCGACATCACCGGGGTGCTGTCGATCCTGGGTTTCACGTTCACGATGGTCACCGGCGGGAACGACACGGTGACCGGAATGCTCGGCGGCTCAATGCCTTTGCTGCACCAGCGACCCGACCAGCGCCGCCTGCTGACAGACGATCCCGACCTCATCCCCGATGCCGTCGACGAACTGCTCCGGCTGACCTCGCCGGTCCAGAATCTGGCCCGCACGACCACCCGCGACGTGACGATCGAGGACACCACCATTCCGGCCGGGCGGCGGGTGCTGCTGGTGTACGGGTCGGCCAACCGCGACGAACGCCAATACGGCGAGGACGCCGCAGAACTCGACGTCACCCGTCGACCCCGGAACATCCTGACGTTCAGCCATGGTGCACACCACTGCCTGGGCGCTGCCGCCGCGCGGATGCAGTCGCGGGTGGCGCTGAACGAACTGCTGAGCCGGTGCCCGAGGTTCGAGGTAGATGAATCCGCGATCGTCTGGGCCGGTGGCGGATACGTCCGGCGTCCGCTGTCGGTTCCGATCACGGTCAACACCTGATGCCACGCGGAGACTGGCTGGCCGAACACCGCTCGGAGGCGGCCGCCGACCGGATCCTCGACGCCGCCGAACGGCTGTTCACCGAGCAGGATGCGGCCACCGTCGGGATGAACGAAATCGCCAAAGCCGCAGGGTGTTCGCGTGCGACGTTATACCGCTACTTCGACAGCCGGGAGACGCTGCGCAGCGCCTACGTACACCGCGAGACGCATCGCCTCGGCCGGGAGATCCTGCAACTCATCGAGCGCGTCGAAGACCCGGCTGAACGGCTGATCGGAAGCATCGTCGCCACGCTGCGCATGGTTCGCGAAAACCCGGCGCTGGCAGCGTGGTTCGGGTCCACCCGACTGCCGATCGGCGGCGAGATGGCCGGCCAGTCGGACGTAATCATCGGCCTGGTGTCCGGATTCCTCGAGTCGCTGGACCCCGACGAACCGGCCGCCCTCGAACGCCGAGCCCGGTGGGCGGTGCGGGTGATCATCTCGCTGCTGATGTTCCCCGGCAAAGACGAGGCCGACGAACGGGCGATGATCGAAGAGTTCGTGGTCCCGGTGGTGACACCGATTTCGGCTCGCAGGTAACCGATTCGGTGTCAGCTCGCCACCCGCGGTCCTCGTGTCCGTTCGTCGACCGCGGCAACGGACGCGACGATATCTCCCGCCCGCACTGCGACATTGGACAGCAACGACGACGCCAGACCGTGGGTGTGCTCGACCGCACCGTTGAGATAGATGTCGCCGGGCGCCCCCGGCTTGGCCGCCAGGCGGTAGTCGCGGGTGACCACCGCGAGCCCGTCCGCGTCGAACTCGTAGTGGCCGGACAGCTTGCCAAGAAAGCGCCGGACGTCCAACGGCGCGTACCCCGTCGCGTAGATCACCGCATCGCAGTCCAAGATGAGTTGTGACCGGTCGATCAAGTTGGCAACCGTCACCCGCACACCGTCGGAATGTTCCTGCGCGTCAACGACTTCCGAAGCGTTGTGGATGAACAGCCGGCGCCTGCCGGCCACCCGTTCGGCGTATTCGCGCGAATACAGCTCTTCGGTCAGCTCCAGATCGACCGCTGAATAATTAGTGGACCGGTGGTAGTCGAGCAGTCGCTGCCGGACCTGTCGATCGGCGTAGTAGATGTCGTCGACCGCGGCCGGATCGAAGATCCGGTTGGCGTAGGGATTGTCGTCGGCGACGCTGTATCCGTACCGGGCGAACACCGCATGTACCTGCGCCTGAGGATAGGTCTGATGGAGGTAGCCGGCGACTTCGGCCGCGCTCTGCCCGGCGCCGACGACGGCGAATCGTCGTGGGGTGAACATATTGCCGGTCGCCAGTCGATGAAGCAGCGCATGACTGTGCCACTGCCGAGCGGTTTCCACCGTGCCGGCGGGCAGCACCGGAGACAGTCCGGCGCCCAGGACGAGGGTCTGCGCGTGCAGCACCGACCCAGCTTCGGTCCGCACCACGAAACCGGACTGGTCGGCGTCGACGCCGACCACGAGCTGCCCGTACCGGACCTCCGCGCCGACGCGGGCCGCGGCCCATTCCAGGTAGTCGTGAAACTCCATCCGGCTGGGGAACATCGTGTGCCGGCCGATGAACTCGACGAGCCGATCGCGCTCGCTCAGATAGTTCAGAAAAGTGAACTCGCTCTTGGTGTTTCGCAGCGTCACCAGGTCTTTGAGGAAAGGGATCTGCATGCGCGCACCCGGCAGCAACATACCGCGGTGCCAACCGAACTTCGGCTGCGCGTCCACGAACACCGCGCCCAGACCGCGCTCTGCCAGCGCGATCGCCAGAGCGAGGTTCGACGGCCCGAACCCGATGCCGAGCAGGCCTGTTCGGTCAAGCGTGGACATAGGAACGTGTCAACCGTTCGAGGTAGCGTTCATGCATCATCGTCCGATTGATCAGGACGACGAAGTCGGCCATGTCGAAGTCCGCATCGTATGACGGTTCACCGCAGATCATTCCGCCCACCCGCAGCGACCCTTGCACCATCGGCGGGATACGCACCCGTCCCGGGTCGGGTAGTTCGGAAAGACTCAAGCCGTTGACCTGAACCGGATTCCGCGGTGTCACCCGGTATTGCGGTGGCGCGGGACGGATCTTGAAGGCCGCGTCGCGCACCCCCCGCACCAACGCGCCGCGCGGCAGGCCCCCTTCCATGCGCACCGACAGACAGCCGATCCCCCATTCGTGGCCGGTTATCTCCTGGTACTTGAGGATCCCCGACCACAGCAGTCCCATCACCGCACCGTTGCGGTGCTCGACGTGTACGCTGGCGCGGCCGAGTTCGACCAAACTGGAACGCAACTCGTTCAAACCACCGATGTCGAAGATGGTGTCGGCGAAGATCCCCCCGGCGGCCGCCGCGCCTTCGGGCGGAAGCAGCCGATAGCAGCCGACGACCTGCCCGGTCGCCTCGTCCTTGGCCAGCAGGTGCTCGCTGTAGGGATCGAACTGGTCGACGTCGATCATCTCTCCGGTCAGCGGGCCGCGAACCGCGCGCGGCAGGCTGGCGCCCATCTCTTCGGCAAAGGTCTGATACCGCAGCCGTTGGGCGGCTTCGACGTCGGCGGGATCGGTGGAGATCATGACGCTATAGCGCGCGCCGTCGGCAGCGGGAATCAACATTGAATCGCCAAGCATGGTAGAGCCCAGGTTACTCAAATGTCCGGTGAGCAAATAAGTAACTCAGGCCAACTACACAGAATGGTCATCGGGTTCGCAATGCGAATTCGCTCCAACTGCAACGAGAACCAACGCCGCGACCGCGGATACCGTCGCTGCGACGGCCGCTGCGACCAGCGCGGCCTGCATGCCGTCGGCGCTGGCCTGACGGGCGACCCGGGCGATCGCCGGCAGCACGGGCCGCAGGTCGCCGGGCAGGTAGTCCAGGACACGCAGACCCGCGCCCGCGGACAGCCGGTCGACGAGCGTGTGCGTCGGCCCCGGACCGAGTGGCAAGCCGGCCAGCCCGGCGGAAGCACCGTCGGCCGCGTGCCGGCTGAACAAGGCCCCCAAACCAGCGACGCCGGCCAGGATGCCGATCTGCCGAACCGTGCTCACCGCGCCGGTGGCCATCCCGGCGTCGTCGACCGGGACGAACTGCAGCGCGATGTCCGACGTCAACGCGAACAGGCCACCCAGGCCGAGGCCGGCGACGATGGACCCGGCGATGAAGTGCGTCCACTGCGTGTTCTCGGTGACACCGGTCATCAGCCACAGTCCCGCCGCTATCAGGACCACCCCGCCGGGGATCGACAACCAGGCCGGCGCGTACCGGGCGGCCATCATGGCCACCGGTGCGCCCAGCACACAAGCAACCGTCAGCGGCAGTGCCCGCAGACCGGACTGGAAGGGGCTGTATCCCAACGTGTTCATCAGATACAGCGCCAGGTAGTTCGTGGACGCGATCAACGTCCCGGCGGCCGCGAACGCCGCGATCGACACCCCGGCGAAGCCTGGGCGCCGGACCACACTCAGGTCGAGCATCGGCGCCTCGACGCGGGACTCCCACCAGCAGAACACGACCAAGCCCACGACACAGACCGCGCCCAGCGTCAGGATCAGGGTGTCGGTCCAGCCGCGATGATTGCCCTCGATCAACACGTGTACGCCGGCGAACAAACCGGCCGACAAGATCGCGGTGCCGGCCAAGTCGAGCGGACGGGATTGTGCGGCACGGGTTTCCGGGACGAAGCGCAACGCGATGACAAGTGCGACGACCCCGATCGGCACATTGATCAAGAAGATGGATTCCCAGCCGAAAGCACCGACGAGAGCGCCGCCGAGCAGCGGTCCGACCGCGGCAGCGGCACCCATCACCGCGCCGTAGATCGCGATCGCGATGCCCCTGCTGCGCCGTTCGGGGAAAGCCGCGGCCACCATCGGCAACGACACACCCAGCAGCAGCGCCCCGCCCGCCCCCTGCAACGCCCGGCTCCAATTCAGTGACTCGATGCTGCCGGCCAGCGCGCAACCCGCCGAGGCCAGCGTGAACACTGTCATTCCGACGGCATAGAGACGCCGCCGTCCGAGCCGGTCACCCAACGTGGCGGAGGTGAGCAGCAGCCCCGCCATCGGCAGTGCATACGCATCGACCACCCATTGCAGGCCGCTGAGTTCGGCGTCCAGCGAGGATTGGATGTTGGCCAGCGCCGCCGAGACGATGGTCATATCCAGCAACAACATGAACACCGCCAGGCACACCGCCAACAGCGTCAGGCGAGGATGGGTCGAGGTCGTGCGATCCGTCGTGGACATCAGTTCTTGACCCGGGTCAACCGGTGCAGCCCCCAGGCCAACGGAATCGTCACCACCACCGTCGCGACGAACAGATACAGCATCGGGCCGGTGTACACGTGCGCTCGCACGATGTAGACCATCGCGAACTCCATCGTCACCAGATGGATCAGGAAGATCTCGTAGGAGATCTCACCCAGCCACACCATCGGCCGGCTGGCGAGCAACCGCGAATACCAGCCCTTGTCCCCGAGTGCCAGCGGCGCCACCGCCAGCGTGGCGATCACCGCGTAGAAGACCGTCTTCCACAACGCCTCGGGCAGCGAAGCCGGCGAGGTGGTGGGCGCGCCGGCGATCGGCGTAGAGACGATGAAGTAGCAGACGACCGCCAGCGGTATGGCCACCGCCGCGTAGGCGCGCACGCCCATTGCCTGCAGCACGGTCAGCAGCATGCCGCCCAAGAACCAGGCCAGGTAGGTCGGCAGCCACAGCCGGGCACCGTCGGGGAACAGGTGGTCGGTGTGTACCAGCACCAACCATCCCGGGCTGATCAGCGTCAGCGCCAGGATGGTCGCCACCAGTAGCCGGGGCTGCCAGCGCCGCCGGCACATCAGCACCAGCAGCAGGTAGGCCAGCCCTGGCAGCAGCACATAGAACGACGCCTCGACCGCCAGACTCCACATCTGCGTCAGTCCCTGGTGCAGATACTTACCGAGATAGCCGTCGGTGTAGATCTGGGTCAGCGTCAGGTTGCGGATCAACCCCAGCCAGCTGTGCCCGGGGTTGGGTCCGGCCTCCCGGAAGTGATACAGCACGTAGGCGATCAACACCGTGATCACGTAGGCCGGCATGATGCGCCGAACCCGGTGTCGCGCATAGCGACTCAGTGACGGCGGCGGGCCGCCGGTCTTGGCTGCCTTGACCCACGGGCGGAACAGCAGAAAGCCGGACAGCACGAAGAAGATCGGAACGCCGATCTCCATCCGGGAACCGACCAGACCCCAGTAGCCGTGGGTGTACTTGCCGGTGGTGTAGGCGGCGTGGGTACCGACCACCAGCAGGGCGGCGACGGCACGGACACCGGTCAGCGACGCGACCCTATCGACGTGCGCGACCTGTTCGAGACCGCCCTGGGCGTCTTGTTCTTCGGACAGCGTCATTTGGTGTGCTTGCGACGTGGTCTGGCGCCGTCGTTGCGCGGTGCCCGTCGGTCGGGTCGCAGATTGATCAGCACACCCGAGATGCGGGTGTTCTCCAGCTTTTTCAGTACCGCCCGGGGCAGCTTGACCGGCAGTTCGACCAATGAGAAGTCCGGCCCGATCGCGATGTGGCCGAAGTCGCTGCGGTGCAGGCCGCCCTCGTTGGCGATAGCTCCGACGATCGCGCCCGGGCCGATCTTGTGCCGCTTGCCGACATCGACGCGATAGGTGGTGAATGACCTTGTCTGCCTGGGCTTTTCGGGACGTTCCCGACTATCGTCGCGGTCCCGCTTGTCGCGGCGCTGCGGTGGTGGGTCCGGCGCCAGGAGGAAAGCCTCTCCGTCGCGGGACTGCAATGCCAAGGCCGCGGCGATGTCGGCCATCGGGACGTCATGCTCGCGTTCGTAGTCCTCGACCAGCCGCCGGAACAGTTCGATGCCCTGACCCCCGAGTGCGTCGGTGATCGAGTCGGCGAACTTCGCCACCCGTTGGGCGTTGACGTCCTCCACGGTAGGCAGCTCGGCTTCGGTCAGTGATTGGCGGGTGGCCTTCTCGATTGCCTTGAGCAGGTGCCGTTCCCGCGGCGAGACGAACAACAGCGCCGCTCCCGAGCGGCCCGCCCGCCCAGTGCGCCCGATGCGGTGCACGTAGGACTCGGTGTCGTGCGGGATGTCGTAATTGAGCACGTGGGATATGCGTTCGACGTCCAGGCCGCGGGCCGCGACGTCAGTGGCCACCAGAATGTCGATGCTGCCGTCTTTGAGCGCGGCAATAGTCCGCTCGCGGGCGGCCTGGGGAATGTCACCGTTGATGGCGGCTGCGGAAAACCCTCTGGCACGCAGCCTTTCGGCCACCTCTTCGGTGGCCTGCTTGGTGCGCACGAAAACGATCATCGCCTCGAACGGTTCGACCTCCAGCACGCGGGTCAGCGCGTCCATCTTGCGCGGACCGGCCACCTGGATGTAGCGCTGCGAAATGTTTTCTGCCGTAGCCGTTTTCGCCTTCGAGGTGACTTCCAGCGGATCGTGCAGGTACTTGGTGGTGATCTTGCGGATCGCCGGCGGCATGGTCGCCGAGAACAAGGCCACCTGCTTGTATTCCGGGGTTTCGGAAAGGATGCGGTCGACTTCCTCGGCGAAGCCCATGGTCAGCATTTCGTCGGCCTCGTCGAGCACCAGGTAGTCCACCCGCGACAGGTCCAGCGTGCCGCGTTCCAGGTGGTCGATGACCCGACCGGGCGTGCCGACCACGACTTGGGCTCCCCGCCGCAGGCCCGCCAGCTGCACACCGTAGGACGCCCCGCCGTAGATGGGCAGCACGTTGAGTCGCGGCAGCTGCGCGCCGTACCGGCTGAACGCCTCGGCCACCTGCAGCGCCAGTTCACGGGTGGGTGCCAGGACCAGCGCCTGGGTGGCGTTGCTGGCGACATCGATCTTGGACAGGATCGGCAAGGCGAAGGCCGCTGTCTTTCCGGTCCCGGTCTGCGCCAGACCGACGACGTCCGATCCCGCCATCAGAGCCGGGATGGTCGCAGCCTGGATGGCCGTCGGCGACTCATAGCCGACGGCGGCGATTGCCCGCACGACGTCGGGATGAATCTGCAGGTCGGCGAAGGTCTCGTGCGGCGCTGCGGGAGCGCTGTCGGGGATTGCCATCAGAAGATGAAGTCTAGAGCGTGTCGAGGGTCCGGCCGTGCCTGCGGCACCCGCCGGGCGGCTGACGGTACGGTGCCCGGTGTGTTGTCGCTCGCCCGTCGTACCGCAGCCCTCGCCGCTATGGCGATGACCGTCACGTTAGCCGGGTGCGGATCGGGGGACTCCACCGTCGCCAAGACGCCGCAGGCGACCAAGCCGTCGGCGGTGGTCACCTCGGGTGCGCCGGCGAGTCCGCCGACCGCCTCAGTGGCCCCATCCAGTAGCGCCGTTCCGGCCGACCCGTGCGCCGTCAACCTCGCCTCCCCCACGATCGCGCGGGTGGTCTCCGAGTTGCCCCGCGATCCGCGCAGCCAGCAGCCGTGGAATCCCGAACCGGTGGCCGGCAACTACAACCAGTGCGCGCAACTGTCGGCGGTGATCATCAAGGCCAACACCAACGGCGATAATCCGACGACCCGGGCGGTGTTGTTCCACCTCGGCAATTTCATCCCGCAGGGCGTGCCGGACACCTACGGCTTCAACGGCATCGATGCCGCGCAGAGCACGGGCGACACGGTGGCGCTGACGTATCCGAACGCGCTGGGGGTCGGCAGCGTGGTGAAGTTCCGGTGGAACGGCAGTGCGGTGGAGCTGATCGGCAACACCGGCCGCTGAGCTCACGCCGGGTTGTTTGCGCCGTTCGTACCCTGGACGTTTTCGATCAGCACCCCGTCGACGGCGATGATGTCGCCCTCGGTGCCGTTGCCGCCAGTGCCTGTCACAACGCCGTTGCCGCCGTTGCCGCCATTACCGCCGTGCACTGTTTGGTTATCCAGGTGCGACTCGGCGCCGGGGTTGTTACTGGCCGCGATGAGGTTGCCGTCCAGGCCGTTGCCGCCCACGCTGCCGACACCGTTACCTATGCCACCGCTGCCGCCCGTGACGGTACCGCTCGCGGTGTTGTTCGTGCCCAGGGCGCTGATCCGGCTGGCGCCCGGCCCGTGGCCGTTGGCTAGGCCGCCGCCGCCGGTACCGCCGTTCTTGCCGTCACCGCCGGCACCGCCCTGAGACGTGCCGCTGGCTTCAGCGCCGGTCCCGCCGGCAGCGATAGAAGCACCACTGCCGTTGCCGCCGTGACCGCCGCCGTCGGCGTTGCCGCCGTTACCACCGGTGGACGTGCCGTGCGCCGTCCCGCCGGGACCGCCGGCGTCGCCGGTGACACCCACGACCTGCGTCGTCTTCCCGCTCTGAATGTCGGATTGGCCGCCTTTACCGCCGACGCTGTTGGCGCCGGTGGCGTCGCCGCCGTTTCCGGCGGTGGAATGACCGTACGACAAGCCTTGCGGCCCGGCCTCGAGCTCGCCGAACGAACCGTTGCCGCCGTGACCGCCATTGGTGCCGGCTCCGCCGTTACCCCCGGTGGCGAAGGCTTCGAGCCCGGGGCCACCGATCGTGCCGCCGGGACCTGCGGTTCCGGTGCCGTCGACGACGAGGAGGCCGGCGCCGCCGTTGCCGCCGATTCCGTTTGTTCCGGTGCCGCCGTCGCCGCCCAGGGCGCTGGCCCCGATGACACTGCCGCCGTTGACGGTGCCGGTACTCGGGTCGAAGTAGATAGCGCCCGCTCCCGCGGTTCCGCCGGTGCCTCCGGCGATACCCGCGCCACCCAGGCCGCCGGTGGCGCTGCTGCCGGAGACGGTGCCGCCACCGGACGCCGCGACGTACCCTGCGCCGCCGGTCTGGCCGGTGCCGCCGTTGGTGCCGCCGGCTCCGCCTTGTCCACCCTTGGCGACGGTGTTGTCGGACACGCTGCTGCCGGTGCCGTCCGCGAAGATGCTGGCGGTGCCTCCACCGCCCCCGTGTCCGCCGGCCGAGGTGCCCGTGCCGTCGCCGCCTCGGCCACCGAGCCCGCCGATAGCGGAGCTCTCGGTGATGGATCCACCACTTGTGGCGCTGACTTGGGCAGCTCCGCCGTCGCCGCCAGTGCCGCCGCTGATGCCGTTCCCGCCGGTGCCGCCGTCGCCACCGCCACCACTCCGCACGAGGGTGTCGGAAACGCCTTCGCCGGTGACGTTGACCAGGGCGGAGTTCCCGCCGTTACCCCCGGTGCCGCCCACGCCGTCGCCGCCGGCGCCACCGGCTCCGCCGTTACCGCCCTGCACGGTCATGTCGGTGGAGACGGTGCCATTGAGCGGCACGAGCCTGGCGATACCGCCGTTTCCGCCGTGGCCACCCACCGCACCGTTCGTGCCGTTGATGCCGCCGTCACCGCCGTTACCCCCGATCGAGGTGCCGTTCACGATCTGAGTGCCTAGGGGGGTGGTGTCGGTGTTGGCCGTCGTCCATGCGTAGCCACCGTCGCCGCCGCTACCGCCGAGTCCCGCACCTCCCTTGCCGCCGGTCGCGTGGCCGTCCGCACTGCCGAACAAGCCGCCGATCTGGGCGTCACCGCCAGTGCCACCTTGCGCACCACCGGCGCTCGCGCCGCCGCCGGCTCCGCCGGTGGCCGTGCCGGTGGCCTGACCGTCGGCTCCGCCGGAGAGCAGCACTCCATAGCCACCGGTGCCACCGTGGCCGCCGTTGGTGGCGTCGCCGCCGTTGCCGCCGGTCGCGTCGCCGTGGGAGATGCCGCCGACGTTGCTGCCGTAGCCGGCTTGGACTTCACCGCCGCTGAAAGCGGGGTTGTAAGCGTTGCCGCCGACGCTGCCGGCGCCGGTGCCGCTGCCGCCGTTGCCGCCGGTGCCGGTTCCGCTGGCGATGCCATAGGTACGGGCGTTGACGTCACCGAGGCCGCCGTAGCCGCCGATGCCTCCGTTTATGCCGTCGCCACCCTTACCGCCGTAACCAAAGCCGCTGGCGTGGGCGTTCACACCGTTGGCAACGATCGCACCCTGCCCACCGTCGCCACCGGTGCCGGTACCGACGGCGGCACCGCCCATGCCGCCCTTGGCCGTACCCCCGGCGGTGCTGCCCGTGCCGTTGGCAGCGATCGTCGCCGCGCCGCCGGTGCCACCGTGACCGCCGGCTGCCGTGGAGCTGCCGTCGCCGCCGTGTCCGCCCTCACCGCCGGTCGCGGTACCGCTGACCGTGCCGGAGTCAGTGGCCTGGACGAGCGCACCACCCCCACCGCCACCACCGCCACCGCCGTAGCCGGGCCCGGTAGCAGTGCCGACAGCACCGGCTCCGCCGGCCCCACCGGTCTTCCCGACCGCGCCGGTACCGACGCTGGCGCCGGTCCCGCCGGCACCACCTGCGCCCCCGTTGCCGTTGGCGCCGGTGCCGTGGCCATGGCCGCCCATTCCGCCGGTGCCACCGGTGCCGCCGGCCTGCGCCTGACCGATGTTGCTGAAGCTTTGGTTGCTGAACTGGCCCTGCCCGGCGCCCCCGCTACCACCGGCCCCGCCGGTGCCACCGCTGCCATTCGGGCCTCCTTCACCGCCGGTGCCGCCGTTACCACCGTGTCCCGCGGTGACTCCGCTACCACCGTCGGCGCCGGCGCCGCCCTTCCCGCCGTCACCACCGTCGCCGAGTGAGCCGCCGGTACCACCGGTTCCGCCGTTACCACCGGTGCCGTTGCTCAACGGCGAGTCGAACGTGCCGAGCGCACCGTCGCCGCCCTTCCCACCGTCGCCGCCGCTGGTTGCCGCGGCACCCCCGTGACCGGCCGCGCCCGGCGTTCCGGTGCCGGCCAATCCGCCGGTGCCGGCAGCGCCGCCGCTGCCGCCGGTGGCGTGCGGGGTGCCCGGATCGCCGCCGTGGCCACCGTGCCCGCCGTTGCCGTTGCTCAGCGGCGAGGCAAAAGTGCCGGTCGCGCCGGTGCCGCCGGTTCCGCCGAGGCCGGCATTTCCACCGTTACCCCCGTGTCCACCGTTGCCATTGGCGCCCGCAGAGCCGAACGCCCCACCGGCACCGCCGCCACCGCCGTTGCCGCCGTTGCCGGCGGCCCCGCCATTGCCGCCGTTGCCGGCGTCGCCGCCGACACCGGTACCCGTACCGGCGAAGCTGCCGGTCACACCCGTGCCGCCGGTACCACCCGCGCCACCGTCGCCGCCGGCACCACCGGTCCCACCGGCCCCGCCGGAGGAGAAGAGTCCATGCGCTACACCGCCTGCACCGCCATTCCCGCCCTGAGCGCCGGCGCCGCCATTACCCCCGATGGCACCGACGTTGTTGGTGGTGCCGATCGCGCCCGCTCCGCCGGCGCCACCCATCCCGCCGGCTCCGCCGTTGCCCCACAGCCAACCACCGGCCCCACCGGTCCCGCCGCTGCCGCCGGCGGTGCCGTTAGCGCCGTTGGTGCCGGTCCATCCGGCTCCCCCGGTCCCGCCGGTGCCGCCAAATCCCAACAGGCCGGCGGATCCGCCAGCGCCGCCAGCGCCGCCCGGTGTGGTGGCTGTACCCGCCACACCGGAGCCACCATTACCTCCGTTACCCCAGAGCCAGCCGCCGTCGCCGCCGGCCTGTCCGGTCCCTGCCGCGCCGTTGACTCCGTCACCGATGAGCGCCCGCCCGGTAAGGAACTGGCTGGGGGCGTTGATCACGCCGAGGATGTCCTGCTCCAGCGTTTGCAGCGGCGACGCCGCGGCGGCGTCGGCCGCCGCGTAGGCGAACCCACCGGAGTTCAAGGTCTGCACGAACTGGTTGTGGAACTGCGCGACCTGTGAGCTCAGCGCCTGGTATTCCTGGCCGAAGGTGCCGAACAGCGCCGAGATCGCCGCCGACACCTCGTCCTGAGCGGCCGCGGCGAGCTGGGTCGTGGAACCGGCAGCTGCCGCGTTCGCCGACGTGATCGCCGCTCCGATCCCGGTCAAGTCCACCGACGCGGCGGCCAACCCCTCAGGTACTGCGATCACATAAGAGGACATCTGCAACTCCCAACAGTTCGTGCTGACCAACTCGCCGCGGCCGGTGAAGACCATTCCGAAGACTACGCGCGATGTCCGTTTTCATTGCCATTTTTCGACTGATTTTTTTGGCGCGGAATTCGGCCAGTAAACGCTCATCAATAATGATTTATGGAAGTACATATGTGCATATATAAAAGTGTCAGTGTGCCCATAATGATGGCTGGAAATGCTGGCGCAATTATTTCTTGAAGCGGTGCGCTACAGCATTTGCCGCAAAGCCTCTAAACACGCCTGTTCGGGCAGTTCCAAATTAGCTACATGACCGGAGTTCGTTTCGTCGGCCACGCGCGTTAATATGGATGAGCATATTCATCTGCCATAGCAGCCAGTCGGTTAAGGATTTTGTTACTGCGCACCGGGCCGGCGCGCCCTCTCGACCGGTTGAAGTGGTCAAGCGGGGGCCGAGACAAGCCCGGCGGGAATTCGCTCACCGGCGCAAAAAGAGCATTATCAGGGTCCTTGAACGCAGCATCGCGTGGCCCGGGACACCTCGGTCCGGCAGCAGCAACCGGACTCGCGGCCGGCGAATTAACCCAGCTCGGTGTAGGTCTGCAAGAGGGCAGCGACTACCAACGCCTGCAGACTCGTCTGCTCATCAGCGGCCAACCGCTTCAGCGCGCGGTGCAGGTCGCGCGGCAAGTCGAGCGTGGTCCGGCTACCACCACTAGCGCCGCGGTGAACCATCGACGCCCGCGCCAAACCCACCGGATCGTGCAGTCCCGATTTGATGGCGACGCGAATCAGTTCACCCATGGTGGTCTCGCAGTCCAGTGCGCGCCGTTTAAGGGCGGTACGCATCGCCGGATGCAGGTGCAGCGTGGTGCGCATTGCCTCGTGCACCAGTGACGGCGTCGACGGCATCGCGCGTGCCGCAGCGTCATAGCCCTGGAACGCGCTGGCCGCCCGCGCGGTCGCCGCGGCTCCGGTCGGCCGGCGGATCACCGCGGCGCGCACCACGTCCGCTACCGAAACTTTCTCGTTCATAACGTTGCGGCCTCCCCCTCGATCCATGCCGCCGCCCTCAGTTCGTCGAAGACGTTCTCATAGTCTCGCAGATGCGCCGGAATGGCCCGGCCGAACGCACGCTCGATCGTTATCAGGTGCCGCACACTGCTGCGCAGCACGGGCGCACTTGCCGCGATCAACGCCCGCGGCATCTCCGTCGCCTCGACTTTCCGCTTGTCCACCAGGGTCAGCAGAATCGTCGTGGCACGGTGCTGGGTGATGTCCAGCGTCGGCCACAGTCGGTCGATGTCCGCCGCGCGCACCCCGGTCGGGATGATCACCAGGTCGGCGACATCGATCGCCGCGTCAATCGCCGCCGCCACTCCCGGTGGACTATCCACCAAGATCAGCTCGCCGGGCCCGCTGACCAACGCGCGCACGCCGGCCGCCGTCCCCAGGTTGACATCGAACGGCAACGGCGCCCCCAGATGAGCCGCCCGATCGGCCCATGACGACGCCGATCCTTGCGGGTCAGCGTCCACGACACGTACCGCAACCCCCCGTTGCACGGCCGTCGCGGCCAAGAACATCGCCGTCGTCGTCTTCCCGACACCGCCCTTGGTATGCACAAGTGACCAGATCACATCTCTCCGAAAACCTCACGCGTCACCTAGGTACTGCCCGAACACGGCAGATAAGGCCGACGTCTCATCTGAACCCGCCGATTGACTTACCCCGACGCGCAGGAATGCCGAGAGACCCCACCGGGGCGACGCTACGCGGTCGCCTATGAATTTTGTATGTCTTTCCCCGATTCTTTTTCGGAAACCTGCAAGGTCTGCTCGTGGGTTTCTCGACGCACGGCAGCAAACTCGGCGACGGAAGGTCCCGCCGCGACTCGAGCAGCCTGGCCCAGCGCCCGCGGGAATCGCCCCCGGAACGAGACGATCCCTCACATCCGCGGTCGTCTAACACCTGTTACCTGCGGTGATGCGGTGCGAGTTGTTGGCCGGATGCGCTGACATCGTATTTACTTGCGGCGGTACATCAGCCCGTTCGTATGGGGCGGTGCTTGGCATGGGGCTGAGGCGACGCGCCGTTTTCCGCTAACGTCAATTTCCAGGATGCATTAAGCGAAGCGCTTGAACGGCAGCGTCAAATTCGGGGTGGTCTGGTGCCGGCGCGGGTGACCGTTACACCGGACGCCCGCGCGCCGGGACGCGACTGTGCGGCGTCGGATGTCGTACCCCCGACCTACAGTTGCCGCTGTGTTCTTCGCCGACGGCAACCTCGTCTACAGCGCATCGGATCTCGCGTCCGCCGCGCGGTGCGAGTATGCGCTGTTACGGGATCTCGACGCCAAGCTCGGTCGGTGTCCCGCGCCCGCTGTCGAGGACGACTTGCTGGCCCGCACGGCCGTGCTCGGCGAGCAGCATGAACACCGCCGGCTGGACCGGCTGCGCGCGCAGTTCGGCGACGAAATCGCCGTCATCGGTCGCCCCGCTTATACGTACGCCGGGCTGAACGCTGCCGCCGAAGCCACCCGACGCGCCATCGCCGAGCGCGCTCCGGTGGTGTACCAGGCTGCCATGTTCGACGGCCGCTTCGTCGGTTTCGCCGACTTCCTGATTCGCGACGGTGAGCAGTACCGCGTCACCGACACCAAACTGGCCCGTTCCCCCAAAGTCACCGCGCTGCTACAGCTGGCGGCTTACGCCGACGCACTCAGCGCGGCCGGGGTGCCGGTCGCCGCCGAGGCTGAGCTGGAACTCGGCAACGGCACCGCGGTGCCCTACCGGGTCAGCGACCTGATCCCGGTTTATCGCGCCCAGCGCGCCCATCTACAACGTCTGCTCGACGATCACCACGCCGCCGGGCACGCGGTGCGCTGGGACGACGACAGCGTGCAGGGCTGTTTCCGCTGTGCGCTGTGCGTCGAGCAGTTGCGGGCATCCGATGACCTGCTGATGGTCGCCGGCATGCGGGTCAGCCAACGCGAAAAGCTCATCAGCGCCGGCATCACCACCATCGGCAAGCTGGCCAACAACAGTGACCCGGTGCGGGACCTGGCCGCACCGGCACTCGGCAAGCTGACGGCGCAAGCCAAACTGCAACTGCTGCAACGTGATACTGAAACACCGACGTATGAACTCGCCGACCCGCAGCCCCTGGCGCTGTTGCCCGAGCCCAATGCCGGCGACCTGTTCTTCGACTTCGAGGGCGATCCGCTGTGGACCACCGACGGTCAGCAGTGGGGGCTGGAATATCTATTCGGCGTCCTGGAAGCCACGCCGGCGGGCCAGTTCCGTCCGCTGTGGGCACACAACCCGGTGGAGGAACGCCAGGCGCTCAAGGACTTCTTGGCAATGGTGGCCAAACGGCGCAAGCGCTATCCCGACATGCATATCTATCACTACGCGGCGTATGAGAGGACCGCGCTACTGCGGCTGGCCGGGCGCTACGGCGTCGGGGAGGACGAGGTCGATGATCTGCTCCGCAATGGTGTGCTTGTTGACCTTTATCCGTTGGTGCGCAAGAGCATTCGGGTGGGCGCGGAGTCCCTCAGCCTCAAGGCGCTGGAGCCGCTCTACATGGGCAGTGAATTGCGCCGCGGCGAGGTCACCACCGCATCCGCCTCGATCACCGCCTACGCGCAGTACTGCGAGAAGTTGGCCGCGGGACGCGCCGACGAAGCCGCCGCCGTGCTCAAGGAGATCGAGGAATACAACCACTACGACTGCCTGTCGACCCGCAAACTGCGCGACTGGCTGGTCATCCTGGCCTGGGAATCCGGTGTCACACCGATGGGCGTGCAGCCGGTGCCCCAGCGCGACGCCATCAAAAGCGACGATCATCTCGCAACGACACTGGCCAGGTTCACCGGCGACGCCGCGATCGCCGACCGCACCGCAGCGCAGACGGCGGTGGCGCTGCTGTCCGCGGCGCGCGGCTATCACCAGCGCGAGGACAAGCCCTTCTGGTGGTCACACTTCGACCGGCTGAATTATCCGGTCGACGAATGGGCCGACGACACAGACGTTTTCGTGGTAGAAGACACTTCGCTCGTCGCCGACTGGCATACCCCGCCGCGCGCCCGTAAACCGCAGCGGCATCTCCAGTTGGTCGGCGAACTGGCCCGCGGCGACCTCAAAGGCGATGTGTTCGCGCTCTACGAGCCACCCGCGCCGACCGGCATGGCCGCCGACCCGGACCGCCGGGGCGCCGCACCCGCCAAGATCGTCGACGTCGACGACCCAAGCCTGCCCACCAAGGTGACCATCCTGGAGCGAACAGCCAAGGACGGCAACACATTCGACCACCGGCCGTTTGCGCTCACGCCCGGCCCGCCGGTGCAGACCACTGTGCTGCGCGAGTCCATCGCAGCGACCGCGCAGCTGATCGCCGACGGGCTGCCGCAACTGCCGCGCACCGCGTTGTCCGACGTGCTGCTGCGCCATCCGCCCCACACCCATGGCGGAGTTGCGCTGCCGCGCAGCACCGACGTCATCGCCGACATCACCACGGCGACACGCAACCTGGACTCGTCGTATCTGGCGGTGCACGGCCCGCCCGGAACGGGCAAGACCTACACCGCCGCCCGGGTGATCCAGCATCTGGTGGTCGAACACGGTTGGCGCATCGGTGTCGTCGCCCAGTCGCACGCGGCGGTGGAGAACGTGTTGGGCTGCACGATCGAGGCCGGTCTGGATCCGGCACTGGTCGCCAAGAGAGGTGGCGACCGCGCCGCAGCGCGCTGGCAGGATATCGACGCCAGCGCATACCCGTCCTTCATCGCCGGACACGCCGGCTGCGTGATCGGCGGCACCGCCTGGGACTTCGCCAACGCCAACCGGGTGCCGCCCGGCAGCCTGGATCTATTGGTCATCGACGAGGCGGGACAGTTCTGCCTGGCCAACACCATTGCCGTAGCACCGGCGGCAACCAACCTGCTGCTGCTCGGCGATCCCCAGCAACTGCCGCAGGTCAGCCAGGGCACCCATCCCGAACCGGTTGACATCTCCGCGCTGGAATGGCTGGTCGACGGCCAGCGCACGCTGCCCGATGAGCGCGGCTACTTCTTGGACCTCTCCTACCGGATGCATCCCGACGTGTGCGCGGCCGTCTCGAAGTTGTCCTACGAGGGCCGTTTGCACTCCCACGCCGAGAGCACCACCGCGCGCCGGCTGGCCGGCTCCGAGCCCGGTTTGCGCGTGCTTCCCGTTGCACACCACGGCAATTCGACCGAGAGCGCCGAAGAGGCGGAAGCGATCGCGGTGGAGATTCAGGGCCTGCTGGGCCGTATGTGGACCGACGAGAAAGGCCCCCGCCCGCTCGGCCCACGCGATGTGATGGTGCTGGCCCCGTACAACGCGCAGGTAGCACTGATCCGGCAGCGATTGGCCGGGGTCGGGCTCGATGACGTCCGGGTGGGCACCGTCGACAAATTTCAGGGTGGCCAGGCACCGGTGGTGTTCATCTCGATGACAGCTTCGTCGATCGAGGACGTACCGCGCGGAATCTCGTTTCTGCTCAACCGAAATCGGCTCAACGTGGCCATCAGCAGGGCGCAGTACGCGGCGGTGATCGTCCGCTCGGAGTCGCTGACCCAGTACCTGCCCGCGACACCGGCCGGGTTGCTGGAACTGGGCGCGTTCCTGGCGCTGACGGGGGGTGGTTGAGCGACTACGGCAATTCACGCGGCGACGCCGCAGGCGATTCGAGATGAGAACCGTTGCGGGAGAGTCCGTTCGACCCGTGACCGAAACCCACAACGGCCGCCGCCGGCGGTGGCGAATCGTGCGGATCGCGCGACCAGTCGTCGGCGGTCGGCGGGCGTCGACTCAGGGCGACCACCGGCTTGGTATCGGACTCGTCGGCGCAGAACGGCTCCCGACGGAGGATGTACTCGACGTACTCGTCGTCGTCCTCCTCCTCGTAGGCCTCGTCGTCGTCTCCAAGGGCGTAGCCGGCCAAGCTGTCGTGTTCAGGCGGACGCCCGCCGGGTCGGGCGGCTCCGGCCAGAAAGAGCGCGGCGATGATCCCGAACAAAGCGACGAACGCCGGCAGCAGCATCGACTGCGCCATCGCGGCCGAGAACGGCTCGCGCAGAAACACCGGCAGTTGCAGGTTGGTGTCGTCGGGTACCGCCCCGGATCCGCCGCCGGGCAATTCCGCGCCGATCCGCGCCGTCATGAACGCGGCCATGCCCGCACTGCCCAGCACCGCGGCCAGCTGCCGGGTGGCGTTGTACACACCCGAGCCGGCACCCGCCTGTTCCGGCGGCAGATTGCGGGTCGCGGTGGCGGCCAGCGGCGACCAGATGAAGGCCATCGAGGCGCCCAAAGTCAGGAACGCCAGCACCAATCGCCAGATCGGCGTGGCCGGGTCCAAGTCGAACGACAGCCACGTCAGAGAGATCGCCAGCACCGAAAACCCGAAACCCAGCATCGGCACCGGATGGGTCCGGTCGATGAACCTGCCGACGATGGGCGCCAGCACCCCGCTGGCGATCGCCATCGGTGCGAGCAGCAGCGCCGACCGCGTCGGCGACAACCCGCACACCGACTGCGCATAGAACGTCACCGGGAGCATCGTCGCGGTGACCGCGAACGAGATGACGGCCACCCCGATGTTGCACACGCTGAAGTCCCGGTCGCGGAAGATGTCCAGCGGCACCAGCGGTGCGCGGTGATAGACCGACTGCCAGTAGACGAACGCCGACATGAACCCGACGCCGGCGACCAGCACCGCCCAGATCCACGGCGCCCAGTGCGCCGATTGCCCCTCCTGCAGGCCGAAGACGAGCAAGAACATCCCGATCCCGGACAGCGCGACGCCGACGAGATCGAACCGGCGCGAATGCACCGGCAGCGCCGGCACCAGCCACGCTGCCAACGCCACGGCGACGATCCCGACGGGGACGTTGACGAAGAAGATCCACTGCCACCCGAGAGTGTCGACCAGCATGCCACCCGCCAACGGGCCGACCAGGCTGGCGACCCCGGCGGTGGCACCCCACATGCTCATCGCAGCCCCGCGACGGTGAGCCGGGAAGATCCGGGTGATCGTGGACAACGTCTGCGGGGTGAGCACCCCGGCCCCTACGCCCTGCACCACCCGAGCTGCGATCAGCATCGAAGCGGTGCCGGCCAGTCCGCACCACACCGACGCCGCGGTGAAGATCACCAGCCCCACCAAATAAAGGTTCTTCGGACCGAACCGGTCGCCGAGTCGCCCCGCGACCAGCAACACCACGGCGTACCCCAGTAGGTAAGCACTGGTCACCCAGATCACCGTGCCGTACCCGATGTGGAGCTGGGCCATGATCGTCGGGTTGGCCACGGCCACGATGGTCGAGTCCACCATGATCATGAAGAAGCCCAGGATCATCGCCCACAGCGCAGCCCACGGGTTTCCGGAGTAGTTGCCCCCGGCCACCCGGCCGGTCGCTGTGCTCATGCGCGCCTCGTCTCGAAGCCTCGGTTCAATCCAGCCCGCATTATTCCTCGCTGCGCAGTCCGTTCGCGACGCCAGGGGAGGTGTGAGGCGCCGGCGGCCGGGAACACGTTCGTCGAGTCAGAGCGTTTCCCAGTGGAGTCTGTGAAGGTTTTGCACCCGGCACGCTTTTTGATGCATGGACGCTAGCCTGGGGAGACGCCCTTGGGAGAGAGAGGCACCATGTTCTTTCGACGCAAGAAGTCGACACCGGAGCAGGCCGGCGACAGCCCCGGCCGGCCGAAGCTGTCCTCGCGGGCTTTGGCGCAGGTCATCGAACGCAGTTCGCACGTCCAGGGACCGGCAGCCGAGGCCTACGTGAGCCGCCTGCGGCACGCCTCCCCGGGCGCCGACCCCGCCGAGATCGTCGGCCGCCTCGAGAAGCGCTACATCTCGGTGGTGACGGCCAGCGGCGCGGCGATCGGCGCGACCGCGACCTTCCCCGGCATCGGCACCATTGCCGCGCTGTCCGCGGCCGCCGGCGAAACGGCGGTGTTTCTGGAGACCACCGCCCTGTTCGTGCTGGCGCTGGCCTCGGTGTACGGCATTCCGCTCGACGAACGCGAACGCCGTCGCGCCCTGATCCTGGCGGTTCTGGCCGGCGACAGCGGCACGGGTGCGGTCTCCGACCTGATCGGCCCGGGCCGGACCAAGGGCGGCTGGGTGTCGGAGAGCATGGCCTCGCTACCGCTGCCCGCGCTGTCGAAGTTCAACACCCGGATGCTCAAGTACGTGATGAAGCGCTTCGCCCTCAAACGCGGCGCGCTGATGTTCGGCAAGCTCATGCCCATCGGGATCGGCGCCATCATCGGTGCCATCGGCAACCGGGTGGTCAGCAAGAAGATCGTCGGTAACGCGCGATCGGCGTTCGGCCCGCCGCCGGGGCGTTGGCCGGTGACGCTGCACCTGCTGCCGCCGGTTCGGGACGCCAGCTGATGGGCTGCCCCGGTCTCGCTGGCTAATCGCAGGCAAAGCGCTAGCCTTTATGGGTCACAAGAGGTCGGAAAGCCGGACCCGACCACCCAGGGTGTGAGGCGGCCGGCCAAGCCGGGACGCACAACGTCGCAGGCGTCGCGTTAAACGTCTGCAGGACAGAAGAATTGAGGCGAACAGCGGCCGTGGCCAATATAAGTTCACCATTCGGGCAAAACGAGTGGCTGGTCGAGGAGATGTACCGCAAGTTCCGCGACGACCCCTCCTCGGTCGATCCCAGCTGGCATGAATTCCTCGTCGACTACAACCCCGAGGCCACTCACGACGACGCCGCTCAGAGCGACGCGGCGCCAGCCAGCCCTGCCCCCGCGAGGGACAAACCCGCCCCGGAACCGAAGTCCGCGCCGCAAGCCGCGAAGCCCGCGGTGCAACCGGCCAAAAGCACCGCGGCGTCCGGCAACGGTGCCCCGGCCCCCAAGTCCGCGCCGGAAGCCAAGGCCCCCACCAAGGCCCCCACCAAGGCCGCCGCCCCCACCAAGGCCGCCGCGCCCCCGCCCGCCGAGGGTGACGAGGTGCAGGTGCTGCGCGGAGCCGCTGCTGCCGTCGTCAAGAACATGTCGGCGTCACTGGAGGTGCCGACGGCGACCAGCGTGCGGGCCATCCCGGCCAAGCTGCTCATCGACAACCGGATCGTCATCAACAACCAGCTCAAGCGCACCCGCGGCGGCAAGATCTCGTTCACCCACCTGCTGGGGTACGCGCTGGTGCAGGCGGTCAAGCAATTCCCGAACCTGAACCGTCACTATGCCGAGGTCGACGGCAAACCGAACGCCGTCACCCCAGCCCACACGAATCTGGGTCTGGCCATCGACCTGCAGGGCAAGGACGGCAAGCGCTCGCTGGTCGTGGCCGGCATCAAGGGCTGCGAGGAGTTGCGGTTCGCCGAGTTCGTCTCCGCCTACGAAGACATCGTGCGCCGCGCCCGCGACGGCAAGCTGACCGCCGAAGACTTTGCCGGAGTGACGATTTCGTTGACCAACCCGGGAACGATCGGCACCGTGCACTCGGTGCCGCGGCTGATGGCCGGCCAGGGCGCCATCATCGGTGTGGGTGCGATGGAGTACCCCGCCGAATTCCAGGGCGCCAGTCCCGAGCGCATCGCCGAACTGGGTATCGGCAAGCTGATCACCCTCACCTCGACCTACGACCACCGCATCATCCAGGGCGCGGAATCCGGTGACTTCCTGCGCACCATCCACGAGATGCTGCTCTCGGACGGCTTCTGGGACGAGATCTTCCGCGAACTGAGCATTCCGTACCTGCCGGTGCGGTGGAGCACGGACAACCCGGACTCGATCGTCGACAAGAACGCCCGCGTGATGAACCTGATCGCGGCGTACCGCAACCGCGGTCACCTGATGGCCGACATCGACCCGCTGCGCCTGGACAGCACCCGGTTCCGCAGCCACCCAGACCTGGAAGTGCTCACCCACGGACTGACGCTGTGGGACCTCGACCGGGTGTTCAAGGTCAGCGGATTCGCCGGGGCCGAATACAAGAAACTGCGCGACGTGCTGGGCCTGTTGCGCGACGCGTACTGCCGCCACATCGGCGTGGAGTACACCCACATCCTCGACCCCGAGCAACTGCGCTGGCTGGAACAACGGGTTGAGACCAAGCACGTCAAACCGACTGTGGCGCAACAGAAATACATTCTGAGCCGGCTGAATGCCGCCGAGGCGTTCGAGACCTTCCTGCAGACCAAGTACGTCGGGCAGAAGCGGTTCTCGCTGGAGGGCGCCGAAAGCGTCATCCCGATGATGGACGCCGCGATCGACCAGTGCGCCGAGCACGGGCTGGACGAAGTGGTGATCGCGATGCCGCACCGCGGCCGGCTCAATGTGCTGGCCAACATCGTCGGCAAGCCGTACTCGCAGATCTTCAGCGAGTTCGAGGGCAACCTGAACCCGTCACAGGCACACGGCTCCGGCGACGTGAAATACCACCTGGGCGCGGCCGGGGTGTATTTCCAGATGTTCGGCGACAACGACATCAAGGTGTCGCTGACCGCCAACCCGTCGCACCTGGAAGCCGTCGACCCGGTGCTGGAAGGTCTGGTGCGGGCCAAGCAGGATCTGCTCGACCACGGCTCGTCGGACACCGACGAGGCGAAGGCGTTCTCGGTGGTGCCGCTGATGCTGCACGGCGACGCGGCGTTCGCCGGCCAGGGCGTGGTCGCCGAGACGCTGAACCTGGCGCACCTGCCCGGTTACCGCGTCGGCGGCACCATCCACATCATCGTCAACAATCAGATCGGCTTCACCACCGCGCCGGAGTACTCACGCTCCAGCGAATACTGCACCGACGTCGCGAAGATGATCGGCGCCCCGATCTTCCACGTCAACGGCGACGATCCCGAGGCGTGCGTGTGGGTGGCTCAGTTGGCCGTGGACTTCCGGCAGCGGTTCAAGAAAGACGTCATCATCGACATGCTGTGCTACCGCCGTCGCGGTCACAACGAGGGTGACGACCCGTCGATGACGAACCCCTACATGTACGACGTCGTGGACAACAAGCGCGGCGTCCGCAAGAGCTACACCGAAGCCCTGATCGGCCGCGGTGACATCTCGCTCAAAGAAGCCGAAGACGCCTTGCGGGACTATCAGGGCCAGCTGG
This sequence comes from Mycobacterium sp. NGS22, assembly GCF_059813095.1. Taxonomy (NCBI): domain Bacteria; kingdom Bacillati; phylum Actinomycetota; class Actinomycetes; order Mycobacteriales; family Mycobacteriaceae; genus Mycobacterium; species Mycobacterium sp. NGS22. The sequence goes on from NZ_JCALDY010000001.1 coordinate 265,622, forward strand.
AGCGGGTGTTCAACGAGGTCCGCGAACTGGAGAAACACGGCGCGCTGCCCAGCGAGTCGGTGGAAGCCGACCAGATGATCCCGGCCGGACTGGACACCTCGGTGGACAAATCACTGCTGGCCCGCATCGGCGACGCGTTCCTGGCGCTGCCCGAGGACTTCACCGCACATCCGCGGGTGCAACCGGTGCTGGAGAAGCGCCGGGAGATGGCCTACGAGGGCAAGATCGACTGGGCCTTCGGGGAGTTGCTCGCACTGGGATCGTTGGTGGCCGAGGGCAAGCTGGTCCGGTTCTCCGGGCAGGACACCCGCCGCGGCACCTTCTCACAACGGCATTCGGTGATCATCGACCGCAGTACCGGCGCAGAGTTCACCCCGCTGCAGCTGTTGGCCGTGAACAAGGACGGCGCGCCTACCGGCGGCAAATTCCTGGTCTACGACAGCCCGCTGTCGGAATATGCCGCGGTGGGCTTCGAATACGGCTACACGGTGGGCAATCCGGAGGCCGTGGTGCTGTGGGAAGCGCAGTTCGGCGACTTCGTCAACGGCGCGCAGTCCATCATCGACGAATTCATCAGCTCCGGCGAAGCCAAGTGGGGCCAGCTGTCTACCGTGGTGCTGCTGCTGCCGCACGGACACGAGGGGCAGGGTCCCGACCACACGTCGGGCCGCATCGAGCGCTTCCTGCAGCTGTGGGCCGAGGGTTCGATGACGATCGCGGTGCCGTCGACCCCGGCCAACTACTTCCACCTGCTGCGCCGGCACGCGATGGACGGCGTGATGCGCCCGCTGATCGTGTTCACGCCGAAGTCGATGCTGCGCAACAAGGCCGCGGTCAGCGACATCAGGGACTTCACCGAGATGAAGTTCCGCTCGGTGCTCGAGGAATCCACCTACGAGGACGGCGACGGTGACCGCAGCAAGGTCAGCCGGATCCTGCTGACCAGCGGCAAGCTCTATTACGAGCTGGCGGCCCGCAAAGCCAAGGACAAGCGCGACGACGTCGCGATCGTCCGCGTGGAGCAGCTCGCGCCGCTGCCCCGCCGTCGGCTCGAGGAGACGCTGGACCGCTACGAGAACGCCAAGCAGTACTTCTGGGTCCAGGAGGAACCCGCCAACCAGGGTGCGTGGCCGTCGCTGGGACTGACGCTGCCCGAGGTGCTGCCGGAGAAGCTCGGTGGGATCAAGCGGATCTCGCGGCGTGCCATGTCGGCGCCGTCGTCGGGTTCGTCGAAGGTGCATGCGGTGGAGCAGCAGGAGATCATCGACACCGCTTTTGCCTAGCGCGAACAGACGCAAAGGTCCCCAAAACCGGCCGGTTTTGGGGACCTTTGCGTCTGTTCGGCGGTGACGGGGGTAGCTCCCAAACCGCGAGCGACCGTGTCTGTACGACGACACACCGCGCTGGCTGGCAGATTGCGGACGCTCGTGAGCTAGCCGCTCACGCCGGAATTGCCGGTCGCGCCGTTGCCGCCGACGGCACCCGCGGTTGAACCGGAACCGCCCGCACCTCCAGTGCCGCCGCCGCCGGCAGTGCCGCCACCCCCTGGGCCACCCGGCGTCTTGATGCTGTCCAAGCCGCCGGTCGCAGTCCCGCCCTTCCCGCCATCACCACCGTCGCCGCCGCCGCCGCCAACACCGCCGGCGCCACCCGCGCCCGCGCTGCCGCTGGATCCGGCCTGGCCCAGGAAGCCTGCCTCGCCCGCCGCGCCGGCGGCACCACCGGCACCGCCGGCACCGCCCGTACCACCGACGCCGCCGCTGCCTCCGAGACCTCCGTTGCCGCCGAACGATCTCTCGCCGACCTGCGTCGCGATCGCTGAGCTGGTGCCGCCGTTGCCCGCCGATCCGCCGTCACCGCCGAGACCGCCGGATCCGCCGAGACCACCCGTGCCCCCGGTGCCGGCAGCACCGCCGGCACCGAACAGCAGCCCGCCGTGGCCGCCGGCCCCCCCGACACCTCCGTTGCCACCCGTTCCGCCGGTGCCACCGACGCCGCCCACGCCCCCGGTGCCGCCGGTTCCGCCGACGGCGGTGACAGCAATAAAGCTGGCCCTAGAGGTGGAGCTACCTCCGGCACCGCCGGTACCACCATTCGCCGCTGTGCCGCCCGCGCCGCCGGTGCCGCCGGTGCCACCGTGTCCGCCAGCCCCGCCGCTACCGAACAGCAGCCCGCCATTGCCCCCGACACCGCCGGCACCGCCAATCCCGCCGCTGCCTGCGGCACCAGCGTCGCTACCGAATCCGCCAACACCGCCGACGCCTCCGGTGCCACCACTGGTGTCCGCGCCGGGAACCGAGCCGGTGTACAGGAAATCCGGGGACCCGCCGGTCCCACCAGTGCCGCCGACCTGACCAAGAGTGCCGTCGACGCCGGTCCCTCCGGTAAAGCCGACCTGAGTCGCGACCTGGCCGGTGACGCCGGTGGCGGCCGTGCCGTTGTCCGGGGTGACGGCGGTGGTGCCGGCCAGACCGGTGCCGCCCTGCCCGCCGGCGCCCCCGCTGCCGAACAAGACGGCGTTCCCGCCGGCACCCCCGGCGCCGGGGTTGCCGTTGTTGACGCCGAGGGCCGCGGCCCCACCGAGGCCGCCGGCACCGCCATTGCCGGACAGCATGCCGCCGGCACCGCCGTTGCCCCCGTTAGCCCCGGCTCCACCGCCACCACCGGTGCCACCGTTGCCGAAGAGCCCGGCGCTGCCGCCGTTACCCCCAACCGCGCCGTCGGCCGTTTGGGTGAAACCGGCGCCGCCGTTGCCGGCCAGGATCCCGCCGGCACCGCCGTTGGGATTCGTCGCCGTTCCGTTGACCCCGTCGCCGATCAGGGGGCGCCCCAGCACCGCTTGGGTGGGCGCGTTGAGCAGGTCGAGCACGGGCTGCAGCACACCAACATTGGTCGCCTCGGCGCCGGCGTAAGCGCCCGCACCGGCCTGTGTCGCCGTCACGAATTGGGCATGGAATGCCGCCGCCTGCGCGCTGAGTTGCTGGAAACTCTGGGCGTGCCCGTCGAACACCGCTGCGATCGCCGCCGATATCTCATCGGCAGCCGCCGGCAGCAACCCGGTGGTCGCAGCTGCGGCAACGGCATTCGCCGCGGCGATTCCCGAACCGATGCTCGCCAACTCCGTCGTGGCGGCCTCGAGCGCCGCGGGAACAGCAACGACAAACGACACGTCAACTCCCTAACCATCGGTCATCGACGGAGGTCGAATCGGTACCAAGGGTACGGCTTGCGTGCCGCGCCGGTGCTGGCTTTGACCCAATAGCCAGGCCGCTGCCAGGCGGGACCGCCGGTACCGGCTAACCTCTATCGAGCCGTATCGAGGGAGGGTGTTCATGCAGGGGTTTGCCGGCAAGGTAGCCGTAGTGACCGGCGCGGGATCGGGCATCGGACAGGCGCTGGCCCTGGAGCTGGGCCGGTCCGGGGCCAGCCTGGCGATCTGCGACGTCGACGCCGAAGGTCTGGCCCAGACCGAGGAACAGCTCAAAGCGATCGGGGTGCAGGTCAAGGCCGACCGGCTCGACGTCACCGAACGGGAACGGTTCCTGGAGTACGCCGACGAGGTCGCCGAGCACTTCGGCAAGGTGAATCAGATTTACAACAATGCCGGCATCGGCCACACCGGTGACGTCGAGGTCGAGCACTTCAAGGACATCGAACGCGTGATGGACGTCGACTTCTGGGGGGTGGTCAACGGCACCAAGGCGTTCCTTCCCCACCTGATTGCGTCCGGTGACGGCCACGTCATCAACATCTCGAGCATCTTCGGATTGTTCTCTGTCCCAGGGTATTCCGCGTACAACTCGGCCAAGTTCGCCGTGCGCGGCTACACCGAGGCGTTACGGCAGGAGATGCGTTTGCACGGCCACCCGGTGGGGGTTCTCGCGGTGCACCCGGGCGGGATCAAGACCGCGATCGCCCGTAACGCCACGGTGGGCGAAGGCCACGATCGCGACGACCTGGCCGAACTGTTCGACAAGCGGCTGGCCAACACCAGCCCGAAGCGAGCCGCCAAGATCATTCTCGACGCGGTGCGCAAGAACCGCGCGCGTGTGCTGGTCGGCCCCGACGCCAAGGTCTTGGACCTGATGGTGCGGGTGACCGGTTCGGGGTATCAGCGGATCACCGAGCTGTTCATCAGTAAGGTCATCCCGCCCAAACACTGAGACGACGTTCGAAACGTTGAAATGACTTGAGGGCGCGCCACATTGACGTCCACCAGTCGCTGAATATCCCCGCACAGCTCTAGGTTCGGTTCACCGGCGTGACCGGCAATCAGATCATGCCGCCGGTGTTGAACCCATTCCCCGACCAGGACTCAACGCCCCAGCGGGTGCTCGGCCAGCCAGCCGTCGGCTACCACCTGGGGATCGGCGCCGTCGGCCACCTTGCGGCGCATCTCGGCCAGCGCAGCGGTGTCCAGTACCCCGGCGGGTTCGTTGATCGCCAACAGCTGTCGGGTGCTCAGGCCGTTGCGGCGGTACAACGGCACCACGTTCTGCGCCTGAATCAAGGACTCCTTGCTGCTGTCGGCCAGCGCGATCAGATCCGACGGCAGGCCGGGGTCGGCCGTCCTGGCCCATGCCGTGATCATCTCGCCCGCCCGAAGCGCCGCGAAAAGCGTTGTGTCGTCTGGGAATTCGCGTGGCGGCGGCATCCGGCAGGAACCCACCGCGGCAGGCGCCTGCCGGCCCCGGACGATGCCCGCGGTCAAGCCGGCGCAATGCCCGGGCAACAGGGTCAGGTCGCTGCCGCCCCAGGCACCCGAGGTCGCCGGCGTGATCACCACCGTCGGTTTGTCTTCGGCGGCGGTGGCGTAGTCGCCCGCGGCCACACCCTCGGGCAGGGCGGAGTTCATCGCTTGGTAGACCTGCTTGTCGGACAGCGCCGAGGAACCGGGCTGCAACGACTGCAATACCGTGCCGGTGTAGCCGGGAACCACGGTGAAGGCACCCGCATCCAGCTTCGCCATCGGGTTCTCCGCGGTTTCGGCGCGGGTGGGGAAACCGTAGGACCGCAACGCCGCGACGTAGACGGCAGCCAACAGGCGCGAGTCGGCATCGGGCTTGGATCCGACGACGAGTTCTGCCGGGTGCGTCGACGAGCTGGAGCAGCCGGTGACAACCGACATGAAGACCAGGATCAAGACCGGCAACAACGCGGCCGGCCTGCCGCCCCACACCGTCAGTCGGAGAAGTCCGCGGCCAGAGCCACCGCGCGGGCGACCGCCTCGCCGACGCGCCGGTCCAGCGGGCTGGGCACGATCCGGTCGACCGCGAGGTCTTCACTGGCCACCGAGTAGATCGCCTCGGCCGCGGCCACCATCATCTTCTCGGTGATCCGGCGCGCCCCGACGTCGAGGGCGCCGCGGAATATCCCCGGGAAGGCCAGCACGTTGTTGATCTGGTTCGGGAAGTCGCTGCGGCCGGTCGCGACGATGGCGGCGTACTTGGCCGCGACGTCGGGATGGATCTCGGGGTCGGGGTTGGACAGCGCGAACACGATTCCGTTGGGCGCCATGGTGGCGATCAGAGCCTCGGGGACCACGCCGCCGGACACCCCGAGGAAGACGTCCGCGCCGTCGAGCGCCTCGACCAGCCCGCCGGTGCGGCCGCCGGGGTTGGTGCGGCGCGCCAGATCGGCTTTCACGCTGTTCAGGTCGTCGCGGGAGTGGTGCAGGATGCCGCGCGAGTCGAGCACCATGATGTCCGAAACCCCCATGGCGAGAAGGAGATTGGTGCACGCGACACCGGCCGCCCCGGCGCCGGAGACCACCACCCGCACCGAGGACATGTCCCGCCCCAGCAGCTTGGTGGCACCCATCAGGGCCGCGAGCGCGACGACCGCCGTGCCGTGCTGGTCGTCGTGCATCACCGGACAATCGAGGGCTTCGATCACCCGTCGCTCGATCTCGAAACAGCGCGGCGCCGAGATGTCCTCGAGGTTGACCGCACCGAACGTCGGCCGCAACCGCACCAGGGTCTCGACGATGGCGTCGGGATCCTTGGTGTCCAGCACGATGGGGATCGCGTCGAGCCCACCGAACTCCTTGAACAGCGCGCACTTGCCTTCCATCACCGGCAACGACGCCGCCGGCCCGATGTCACCGAGGCCCAGCACGGCGCTGCCGTCGCTGACGACGGCGACCAGCCGGTTGGCCCACGTGTAGCGCGCGGCCAAGGTGCGATCCGCGGCGATCGCGCGACTGACCTGGGCGACGCCCGGGGTGTAGGCGAGCGACAGGGCACGCTGGGTGTCCAGCGGGGCCGTCAAACCCACCGACAGCTTGCCGCCTTCGTGTGCCTCGAAGATCTCTTCGTCCGTGACGACGACCTGGGGACTTGGCTCGGGAAGGCTTTTCACCATGTCAAGGGTTTCGGACACGGCTGCCAGGGTACTGCGCAGCCGCTGGCGACCCTAATCCGTGTCAGATCAGGCCGAGGTCTTTGACCGCGTTGCGCTCGTCAGCCAACTCACCGGTGGTCGCGTTGATCTTGCCCCGGGAGAATGCGTCGATCTCGAGACCCTGCACGATCTCCCAGTTGCCGTTCTTGGTGGTGACCGGGAACGACGAGATCAAGCCCTCGGGCACGTCGTACGAGCCGTCGGAGTAGACCGCCATCGACACCCAGTCGCCCTCGGGGCTGCCCAGCAGCCAGTCGCGGGCGGCGTCAACGGTCGCCGAGGCCGCCGAGGCGGCCGAGGAGGCGCCGCGCGCGTCGATGATGGCCGCACCGCGCTTGGCGACGGTCGGGATGAAGTCGTTCTCGATCCAGTCCTGGTCGTCGACGACCTCGGCCGCGTTCTTGCCGCCGATCTCGGCATGGAAGATGTCGGGGTACTGGGTGGCCGAGTGGTTGCCCCAGATGGTCACCTTCTTGATGTCGGTGACGGCCGCGCCGGTTTTCTTGGCCAGCTGGGAGATCGCCCGGTTGTGGTCCAGTCGGGTCAGCGCGGAGAACCGCTCCTTCGGGATGTCCGGGGCGTTGTTCAGCGCGATCAGCGCGTTGGTGTTGGCGGGGTTGCCGGTCACGCCGATGCGGATGTCGTCGGCGGCGACCTCGTTGAGCGCCTTGCCCTGTGCGGTGAAGATGGCGCCGTTGGCCTCCAGCAGGTCGCCGCGTTCCATGCCCTTGGAGCGCGGGCGGGCGCCGACCAGCAGGGCCAGGTTCACGCCGTCGAAGATCTTGTTGGCGTCGGCGCCGATTTCGACGCTGCTCAGCAGCGGGAACGCGCAGTCGTCGAGTTCCATGACGACGCCTTCGAGCGCCTTGAGCGCCGGCTCGATCTCCAGCAACCGCAGTTCGATGGGCCGGTCCGGGCCCAGCAGCGAGCCGCTGGCCAGACGGAACAACAGGCTGTAGCCGATCTGGCCGGCGGCACCGGTGACGGCGACCTTGAGAGGACTTGCGCTCACGTCGGTTCTGCTCCTTCTAGACGGGTTCGCGTCGAAACTATCGCACCGGGGCCGTCGCGAATCCGCCGGTCCGTTTTGTCGCGGTGAGACGCGTACGATAGACCACCGCCGGTCAGACCTGCCCAGCGATCGGAGGTTGACGTGTTTCCCGGATTCGACGCATTGCCCGAAGCACTCAGACCGGTCGCGCGCAACAAGCCGCAGCACGTTCATTCGGTCCCCGGTCCGACCGTCCCGACCCTGGTCGACTGCGGCGTCTACGTCGACGGGCATCGGTTGCCGGGCAAGTGGGCACCTGCTGACGCGTTGGCCAAGGTGCGGGAGCTGAGACGGGCCGGCGACTCGGCTTACGTGTGGGTGGGGCTGCACGAACCCGACGAATCCCACATGCAGGAAGTGGCCGACGTCTACGGGCTGCACCCGCTGGCCGTCGAGGATGCCGTGCACGCCCATCAGCGGCCGAAGCTGGAACGCTACGACGAGACGCTGTTCCTGGTCCTCAAGACGATCAACTATGTGCCGCACGAGTCGGTGGCGCTGGCCCGCGAAATCGTCGAAACCGGCGAGATCATGATTTTCGTCGGGGAGGATTTCGTGGTCACCGTCCGCCACGGCGAACACGGCGGGCTGCACGAGGTCCGCAAGAAGATGGACGCCGACCCCGAACACCTGCGGCTAGGCCCGTACGCGGTGATGCACGCGATCGCCGACACCGTGGTGGACCACTACCTCGCCGTGACCAGCCTGATGGAAGACGACGTCGACGCCATCGAGGTGGTCGCTTTCGCGCCGGGACGCTCGATCGACGTCGAACCGATCTACCTGCTCAAGCGTGAGGTGGTGGAGATGCGCCGTTGCGTGGCCCCGCTATCGGGTGCGTTCCAGCGGATGCAGACGGACAACAAGGACCTGATCTCCAAGGAGGTGCGGCGCTACCTGCGCGACGTCGCCGACCACCAGACCGAGGCCGCCGACCAGATCACCAGCTACGACGAGATGCTGAACTCGCTGGTGCAGGCCGCGCTGGCCCGGGCGGGCATGCAGCAGAACATGGACATGCGCAAGATCTCGGCGTGGGCCGGTATCGTCGCCGTGCCCACCATGGTCGCCGGCATCTACGGCATGAACTTCCATTTCATGCCGGAGCTGGATTCCAGGTGGGGTTATCCGTCGGTGGTCAGCGTCATGGTCGTGGTCTGCGTGTTCCTCTACTTCAACTTCCGCCGGCGCGGCTGGCTGTAGGCCAGCCCCGGTCACGCGCGATCGGGGTCCAGCACGTCGACGCCGTCGATGTCCCAGGTTTGTCGCATCGCCTCGGCGCCCTTGAGCCGCACCCAGGCGGCCTCGATCGCAGTGATCGGCGTCGCGGAAAGAAATCGCACCGGGTCGCGCGGCGGATCCACCGGCAGATCGGCAATATCGCTGTGCCCCAGAAGCACTGCGCTGAACGCCGTCCCTTTCCACAGTGACCTACCGAGGTCGATCAGCGCGTCGGCCACCAGAACAATGCCTTCCACTGCGGGTGTGGCCGCCACGACCGCCAGGCTGCGCGCCAGACCGACGGTAGTTCCTGGATCACGCAGGCGCAGCACCACTTCGGCGCGCGGACCGCGCTGTTGATCGGTGACGAATTCGGTCGGATCGGTCATCGGATGGCGCGAGCAGCCCAGTGTGACGAAATGCGTCAGCCCGGCAGTGCGGAACCGCAGCACCTCGATGGGTTCGCTGCCCAGAAAAGTCACGCTCGCGGAATCCGGCTTGGTGTCGGCGAAATGCGCACGCAGATGAGCGCGCACGGCTTCCAGCGTCATTCGGCACGCGGCAACGTGAGGTTGACACCGGAGTCGGCGTCGAACACGACGATTTTGGCGGTGTCGAATGCGAGCTGGACCGGTTGGCCTATCGCTGCCTTCGACTCGGTGGGAACCCTTGCCACGAACTGGTTTTCGTTCACCTCGGACTCGGCGGCCACCTCGTCCAGGCGTGCCGAGTGCACCTCGGGCCCCGCGGTGGTGAAGTACACGTACTTGTCCGAACCCAGCGACTCGACCAGATCGACTCCGACGTCGAAGACCAACGAACTGATCCGCTGGTAGCCGTCGATCAGGGCGGCGTCGACGATATGCTCGGGCCGCACCCCGACGATGACGTTCTCCGGTTTCGGGTGCGACGCGATCACGTCCTGCACGTCCGGGGTCAGCGCCACCTCCCCGAACGGCAGATTCAACCCCAGGGTCGTCAGGGTGGCCGGGAAGAAGTTCATCGCCGGCGAGCCGATGAACCCGGCGACGAACAGATTCGCTGGTCGTTCGTAAAGCTCTGCGGGCGTGCCGATCTGCTGCGCGACGCCGTTGTGCATCACCACCACCCGGTCGCCGAGCGTCATCGCCTCGGTCTGGTCATGGGTGACGTAGACAGTGGTGGTACCCAGCCGCTTCTGCAGCCGGGCGATCTCGCCGCGCATCTGCACCCGCAGCTTGGCGTCGAGGTTGGACAGCGGTTCGTCCATCAGAAAAGCCTTGGGCTGGCGCACGATTGCCCTGCCCATCGCAACCCGCTGCCGCTGACCACCCGACAACTGCGCAGGCCTGCGATCCAGCAGAGCGGTCAGGTCGAGGATCCGGGCGGTCTCCTCGACCTTCGCCGCGATGTCAGCCTTCTTCAGCTTGGCCAGCGTCAGCGGGAACGCGATGTTCTGACGCACCGTCATATGCGGATACAGCGCATAGGACTGGAAGACCATCGCGATATCGCGGTCCTTGGGCGCTTTCTCGTTGACCCGTTCACCGCCGATCCGCAGCTCGCCCGACGAGATGTTCTCGAGTCCGGCGATCATGTTCAGTGTCGTGGTCTTGCCACAGCCCGACGGTCCGACCAGGATCAGGAATTCGCCGTCGGCGATCGTGATGCTCAAGTCCTGCACGGCGGTGTGCCCGTCGGGGTAGCTCTTGTGAACGTGTTCCAGCACGATCTCGGCCATCGCGATAACTATCCCTTCACAGCCCCAGAGGTCAACCCGGCGACGATCTTTCGTTGGAAGACGAGCACGAACACGATGATCGGAACGGTGATCACGATAGCCCCTGCCGCGATCGACCCGGTCGGTTCCTCGAATTGCGAACTGCCGGTGAAGTTGGCGATCGCCACCGGAGCGGTGATCGCGGCTTTGGTGGCGGTCAACGACAGCGCCAGCAACAGGTCGTTCCAGGCGAAGATGAACACCAGGATTGCTGCGGTCACCAGGCCCGGCGCCGCCAACGGCGCGATCACCCGGATGAATGCCTGGGCCGGCGTTGCGCCGTCCATCTTGGCTGCTTTCTCCAAATCCCATGGGATTTCCCGGAAGAACGCCGAGAGCGTGTAGATGGCCAGCGGCAACGCGAAAGTGATGTACGGCAGAATCAGCCCCGGCCAGGTGTCGAACAATCCCACCGCGCGCTCGATGTCGAACAACGGCGTCACCAGCGAGATCGCCGGGAACATCGTGATCAGCAACGTCATCCCGATCAACAGCCGCTTGCCCGGAAAGTCCAGTCGTGCAATCGCATACGCCGCCATCGCCCCGAGCAACACCGCGATCGCGGTGGTGATCAACCCGATCCCGATCGAGTTGACCAGTGCCGAGCTGAACAGGTCACCGCGGAAGATCCCGCGGTAGTTGTCCAGCGTCACCGATGCCGGAATCAGCTTGCCGTCGTTGACATTCGACGACGGCTTGAGCGAGAGGCTGAAGATCCACAGTACCGGCAGCAACGCATACAACACCACGAGTGTGTCGACGATCCCCCAGAACGCCGCGCGGCGGGCGTCTACCCGTTCACCGGCCATCGGCGTCGCTTCCGGGCGCGGCCGCACCGAACAGCTTGACGAACACCAGCGCGATGATCCCCACGCACCCAAAGATCAGCACGCTGATCGCCGAACCCAGCCCCAGGTTGAACCCCTTGAACAGGTTGTCGTAACCCAGGATCGACACCGATCCGGTGTTGTTGTCGCCGGCGGTCAGCACGTAGATGTTGTCGAAGATGCGAAACGCGTCGAGCGTCCGGAACAGCAGGGCGACCACGACCGCGGGCTTGATGATCGGCAGGGTGACCTTCGTCAGACGTCGCCAGGCGCCGGCACCGTCGACCTCGGCCGCCCTCAACAGGTCTTCGGGGACCAACGCCAGCCCGGCCAGGAGCAGTAGCGCCATGAACGGCGTCGTCTTCCACACCTCGGCAAGCACCACGATGCCCAGCGACGGGATCTGCTGGGTCAGTGGGGCTTCGAAGGACGAGCCGTCGGGCAGCAGGTTCGCCAGATAGCCGGTGCCGGGAGTCCACGCGTAGTACCAGCTGTACGACGCGACCACGGTGACGATCCCGTACGGGATCAGCACCGCCGTGCGCACCAGCCCTTTGCCGAACACGGTCCGGTGCATCACCAGCGCCAACGACAGTCCGAGCACGAACTCGAAGAACACCGAGACCACCGTGATCCCGAGCGTCACCGTCAGCGCATTCCACCAGTACTGGTCGGTCAGCACGGTCCGGTAGTTGTCCAGTCCTACGAACGCGGTCTCGTCGGGCGAGGCGAGGTTGTTGCGCTGCAGACTCAGCCACATCGCGTAGCCGATCGGGTAGGCCGTGACGGCCAGCATCAGGGTCACCGCGGGGGCCACCAGCAGGTAGGCCAGCCGCCGCTCGCCGCCGAGTGTGGTCATGGCAGCAGGCCCTTGCCGTCGATGGCCTTCTGCACCTGCACGACCAGTTCGTCGGCCATACGGTCGGGATCGATCGCAGTGATGGGGCTCAGCGCTGACGCCAGCCGGATGGAAACCGCCTGGTAGGCCGGTGTCGCCGGCCGCACCGCGGCATCGGTGAGTTGCTGGCGGATGACGCCGTACATCGGGTACTTGGCCTGGAACCGCGGGTCGGAGTACAGCGACGTCCGCACCGGCGGCAGGCCCCCGTCGATAGCGACGTACTTCTGGCTGGCCAGGTCGCGCAGGCACCGGACCGTTTCGAACGCTTCGGCGCGATGACGGGTGGTGCCGGCCACCGCGAGGTTCAGGCCGCCGATCGTGACCTTTGCCGGCCGTCCGGCCACGCCGGGATATCGCGCGAAGTCGAACACCTCGCGGCTGGCCTCGTACGCGATGCGGAACTGTTCGTCGGAGGGGGCGAAGGTTCCGAGATCGGTGATGCTGCCGGCCAACTCGGGAACACGGTCCAGGCGCAGGAACGGCACACCGCCCTTGACCGCGTTCTCCAGCATCGAGGCCAGCACGTAGGGCCAGTTGACCTCGAGCGCGGCCTTCCCCTGCTCGACCGCCAACCTGGTGCTGCTCTCGTTGCTGCGGGTGATCGACGGGTCGGCGCCGGGCGCCGTCGCCACCGATTTCATGATCCGTAGCGCGGTCACGGTGGCCGCCCGGTGTTCAGGGGTGTCGGTGAGGGTGACGCGTTTGCCGTCCTCGGACAGCACCTGACCGCCGGCGCTGACCAGCAGCGTGTTGAACCACACCACCAGCCCTTCGCCCTCGCTGCCCTGGCCCGCGATCCAGCTGGGCTTGCCCTCCGCGTGCAGCCGTGTCGCCTCGGCCACCATCCCCGCCCAGTCGCGCGGCGGCTGTCGCACCAAATCCGGTCGGTACCACAGTAATTGGGTGTTGGTGATCGCCGGTGCGGCATAGAGTCGCCGGTTCCAGGTCGCGGTTCTCAGCGGGCCGGGCAGGGTGTCGACGGTGGCGTCGGACTCGCTCAGGCCCGCGGGATCATCCGACAGCGGCAGCGCCCACCCCGCCTCGGCGAACTCCGCTGTCCACACCACGTCCAGCCCCATAACGTCCAGGGTGTGGTCGTTGCCGGACAGGCGGCGGGCCAGCTGCAGGCGTTGCTCGTCGGGTGACCTGGCCAGGCTCACGTGCGCGATGCGGTACCGGCCGCCGGCCTGGGCCGTGCAGCGCTGCGCCACCGCGGCGAACGTCGCCCCGTCGGTGGCCGGCGTGTAGAAGCTGATGACCACACCGGAACTTCGGGAACCGCAGGCCGAGACCACCGATGCTGCGATCAGTGCGGCCAGCGCGGTCGCCCCCCAACGCCGCAACAGCAAGGCTTTCGGACCCGGTGTCAGATCGCCAGACGCGCCAGCAGATCCCGCGCCTTCTCCGCGTTCTGCGGATCGCAGAGGACGTCGTACCGCCCGGCCACCAACTGCATGGTCGAACTGAAGTCCCTGGTTCCGCGCGCCATCGCATACGGCACCGCCGAGGTGATCAACCCGAAGAAGACACCGGCGACCAAACCGGTGAAAATTGCGCCGAGCGGCTGTGGACTGAAGGCGGCTAGCACCAGCCCGATGAACAGGCCCAGCCACGCACCGCTGAGCACGCCGCCGCCCAGCACCTTGCCCCAGGTCAAGCGACCGGTGACGCGTTCCACCTGCATCAGGTCGACGCCGACGATGGTCACCTGCTGGACCGGAAATTCCTGGTCGGACAGGTAATCCACGGCGCGCTGCGCCTCGGCGTAGGTGGGGTACGACCCGACCGGCCAGCCTTTGGGCGGTGTCGGCAAGGCGGGCACAGCGCGCCGACCCGCGGGCCCGCCGCCCGCCGCCGGGTCGGGCTGTCCGGGCTGGAATGGGCTAGTCATCGGTCCTCATACTTCCTCCTGCCCGCCATCTGCCCGACCATCGTTTCACGTCCCCGACCTCAGCACTATGCAGGCAGGTCGCCGGCACCCGTCCGGGACCCCGAAGTTCCTCGCATATCACCTGGCCAGCGCCGCGTTTTTCGGCGCATACCGAGGTAGAGTCGGTCACCATGACAGGTCCCCGTGACGACGGCGCGGCCTACGGGTCGGGTCCATTCGACCAGACCCAATGGGCGGTGCCGGGGTCGTCGCCACCACCGTCACCACCGCCTTCCAGCTACCCACCCCCCTACCCCGGCGGCTACTCTCCGCCGCCCCCGCCGCCCAGCTACGGCAGCGTGCCGTATTCCCCCGCTCCACCGCCACCCCCGCCACCTGCCTATCCGGCTGCGGGCTACCCGCAATATCCGGGTCCGGCCATGGGCGGCGACCCGTACTACGGCACCCCCAGCGGCACGAACGGCTTGGCGATCGCATCGCTCGCCACCTCGGTCGTCGGGCTACCCGCGATGCTGCTGTGTTACATCGGCGTGCTGCTGGATATCACGGGCGTCGTCTTGGGGATCGTCGCGCTCAACCAGATCAAGCAAACTCGCCAGGCGGGGCGCGGGATGGCCATCGCCGGCATCGCGGTCGGCGGCGCGACGTTGGCCCTGACCGCCGTCGGCGTCCTCATCTTCCTGGTCGCATCCAGCCGCTGATCGGACGTCCTCCCCGACCGGGGCGCGGGGCTTAGGACGACCTCGGGCAGCGTGATCACCGGTCGCGCTCCTACGCTCTGTCCTATGGGATCTGTCAACAGGGTGTACGTGGCGCGCCTGCCGCGGATGTTGGTGCTGGGTCCACTCGGGGAATCATTCGGGCGCGTACGCGACGTCGTCATCGGCATCAGCATCGTGCGTGCGCAGCCGCGGGTACTGGGACTGGTCGTCGACCTGGCGACCCGACGCAGCATATTCATCCCGATGCTGCGGGTGGCCGCGATCGAGCCCAACGCGGTGACGCTGAGCACCGGAAACGTGTCGCTGCGCCACTTCGAGCAGCGACCGGGCGAGGTGCTGGCCATGGGTCAGGTGCTCGACACTCAGGTCAGGGTCAACGACCCCGACCTGCCGGAGTTGGCCGGCCTGGACCTCGTGGTGGCCGACCTGGGCATCGAGCAGACCCGAACCCGGGACTGGGTGGTCAGTCGGGTTGCCGTTCGCACCCATCGCCGGCTGCGCCGGCGCGGGCCGGTGCACGTCGTGGACTGGCAGAACGTGCACGGTCTGACGCCGTCGGCCCTGGCGATGCCGGGCCAGGGGGTGGCACAGCTGCTGGACCACTTCGAGGGCCGCAAACCGGTCGACGTCGCCGACGCGATCCGCGGCCTGCCGTCCAAACGCCGCTACGAGGTGTTCAAAGCCCTCGACGACGAACGGTTGGCCGACATCCTGCAGGAACTGCCCGAACTCGACCAGGCCGAGGTGCTGTCCCAGCTGGGCACCGACCGGGCCGCCGACGTGCTGGAAGAGATGGATCCCGACGACGCCGCCGACCTGCTCGGGGTGCTGAATCCGACCGATGCCGAGGTCCTGCTGACCCGGATGGATCCCGACGACTCCGACCCGGTGCGACGGCTGCTCAAGCACTCCCCTGACACCGCCGGCGGGCTGATGACCTCCGATCCGGTGGTGCTCACCGCCGACACCTCGGTCGCCGAGGCGCTGGCCAGGATGCGCGACCCCGACCTGACTCCCGCCCTGGCCTCGATGGCCTTCGTGGCGCGGCCGCCGACGGCGACGCCGACGGGCCACTACGTGGGCTGCGTACACCTGCAGCGGCTGCTGCGTGAGGCACCCGCCGAACTGGTCGGCGGAATCGTCGACACCGACCTGCTCACTCTCACCCCGGAGACG
This sequence comes from Mycobacterium sp. NGS22, assembly GCF_059813095.1. Classification (NCBI taxonomy): domain Bacteria; kingdom Bacillati; phylum Actinomycetota; class Actinomycetes; order Mycobacteriales; family Mycobacteriaceae; genus Mycobacterium; species Mycobacterium sp. NGS22. Next base: position 281,572 of record NZ_JCALDY010000001.1, read on the forward strand.
CCGTTGGCCGCGGTAACCCGTTATTTCGCCGCCTACAACCTGGTGTGCGGACCGGTGGTCGACGACCAGAGTCATTTGCTGGGCGCGGTGACCGTCGACGACGTGCTGGACCATCTGCTGCCGCATGACTGGCGGGTGGACGTGCCCCAGCTCGATCCCGCCGGCCGGCCGGCGCGCACCGAGGGATCGTCGCTGTGAGCAAGTCCTCGGCCCCGCGCGGGCTGTACACCCCCCGCACGTCGCGCAGGTTCACGCCGCGGCTGGACCCCGAGGCCGTCGGGCAGATCACCGAGTCGATCGCGCGGTTCTTCGGCACCGGTCGCTACCTGCTGCTGCAGACGGTGTTCGTGCTGATCTGGATAGCGCTGAACTTGGGGGCCGTGCGCTGGCGATGGGACCCCTACCCGTTCATTCTGCTGAACCTGGCGTTCTCCACCCAGGCGGCCTACGCGGCGCCACTGATCCTGTTGGCCCAGAACCGTCAGGAGAACCGCGACCGGGTCGCACTCGAAGAAGATCGTCGCCGCGCGTCCCAAACCAAGGCCGACACCGAATACCTGGCCCGCGAACTGGCCGCGTTGCGCCTGGCCGTCGGTGAGGTGGCCACCCGCGACTACCTGCGCCATGAGCTGGAGAGTCTGCGCACGATGCTGGCGGATTTGCAGGTGCCGCCGGCCAATTCCGGGCCGCTACGCGTACCCGAGGGAACCGAGCGCCGGGCTAAGAAATCCAGCTGAGAAACAACTGAACCATTGCGCAACTCCCGTCACGAGAGTTATGTATGGTGATCTAGTTCACGAAGCTAACAAGCAGGTAACAAAGAGGTCAGTTTTCCCGGCGGCTCACAGAATTTGAGGACGGTCGAGGTGCGCGTAGGGGGACGCTGGGGAGTTGGCCCAGCCGTCGCGAAGGTGCGGCAGGGGGTTGTTCGCGTTACCAGGACGCCGGTGTTCGGCGTGGTGATGATCTCCCCGTTGATTTTCGCCGGCGCGGTCAGCGGCGCCGCGCCCTCCGGCCACGGCAAGATGCCGACCCGCGCGGCAATCGCGCCAGTTGCGGCGGTAGGCCCGGCACCGCACGTCGACCTGTCCGGTCCGACGGTCATCTCGGTGCAACGGGTGCCGACCAGCTTCCACGTCGCCGCCGCCACGATCTCCGCCCCGCCTCCGCCGACGGTCGTCAATTCGCCTGGCACGCTTGGTATTCCGATCATGGCGCTGTCGGCCTACCGCAACGCCGAGCAGAAGATGGCCGGCGCGGTCCCGGGCTGCGGGGTCAGCTGGAACCTGCTCGCGGGCATCGGGCGCATCGAGTCCATGCATGCGAACGGCGGCGCCACCGACGCCCGCGGCACCGCGACGAACCCCATCTACGGGCCGGCGCTGGACGGCACGCTGCCCGGCAACGAGGTCATCGTCCAGAGCAACCAGGGCAACCGGGTGCAGTACGCCCGGGCCATGGGGCCGATGCAGTTCCTGCCCGGCACCTGGGCGCGCTACGCCGTCGACGGCGACGGCGACGGCGTGCCCGACCCGCAGAACCTGTTCGATGCGACGCTGGCCGCCGCCCGCTACCTGTGCAGCGGCGGACTCAACCTACGCGACCCGTCGCAGGTGATGTCCGCGATCCTGCGCTACAACAACTCGATGTCCTACGCCCAGAACGTGCTGGGCTGGGCCGCCGCGTACGCCACCGGTGTGGTCCCGGTCGACCTGCCGCCGATCACCGGACCGCCACCACCGATCGGCGATGCGCACCTCGAGCACCCGGAAGGCCTCGGGCCGAACCTGCCGCTCAACGTCACCGGCCTGGGCGTAAACGACCCGCTGGGCCAGCACATGCCGCTGATCGATTTCGGGCAGCCGCAGGTCATCCCGCAGTACGCCAACCTGTACCAGCAGCCGCAGGCACCGATATGGCCGTGGTTGCCGCCCGCTCAGCAGCCGGCACCCGTACCGGCGGCCACGCCGGGATGCACGCTGATCTGCATCAACTCCCAGACACCCGAGGGTGTCCAGCCCGGCATGGCGCCGATACCCAACGGCGGCATCGTGCTTGCCCCGGCGGCTCCCCCGGCGGCTCCGCCGTTCCAGGACCCGTTCGCCCCGCCGACGGCCGCGCCGGCACTGCCGTTCGCTCCGGCGGCGCCTCCTGCCCCTGCTGCCCCGCCACCGGCCGCTCCTGCCCCCGCCGCACCGGCGCCCGCGGCACCGGCGCCCGCCGCACCCGCGCCCGCAGGCCCGGCTGCCCCGGCTCCGGCCAACGCGGCGCCGAGGCCCGCCAACGGCACCCCGTCACCCAAGCCGGCAGGTCCGCAGCAGCCCAGCCCGCCGGCCCCGGGTGAGCCGGCACTCGCACCGGTCAGCTGACCGTTCGATAGCAGGTGCTGCGCGCCGCCTACACTCGGCGGTGATGTCCGAAACCCGAGATGACACCGCTGATCTGACCGCCGCGATCCGTGCCGCCCTGGGCAAGGTGATCGACCCCGAACTGCGGCGCCCGATCACCGAGCTCGGCATGGTCAAGAGCATCGACGTCGAGCCCGACCGCAGTGTGCACGTCACGATCCTTTTGACCACAGCCAGCTGCCCGAAGAAGTCGGAGATCAGCGAGCGGGTGACCCAGGCCGTCGCCGACGTCCCGGGCACCGGCGCGGTACGGGTCAGCCTGGACGTGATGAACGATGAGCAGCGCACCGAGCTGCGCAAGCAGTTACGCGGCGACGCCGCCGAACCGGTCATCCCGTTCGCCCAGCCCAGCTCGCTGACCCGGGTATACGCCGTCGCGTCCGGCAAGGGCGGCGTCGGCAAATCCACCGTCACGGTCAACCTGGCCGCGGCGATGGCCGCCCGTGGTCTGTCCGTCGGCGTGCTCGACGCCGACATCCACGGCCACTCCATTCCCCGCATGATGGGCACCACGGACCGGCCCACCCAGGTGGAGTCGATGATTCTGCCGCCCATCGCCCACGAGGTGAAGGTCATCTCGATCGCGCAGTTCACCCAGGACAACACGCCGGTGGTGTGGCGCGGGCCGATGCTGCACCGGGCACTGCAGCAATTTCTGGCCGACGTGTACTGGGGTGACCTGGATGTGCTGCTGCTCGACCTGCCGCCGGGTACCGGTGACGTCGCGATCTCGTTGGCCCAGTTGCTGCCGAACGCCGAGATCCTGGTGGTGACCACGCCGCAGGCGGCCGCCGCCGAGGTCGCCGAACGGGCCGGCAGCATCGCGATACAAACCCGTCAGCGGATCGTCGGCGTGGTGGAGAACATGTCCGGACTGACGCTGCCGGACGGCAGCACGCTGCACGTCTTCGGTGAGGGCGGTGGCCGGCAGGTGGCCGAGCGGCTCTCGCGTGCGGTGGGGGCAGACGTGCCGCTGCTGGGTCAGATCCCGCTGGATCCCGCTCTGGTCGCCGCCGGGGATGCCGGTGTGCCCGCGGTGCTCGATGCGCCAGACTCCGCGGTGGGCAAGGAACTGGGCCGCATCGCCGACAGTCTGTCCTCGCGTCGGCGGGGGTTGGCCGGAATGTCGTTGGGACTGGACCCGACTCGTCGCTGACTGTCCCCGCGCGAGCAGACGCAAAAGCGCCCATTTCCTGCGGAAATAGGGCGCTTTTCCGTCTGCTCAGCGGGTTGGCTAGGTGGCGTCGGTGTCGAACGGGGTGTGTTCGGGTTTCGGCGATGCGGGTGCCTCCGGCGCGGGTGCCGGTTCCGGCGTGCTGACCGGCTTGTCGAAGTTGCCGGTGAATATCGAATCGTCGCCGTCGAGCAGGTGCTTGGTCAGCGCGGCCCGCGGCGTCATACCCCGCAACTTCTGCAGCTCCCCGAGTTGCCCACGCAGGTCGTCGAATTCGGGCCCGATGTCCTCGCGCAGCTGATTGGTCATGCCGCTCAGATAGTCGCGGGCCTGCCGCAGGGCGCCAGTGGTCCAGCGGATGGCGCCGGGCAGGCGCTCGGGTCCGAGTACGACCAGCCCGACCACCACGAGGACCAGCATCTCCCCCCAGCCGATGTTGGCGAACATCAGATTAGAAGGTGATGACCCGCAGCGCCCGGCTGCGCCGCGCTTGCGATCATCACGGTGGTCGGATGGTGATGACCCGCAGCGCCCGGCTGCGCCGCGCTTGCGATCATCACGGTCGAATGGTGATGACCCGCAGCGCCCGGCTGCGCCGCGCTCGCGATCATCACGGTCGGATGGTGATGACCCGCAGCGCCCGGCTGCGCCGCGCTTGCGATCATCACGAGCTCGTGTCGGGGTCTGGCTTGACGGTCAGGGTGACCGGACGACCCTCGCGGACCACCTCGATCTGCGCGTCCTGGCCGATGGTCAGCTGCCGCACCGCCACGACGGCCTCGTCGGAGTCGGCGACCTTACGCCCGCCGATCTTGACGATCACGTCGTTCTCCAGGATCCCGCCCTTCTGCGCGGGGCCGCCGGCCTTCACGTTGGCCACCTGTGCACCCGAGGCGATCGCGTTGCTCACCGAGCGGGTGCTGATGCCCAACGTCGGGTGCACGATCTTGCCGTCCCGGATCAGCGTCTCGGCCACCAGTTTCATCTCGTTGACCGGGATGGCGAAGCCGAGTCCACTTGCGCTGTCGGACAACGACTTACCCGCGCTGTTGATACCGATCACCTGAGAGTCCATGTCGATGAGCGGACCGCCGGAGTTGCCGTGGTTGATAGAGGCGTCGGTCTGGATGGCGTCCAGGACGGTGTCGGTGTCGGAACCCTCGCCCGACAGCGGCACCGGGCGGTGCAGCGCGCTGACGATGCCGTGGGTGACGGTACTGCGCAGTCCTAGCGGGGCGCCGGCCGCGATCACCTCGTCGCCGACCCGCACCTTGTTGGAGTCGCCGAGCCGGGCCACGCTCAGGTTGTTGACGTTGTCGACCTTCAGCACGGCCAGGTCGGTCTTGGGGTCGCGGCCAACCAGGCTGGCGGGAACTTCCTTGCCGTCGTTGAAGACCACGGTCATCTTGAACTGGCTGGGGTTGTTGGCGGCCTCAGAGATGACGTGGTTGTTCGTGACGATGTAGCCACGGCCGTCGATGACGACGCCCGAACCCTGCATCCCCTCCTGGTCGCTTTTCGCCTCGATGGTCACCACGGAGTCCGCGACGGCGGCAGCCACCTTGGTGAACCGCCCGGCCGGTTCTTCGGTGTTGCCCGCGGTCGACAACGTCACCTTCGAGGTAGTGAATGCCTCGACCACCTCGGCGGTCTTGCGACCGATCACCCCGCCGAGCGCGCCGATCACCAGCGCGATGAGCAGCAATACCGCCAGCGCCAGGTAGGACACCTTGCCACCGAACAGCACGTCGCGGACGCCGAGTTTGCCGCTGTGCCGCAACTCGGCGTGGCTGACGACCGGGGGCAGTGCGGGAGTGCCCAACGCTGCGGCGGCGCCAGGGTCACGCCACGGATCGTCGGGCTCGTCGGCCTGGTCGCCGTTCTTCTCCGCGGCCATCGCGGCGGCGTCGATGGGATGACGCTGCAGGGTTTCGGTGGCACCGTAGGGCCGACCGAACGCATCGGCCAACACCGGGTCGGCCGGTCGATCGTGCGGCCGGAACTCCGACTGTTCCCGGTACTTCTGCGGACGCACCCGATCGGCGACGAAAGATCCCTGCAGTCCGGTCGGGCGGGCGAACGTCTGACGGGAGGACGGGTCGACCGGTGGCCGGTAAATGGGGCGCGGCGCAAGCCGTTCGGTGTCCTGCCCCTTGCTGTTGCCTTCGTCGGAGGTCACGGTTCCTCTTCCAGATCCATTGCGGCGCCCGACACGGGCATCTCCGCGTCCACCCTAGTATCCACGGACCACGGCCCGTCGGCATGAACCGGCACAGCCAGCAACGAGCCGACACCGGCGCAGGCAAGCAAAGGTCAAGCTAGCGGCGCTTCCGCTGATCACGAACATCGCGGTCGGCGAAGGCTTCAGGGAATTGGGGCGCGTCTTCCCGCGGGCTGTGCGGGATCTCCGACAGCAACCCGAGCAGCGAACTGGGGGTGCGGATCGGGTGGGAGTCACGCAGCGCGGCGCGCGCGCGGCTGTGATCCTCGACTTCGGCCGCACACTCCGGGCACAGCGACAGGTGATGCGCGGCACGCAGGTGCGCGTTCATCCGCAACTCGCCGTCGACGAACGCCGCGATGGCCTCGATGGACAGATGCTCGGTGGATCCGAACCGACGCGGCGCGCCGATCGGGGCGTCACTCTGGGAAGCGAACTGAGCGGGCAGCCAGGAGAACGCGCGCCGAAACACATGCCCCCGGTCGGTCATCAGAAGATCCCTTCGCGCCTTTTCCAGCCATCCGTATCTCGAATGTAGCGCGAGGCGGTGCTCGATAACCATGTTCAGCCCTTAAAACCCCAGTATTTCCCGACATTCGGCAACCGTGCGACGGCACGGTCTACCGTCGGAAACTCAGCTGGCCTTCGCCGTGCGGTCGTCGGCGTGCAACCCATGTCCGGGGTGGGCGGCCAGGTAGTCGCGCAGAGCCTGACGTCCCCGGTGGATCCGGCTGCGCACCGTGCCGAGCTTGACGCCCAACGTGGCGCCGATCTCCTCGTAGGACAGACCCTCGATGTCGCACAGCACCACTGCGGCACGAAACTCGGGCGGCAGCGAGTCCAGCGCCGCCTGCAGGTCCGGCCCCAGCCGCGAGTCGTGGTAGATCTGCTCGGGGTTCGGCTCGTCGGCGGGCACTCGGTCGTAGTCCTCGGGCAACGCTTCCATCCGGATGCGGGCGCGGCGCCGGACCATGTCCAGGAACAGGTTGGTGGTGATGCGGTGCAGCCAGCCTTCGAATGTGCCGGGTTGATAGTTCTGGACGGACCGGAAGACCCTGATGAACGTCTCCTGAGTCAGGTCCTCGGCGTCGTGCTGATTGCCGGTGAGCCGGTAGGCCAGTCGGTACACCCGGTCGGCGTGCTGGCGCACCAACTCGTCCCACGACGGCATGGCCGCCTTGTCCCCGGTCGCGTCGAAAACCGCTGTGCCGAGCAGCGCGTCGGACGGCTCGGCCCAGTCGTCGTAACTGACCTGCTGGGGGTGAGACATGGTGATCGTGCTCAAGGTGGTGGTGTTCACTTCCTCTTGGTTTTGCCTGGCTTGCAGGATTGGCCATTCTTCACTCGCCGAAACACGAATCTGCGATCCGGTATTCCCGTCGTTCTCACCGCACAGTGCTCCGCGTTGCATACCGATCACCGTCGCCTATCCGAGTGTGGGCGAGGTATGAGCAATCTGAGCTTTGGCTGAGAAACCATACCGTTACCAGCGTTTTCCAGCACTTATGGATGTCGCAGTGATGTTCCTCGCGCGGCCGCTCCCGGGCGTGTCCGCGCCGCACGCGCCGGGCGCGCCTGCCTTACCGCGCCGACGGTTCGGCATACTCTGCGGACATGTCCAGTTCCGACGACGCCGGCGGTGCCGCCACCCCCAGCCGGGCCGAGTTGCTGATGGCGCACGCCGAGAAGTCGATTTCCGAGGATGCGATTCTGGTCGGCGCGCGGGAGCGGGCCGCCGACAGCGGCGCCGGCGCGGTCACTCCCGCGGTAGGTGCGCTGCTCAGCCTGCTGGCCAAACTCAGCGGCGGCAAGGCGGTCGCCGAGGTCGGCACCGGGGTGGGCGTGAGCGGGCTGTGGTTGTTGTCGGGAATGGGCGACGACGGCGTGCTGACCACCATCGACATCGAGCCCGAATATGTGCGCCAGGCCAAGCAGGCGTTCGCCGAGGCTCAGGTCGGGCCGTCGCGCACCAGGCTGATCAGTGGACGGGCCCAGGAAGTGCTGACCCGGCTCGCCGACGACTCCTATGACCTGGTGTTCATTGACGGCGATCCGATCGACCAGCCCGAATACGTAGTGCAAGGTGTGCGGTTGCTGCGGTCGGGCGGGGTGATAGTCGTGCACCGGGCGGCACTCGGCGGCCGCGCCGGTGACCCCGAGGCGCGCGACGCCGAAGTGGTCGCGGTTCGCGAGGCGGCGCGGTTGATCGCCGAGGACGAACGGCTCACCCCGGCCTTGATACCGCTGGGCGACGGCTTGCTGGCCGCGGTCCGCGACTGAGCGCCGGAAACGGTCACTGCGTCTGACTCTGATTTCAGACCCGTAGCGGGGTTAATGCGCGGCAGGGTAAGGCGTTTCGGCTGTTTCACGACTTCGGTGTGAATCCTTGGCTTTGGTTGTGAAGCGACGGCGTTCGGGGTGAGCCCACGGCGGGAAATTCGGCCGAAATCCCGCCCAGACTTCCCGCGCAAAGCCCAGGCTTCACAGTCAAGGCCCAGACTTCACACTGGCTACACCGGGTGTCGCGCCGGAGCCCAGGTTCATCCGAACGCGCCTGCCGCTAGGCCACCGCCCCGAGCAGGGTCTCGGCGATCGCGAACGGGAAGTGCACGGTGGCCGTGGTCACCTCGCGGACCCCGTCGCGGACCGCGTTGACGATGGTGGCCGGGTCGCCGCTGAACAATGCCGTCCCGATGTCGTAACCCGCGTATTGCGGCGCGGTGATGAAGTTGCGCACGTCGACGAATAGCTGGGTCGGCAAGTTCGCCGGCCCGAGCGGCACCCCGTCGTAGCTCAGCATCGTCCAGCCGGTTTGTGGACTGCCCTGGATCACTACGACGCCGGTGTTCGGCAGCGAATGTGTGAGCAGTAACAACGGGTTGGGGTTGTCGACCATCATCATCGTGCCTGCCTCGATGGTGAGTGCGCTGGAGTAGGCGACGACGGTGTTTCCCGGGGCTGCCAGTGCGGCGTTGTACATGGTCTGCACCGCGCTGTTGAAGCCGGCGGCAAAGTTCAACCCGGTGGGGGTAGTGGACAGCGGGGCCAGCATCGGGAAGGCAGGGAATCCGAGGGTCCACACCAACGGGCCGGCCAAGTAGAGCAGTCCCGCGGGAATCGGCCCCATGTCCTCGAGGAGACCGGCACCGATCTCGTTGAGCCCGGCTAGCTCGACCGCGGTCGGTTGTCCCACGTAGGCCGTCAGCGCCGCGGCGGTCTGCTGGGTCCGGAGCAGCTGTGATTCGAAGATCCCTGCAAAGGTGCCCTGACCGTTGAGCACGGCGGCGATATCGGCAGCCTGTTGCTGGCCCAACGCGGTGAGCGGGGGGCCTGGAATCGCTGTATCCAGCAGGTTTGTCACGTTGCTGATTGTTTGCCCGTGCCGGACGAACTCGATGGTGACGATCTCGCCAGTACCGGGGATGTAGGTGGGCCCGCCTTGACCGATGAACAGGCCGCCGTAGCCGCGGGCGCCGGTGGCTCCGACCGTGGCACCGGCCCCGCCGATGCCGCCGTATCCGCCGTCGCCGAACAGGAGCGCCTGGCCACCCGCACCGCCGGGACCGCCGGTTACGAGATGTGCACCGCCGGCGCCACCGGGGCCGCCATTGCCCATCAACCATCCGCCGACGCCACCAGTCCCGCCCGCACCGCCGGCCCAGCCGGTACCGCCGATGCCGCCGTTGCCGATCAGCCCGGCAGCTCCACCGGTCCCGCCGGCAAGGGGCAACGCACCGCCGGTCGGGCTGTAGCCGGCGCCGCCGTCACCGAACAGCAATCCGCCGGCGCCGCCGGTCGGTGACGTCGCCGTTCCGGCTGCGCCGTTGCCGATCAGGTCGCGTCCGAACAACAGCTGGGTGGGCGCATTGATGATCGGGTCCACCGCCTGGCCCAACGGGCTGGCGATCCATGCTTGACCGGCCGTGTGAATCGGACGGTAGACAATTGCCTGAAACCCACCGGAAACGACCTCGTTCAGCGCCGCCAAGGGCGCCGCGGCCGCACCGCCGCCCAGCAGCACACTCTCCAGCTCGCGCAAGATGGCCGCCTCGGTAGCGCCGTAGGACGCGGCCGCCGCACCCAAGTTGCGGACGAACTCGCCGTGATAAGCCGCCGCCTGGGCGGCCGCCGCTTGGTATTCGTTGGCATGCGTGCCGAACAGCGCCGCCACTGCAGCGGACACTTCATCGGCCGCCGCCGCGGCCACGTTGGTCGTCGGGGCGAGCGCGGACAGATTTCCGGCCCCTACCGCCGTCCCGATTTGCGCGGCATCGGCCGTCGCCGTCTCGAAGATGTCCAGTGCCGCCACCACAAATGACATTTCGCTACTCCTCGTTGCGGTATTCGATGCGGTCATCTTGGCATCCATGACCGAGGCGCACGGCGGATTCGCGAAGAACGGCACCCTTGACACGGCGCTGAACACACGTTTAGTGTACTGAACATGCGTTCAGCCGACTTGACCGCAACCGCGCGGATCCGCGACGCGGCGATCACCCAGTTCGGTGAACACGGTTTCGGGGTCGGCCTGCGCGCCATCGCCGACGCGGCCGGGGTCAGCGCGGCTCTGGTCATCCATCACTTCGGCTCCAAGGAAGGTCTGCGCAAGGCCTGCGACGAATACGTCACCGAACAGATCCGCAGCGACAAATCCGAGGTCATCCAGTCCAACGACCCCGCCTCCTGGCTCGGGGCGATGGCCGAGATCGAGTCCTATGCGCCACTGATGGCATACCTGGTCCGCAGTATGCAGTCCGGGGGTGAGCTCGCGAACATGTTGTGGCAGAGAATGATTGACAACGTCGAGGACTACCTGCAGGAGGGTGTCCGGGCCGGCACCATCAAGCCGAGTCGGGACCCGTACGCGCGCGCAAGGTATCTGGGCATCATCGGCGGCGGTGGGTTCCTGCTCTATCTGCAGATGCACGAGACGCCGACGGATGTACGCGCGGTGTTGCGCGACTACGCCCGCGACATGGTGTTGCCCGCCCTCGAGCTCTATTCCGAGGGACTGCTCACCGATCGCACCATGTACGACGCATTCCTCGAAAATCAAGGAGGGTCCAATGACCACTGATTACCGGGCGCCCATCGATGTCTCCGGTCTGACAAAGAGATTCGGGTCCGTGCGCGCACTCGACGGACTCGACCTACGGGTCGAGGAAGGCGAAGTGCACGGTTTCCTCGGCCCCAACGGCGCCGGCAAGTCGACGACCATCCGCGTCCTGCTGGGGGTAGTCAAGGCCGACGGCGGCACTGTCCGACTGCTCGGCGGCGACCCGTGGGGCGACGCTGTCGAACTGCACCGCCAGATCGCCTATGTGCCAGGTGATGTCACGCTCTGGCCGACACTGACCGGAGGCGAGACCATCGACCTGCTGGCCCGGATGCGCGGTGGCATCGACCAAAAGATGCGCGCGGAATTGATCGAGCGCTTCGAATTCGATCCGCACAAGAAGGTGCGGACCTACTCCAAAGGCAATCGCCAGAAGGTCTCCTTGATCTCGGCGTTCTCGTCACGGGCGAGGCTGCTGCTGCTGGACGAACCCACCAGCGGGCTGGACCCGTTGATGGAGAACGTCTTTCAGCAGTGCGTCGCCGAAGCGCGCGATCGCGGCGCGACGGTGCTGCTGTCCAGTCACATCCTGGCCGAGACCGAGGCGCTGTGCGAGCGGGTGACCATCATCCAAGCCGGCAGAACCGTGGAAAGCGGATCGCTGGAATCCATGCGGCACTTGAGCCGGACCTCTATCAAAGCCGAGATGATCGGCGACCCAGGCGATGTCACCCGGATCAAGGGCGTCGAGGACGTCAGCATCGAAGGCAACACGCTGCGCGCGCAGGTCGACAGCGAAAGCCTGGGCGAACTGATCCGGGTGCTCGGTGCCGCCGGAGTGCGCAGCCTGGTCAGTCAGCCGCCCTCGCTGGAAGAACTGTTCCTGCGCCACTACAGCAGCAACGGTGCCCGGACGGAGGTGCCGGCGCGATGAGCACCGCCGTACTGCAGAATTCCGCCCTTGCGCCGCAACGCAGTTCGAACTTCACCGGCACACTGCAATTGCTGCGGCTCTACTTGCGCCGCGACCGGATTGTGTTGCCGCTGTGGGCGTTGCTGCTGTCAGTTCCGTTGGCCAGCGTGTACATCGGCAGCATCGAGAAGATCTATCCGACGGAGGCCGACCGGGCCGACCTCGCGGCATCGATCATGGCGAGCCCGGCCCAGCGCGCGCTCTACGGCCAGATCTACAACGACAGCCTCGGCGCGGTCGGCCTCTGGAAAGCCGGAGTGTTCCACGTGCTGATCGCGGTGGCCGTCATTCTCACCGTGATCCGTCACACCCGCGCCGACGAGGAAACCGGCCGGGCCGAACTGCTCGATTCGACCGCCGTGGCCCGTTACGCCGCCTTGACCGCCGCCCTGTTGTTGTCCTTCGGCGCCTCACTGGCCACCGGATTTGTCGGGGCGGCCGCACTGCTCACCACCGACGTCCCTGCGGGCGGGTCCGTGGCCTTCTGTGCCGCACTCGCCGGCTCCGGGCTGGTCTTCACCGCGGTTGCCGCAGTCGCTGCGCAACTCTCACCGAGCGCCCGGGTTGCCCGCGGTTGCGCCTTTGCAGTCCTCGGCACCGCATTCACACTGCGGGCCGTCGGGGACGCGGGTTGGGCTGGGCTGTCGTGGTTTTCGCCGCTGGGGTGGTCGTTGCAGGTGCGTCCCTATGCGGGCGATCACTGGTGGGTGCTGCTGCTGCACCTGGTGACGGCCACGGTGCTGACCGCCGTGGCGTACCGGTTGCTGGCCGGCCGCGACGTCGGCGCCGGCCTCGTCGCCGAACGTCCCGGCCCCGGCGTCGCGGGGAACACACTGAGCAATGTCTTCGGTCTGGCGTGGCGACTCGACCGCGGCTCCGTCGTGGTGTGGACGGTGGGGCTGGCGCTGTACGGGTTGCTGATCGGCAGTGTGACGCACGGTATCGGTGACGAGCTGGGTGGCGGCGCGGGTGCGCGCGAGATCGTCGTGCGGATGGGCGGTACCAGCGCACTCGAGCAGGCCTTCCTCGGCGTCGGATTCACCATGCTGGGCATGGTCGCGGCGGCATTCGCCGTCTCGCTGTCCCTGCGGTTACACCATGAGGAGGCCAGTCAGCGCGCCGAGACACTGCTGGCCGGTGCGGTGTCCCGGACCCGGTTGCTGGCCAGCCATCTGGTGTTGGCACTGGGCGGATCGGCATTCGCGATCCTGCTGTCCGGCCTGGCCGCGGGACTGGCCTACGGTTTGGCCGCCGGTGACGTCGGCGGCACGTTGCCCGCGGTCGTCGGGACGGCGGCCGTACAGGTGCCGGCGGTGTGGTTGCTGTCGGCGATCACCCTCGGATTGTTCGGGCTGGCACCGCGATTCACCTCCGCCGCGTGGGGCGTGCTGGTCGGGTTCATCGCGCTGTACCTGCTCGGGTCGTTGTCGGGGTTCTCGCAGTGGCTGCTCGACCTGGAGCCGTTCGGGCACACGCCACGCGTCGGCGGCGGGGATTTCACCGTGGTGCCGTTGTTGTGGTTGCTGGGCATCGACGCTGCATTGATTGCGTTGGGCGTCTTGGCCTTTCGGCGACGGGATGTGCGGTCGTGAAGACCGGCCTGCGGATCGCGCTGTCGTCTGGCTTCGGCCTGATCCTCTTGGGTGCCATGCTGTTCGTCCCGGCGGGCACGTTGAATTATTGGCAGGCATGGCTTTTCCTGGCGGTGTTCACCGTCGCGACGCTGGCCCCCACCATCTACCTGGCCCGCACCCACCCCGATGCCCTGCAGCGACGTATGCGTGCCGGACCGAGGGCCGAAACCAGAACCCTGCAGAAGTTCGTCATCGTCGCGGCGTTCGCCGCGCTGGCGGGGATGGTGGTGGTCAGCGCCCTGGACCACCGCTTCGACTGGTCGTCGATGCCGACGGCGCTCGCTTTGACCGGCGATGTACTGGTCGCAACCGGATTGGGCCTGGCCATGCTGGCGGTGGTGCAGAACAGCTACGCGGCGGCGACCGTCACGGTGGAGGCAGCCCAACCGGTGGTGTCCACCGGCCTGTACGGCATCGTGCGGCACCCGATGTACGTCGGGGACGTGATCCTGATGGCCGGTATCCCGCTGGCGCTGGGCTCCTACTGGGGGTTGCTGCTGGTCGTGCCCAGCACGGCTGTCCTCGTGCTGCGCATCCTCGACGAAGAACGCGCACTCGAAGACGAACTACCGGGATACCGCGACTACACCCGGCGAGTCCGTTATCGGCTGGTGCCACGCGTCTGGTAGCGCGCCTAGGGTAACGGGCGTGGCCCGCAACTGTGCACCGACTCTGGACCGGCCGTGGCGTCGTCCGGGCGCATTCCGTTACGCCGTGCAGCGCGTTCGCGGTCTCGTCAGACCGCCGCTCACGGTCACCGACCCTCCCCCGCACCTCGTCGTCGAGCGCGATGTCGAAGTGCCGACCCGCGACGGGACGCTCTTGCGGCTCAACGTCTTTCGTGAGGAAGACGGTACTGCGCGGCCCGTCATCCTCAGCATCCATCCGTACGGCAAGGACGATCTGCCGACCCGGCGGCGCAAGCGGTGGACGTTCTCGGCTCAATACCGCGTCCTGCGCCAACCCAAGCCGGTGCGTTTCTCCGCCCTGACGGGTTGGGAGGCTCCGGATCCGGTGTGGTGGACCGGGCACGGCTTCGTCGTGGTCAATGCCGACTGCCGCGGCTGCGGTCAGTCCGAGGGCACCGGAAATCTGCTGTCACGCCAGGAAGCCGAGGACACCTACGACGTCGTGCAGTGGTTGGCCGAGCAACCGTGGAGCGACGGCCGGGTGGTCATGCTCGGTGTCTCCTACCTGGCCATCACCCAGTTCGCGGTGGCCGCGTTGCAGCCACCGGCACTGCGTGCGATCTGTCCGTGGGAAGGCTTGACCGACGCCTACCGCGACCTGACGTTCCCGGGCGGCATCCGGGAATCGGGGTTCACCCGCATGTGGGCCCGCGGCCTGCGACGCCGCACCCGGCAGAGCTACGACCTGGAACAGATGCAAACCCAGCACCCGCTGCGCGACGAGTTCTGGCGTTCGGTGGCACCGGATTTGTCGGAGATCAAGGTCCCCATGCTGGTCTGCGGCAGCTTCTCGGACAACAATCTGCACAGCCGCGGCTCCATGCGGGCGTTCATCCACGGAGGGTCCGCTCACGCCCGCCTCTACACCCATCGCGGCGGCAAATGGGAGACGTTCTACTCCGACGACGCGTTGGCCGAGCAACTGGCGTTCTTTCGCGACGTGCTGAACGGCGCGCCCGCATCCCGCAGCGTCCGCCTCGAGGTGCGCGAGGACCGCGACACGGTGGCCGCGGTGCGCGAAGAGCACGAGTGGCCACTGGCCCGCACCGAATGGCGCCCGATGTATCTCGCCGGTGCCGGGCTCCTGGTGACTGAGCCGCCCCGGAAGGCCGGCAGCATCACGTTTGAAACGCATTCTCGCGCAGCATCATTCAGCTGGACCGTGGAGCAGGACATCGAGCTGGCCGGACCGATGGCGGCCCGGCTCTGGGTCCAGCTGGACGGTTGCGACGACGCGAATTTATTTGTCGGAGTTGAGAAGTGGCGCGACGGATGCTACGTCGGCTTCGAAGGGTCCTACGGCTACGGCCGCGACCGGGTGGCCACCGGATGGCAACGGGTCTCGTTGCGCGCCTTGGATCCCGAGCTGTCCCGTCCTTGGCAGCCGGTCCCGGCGTGCGACCGGGTGCAGCCGGTGCCTCCTGGCGAAGTGGTTTCGGTGGACGTGGCGCTGGGACCGTCGGCCACGCTGTTCCGCGCCGGCGAGCAACTGCGGTTGGTGGTGGCCGGACGCTGGCTGTCCCCGCGCAATCCGTTGACGGGCCAGTTCCCGGCGGCCTACCCGGACCCGCCGCGCGGCCTGGTGACGCTGCGCTGGGGTCCGCGCTACGACGCGCACCTGCTGGTCCCGGAAGTCCCCTCGTAGCGCGAGCAGACGCAGAATCGCACGTTCGGGTGCACTTTCATGCGATTCTGCGTCTGCTCGCGGCGGGAGGTGCCCCAGGTCGCCGGCGGGTTTCGTCAGATCCAAGTGCCCTTGCCGACGGCCACCACGCCGCCGGCACTGATCGCAAACCGTTCCCGGTCCTTCTCCAGGTCCACCCCGACCATCTCACCGGGGCCGACGACCACGTTCTTGTCCAGGATTGCGTGGCGCACCACCGCGCCACGGCCGACCCGCGCACCCGGCATGATCACGCTGCCCTCGACGATCGCGCCGTCGTCGACCACGACGTTGGACGACAACACCGAGTTGCGCACCGAGGCCGCCGAAATGATGCTGCCCGCGCCCACCACGGACTCCTGGGCCGAGCCGCCGTTGACGAACTTGGCCGGGGCCAGATTTTCCGTGGCGCCCAGGATCGGCCAGCGCCGGTTGTACAGGTTGAACACCGGATGCACCGACACCAGGTCCATGTGCGCGTCGTAGAACGCATCGAGCGTCCCGACATCACGCCAGTAGCCGCGGTCGCGGTCGGTGGCGCCCGGCACGTCGTTGTCGGCGAAGTCGTAAACCGCGGCCATCCCGTCGGCCACCAACCGCGGAATGATGTCGCCACCCATGTCATGGTCGGAGTGGTCGTCGTCGGCGTCGGCGCGGATCGCATCGATCAGCACCTTGGTGGTGAAGATGTAGTTGCCCATCGACACGAAGGTGGCGTCGGGGTCGTCGGGGGTGCCGGGCGGGTCCATCGGCTTCTCGACGAAGTTGCGGATTCGGCCCGATTCGTCGGCGTCGATGCAGCCGAACGCGCTCGCTTCGGCTCGCGGCACCCGGATGCCGGCTACGGTCGCGCCGGCACCACTGTCGACGTGGAAGCGCACCATCTGCTCGGGATCCATCCGGTACACGTGGTCGGCGCCGAAAACCACGATGTAGTCGGGATCTTCGTCGTAGATCAGGTTCAGTGACTGATAGATCGCGTCGGCCGAACCGGTGTACCAGCGCGGACCGAGGCGCTGCTGGGCCGGGACCGGGGTGATGTACTCGCCGGCCAAACCGGACAACCGCCAGTTCTGCGAGATATGGCGGTCCAGCGAGTGCGACTTGTATTGGGTGAGAACACAGATCCTCAGGTAGCGCGCGTTGACGAGGTTGGACAGCACGAAGTCGATCAGCCGGTATCCGCCGCCGAAGGGAACCGCGGGTTTGGCGCGGTCGGCGGTCAGGGGATAGAGCCGCTTGCCCTCACCACCGGCCAGCACAATGCCCAGCACTTGTGGCGATTCCCTCATGCGCTTCAACCTATCGGCACCTGTGGACCCCTGCCACCGATCCCCGCTTCGCCCGAGAAGCGTGAGGACCGGTGGGTCAAGGATATTCGGCCGGGTTGGCGAGCTTCTCGACAGCCCGACACCCGCCAGGCGGGCTGTCCGGTCGCCGAACTAGCGTGCGGGTATGCGGGTGGCAATGATGACTCGGGAATATCCTCCGGAGGTCTACGGCGGTGCCGGTGTACACGTCACCGAACTGGTCGCACAACTGCGCCGACTGTGTGCGGTCGACGTGCATTGCCAAGGCGCGCCGCGCCCCACCGCCGTCGCCCACCAGCCCGACCCGCGGCTGCGCAGCGCCAATGCGGCCTTGTCGACCTTGTCGTCGGACCTGGTGATGGCCAACGCCGCCAACGCGGCCACCGTCGTGCACTCGCACACCTGGTACACCGGCCTGGCCGGGCATTTGGCCAAGCTGCTCTACGACGTCCCGCACGTGCTGACCGCCCATTCCCTGGAGCCGATGCGGCCGTGGAAAGCCGAGCAGCTCGGCGGCGGCTATCAGGTTTCGACCTGGGTGGAGAACACCGCCGTCCTGGCCGCCGACGCCGTCATCGCCGTCAGCACCGGGATGCGTGACGACATTCTGCGCGTCTACCCCACGTTGGATCCGAATCTGGTGCACGTGATCCGCAACGGCATCGACACCGAGGTCTGGCATCCCGCCGGACCGGTGCGCACCGGGTCGGTGCTGGAAGAACACGGCGTCGACGTGAACCGGCCGATCGTGGCGTTCGTCGGGCGGATCACCCGGCAGAAGGGTGTGTCGCATCTGGTCGCGGCGGCGCACCAATTCAGCCCGGACGTGCAGCTGGTGTTGTGCGCCGGAGCTCCTGATACTCCGCAGATCGCCGAAGAGGTGCGCTCCGCGGTGGCCAGACTCGAACGCAACCGCACCGGGGTGTTCTGGATACGCGACATGCTGCACAAGACCAAGCTGCGTGAAATACTCTCAGCGGCAACGGTTTTCGTGTGCCCGTCAGTGTACGAGCCGTTGGGCATCGTGAACTTGGAGGCAATGGCCTGCGCGACGGCGGTCGTGGCTTCCGACGTCGGCGGGATCCCCGAGGTGGTCGCCGACGGCGTCACCGGTTCGTTGGTGCACTACGACGCCGAGTATCCCGAGGCCTTCGAGGCGCGGTTGGCCGAGGCGGTCAATGCCCTGATCGCTGACCCGGCGAAGGCCGAACAATACGGCCGCGCGGGACGTCAGCGCTGTATCGAAGAATTCTCCTGGACACACATCGCCGAGCAGACGCTGGACATCTACCGCAAGGTGTGTGAGTAGGGCAGGCTGAGGCGCGCCGGCCTCAGCTGGTGACGCCTTTGAGCTCGTCGCCCAGGGCGGCGGCTTCGTCCGGAGTGAGTTCGACCACCAGTCGGCCCCCACCTTCAAGTGGTACCCGCATTACGATGCCGCGCCCCTCCTTGGTTGCTTCTAGTGGACCGTCGCCGGTCCGGGGCTTCATCGCCGCCATCGAGTGCTCCCTCCAGATTCGATCTGGCCCGCACCCGCGGACCTGGTCGGCGCCGAGCATGCCCCGCCAGTGGATTTCCAGCCATACCCGACATTGAACTGCCAAATCACCAGTCTATTGTTCCCTATCCGGGTGACCAGGTGCACAAAGACCCACTCCTGATGCCAACTGAGGTCGTCAAACCGTAGCCGGCTGCACCCAGCACGTACGGATGTGATCGTCGACCATTCCGGTCGCCTGCATCAGTGAGTACGCGGTGGTGGGACCGACGAAGCGGAAACCGCGTCGCTTCAGCTCGCGCGCCATCGCCTTTGATTCCACGCTCACCGAAGGGATTTCAGACAGGTCGGCAAGGCGAGGCCGCGCAGGCGGCGCGAACGACCAGAGCAGATCGGACAGGTCCTGCGGGGACCCCAGCTCGACGGCGGCACGTGCGTTGGCGATCGTCGCCTCGATTTTGGCCCGGTTGCGCACGATGGACGTGTCGGCCAGCAGCCGTTGCACGTCGACGTCGGTGAAGCTGGAGATCTTCTCGACGTCGAACCCAGCGAAGGCGCGCCGGAAATCGTCGCGTTTGCGCAGGATGATCAGCCAGGACAGACCGCTCTGGAACGCTTCCAGACTCATCCGCTCGAACAGCGCCGTCCCGTCGGTGAGTTTCTGACCCCATTCGTAGTCGTGGTAGTCGCGGTAGAGCTGCGCGTCAGGTCCGGGGCGCACCTCGGCCCAGCCGCAGCGGACGCGACCGTCCTCGCTCATGTCGGACCGGAACGCTCGGACACGACGGGTTCGACGTCGGACGGCTCCGAATCGCCGGACTGAACCTCCGTACCGGACGATTGCAGGGCAGCCACCTGTGCGCGCAGTATCTCGAGCTCCCGGCCCAGCCGGTCCAGCACCCAGTCGACTTCGCTGGTCTTGTACCCGCGCATGACCTGGGTGAACTTCACCGCGTCGACGTCAGCGGCGGTGACACCGTAGGCGGGCAGCACCGTCGCCGTCGTCGCCCGCGGCAGCGGCGGCAGCGGCTCACCGCGACCGAACAACAGGCTCGCCGCGCCGAACAGGACGACCGCGACCAGGATCAACACCACCAGGTACAGCAACACCAACGCCACGGGATCGATCTTGCCCTACGGCACTGACACGTCGGTTTCTAGCGCGGCCGGAGCACATCCATGGGTGGACGGTCGGCCAACGACACCGGCCAGGTGTGCTGGGTGTAGCCGTCACCGGCCGGCGAGAACTGGGTCAGGCCGACCCCGGAGTCGGAAACCCCGCACCGGGACAACAGGGTGGCGATCACCTGGCGACTCATCGCGCCCAGCTCCTCGAGCGGCCGGTTGCGGTGTGCCCGGACACCCAGGTTGACCTGCGCGATCGCATCCAGTCCCAGCCGGTCGAAGGTGTCGACCAGCAGGCCGATCTCCACGCCGTAGCCCGGCGCGAACGGCAGCGACGTCAGCAGCTCCCGGCTGGCTGCGTACTCCCCGCCCAGCGGCTGCAGCACGCACCCCAGTTCAGGTCGCAGCGCGGCCAGCAGCGGGCGGGCCACGAGTTCGGTGACCCGGCCGCCGCCGGTGGCGTTGCCGTCGCTCAGCGGTCGCCGGTAGAAACCTTTGACCAGGTGGATGCCGTCGCCGGTGAGCAGCGGACCGACCAGGTAGGGCACGAACATGGGATGCGGGTTGAGCAGGTCGGAATCGATGAACACGACGATGTCGCCGCTGGTGGCGGCAAGCGAGCGCCACAACGCCTCGCCCTTGCCGGGCCGGGCCGGCAGCTCGGGCACGGCCTGCTCGCGGCTGACGACGCGGGCGCCCGCCGCGATGGCCCGGATCTCGGTGTCGTCGGTCGAGCCCGAATCCAGCACGATCAGCTCGTCGACCAGCCCGTCTACCAGCGGGGAGATGCTGTCGATGACCGATCCGATGGTCTCTTCCTCGTTCAAGGCCGGCAGCACCACCGAGATCGTGCGCCCGGCCTTGGCGGCGACGAGTTCGCCGATCGTCCAGCGCGGACGGTTCCAGCTGCGGTCGGCGAACCAGGTGTCCCCGGGTCGCGCCGCGAGCACGCCGTCAGCGGCGAGATCCAGCTCCGAGGCCGTCATCCCAGTCCTCTCACGGTGCGCGCCGGCGGGCGGGTGCCCTGGATCGAGGCGACCATCTCCAGCACCCGGCGGGTGGCCGCGACCTGGTGGACCCGGAACATGCGGGCTCCGGCGGCCGCCGCGAGCGCGGTAGCCGCCAGTGTCCCCTCCAGCCGTTCGGTCACGTCCACACCCAGAGTCTCCCCGACGAAGTCCTTGTTGCTCAACGCCATGAGCACGGGCCACCCGGTACCGACGAGTTCGGCCACGTGCCGCAGCAGGATCAGCCCGTGGAAGGTGTTCTTGCCGAAATCGTGGGTGGGGTCGATCAGTACCCGGTCGCGGGCCACTCCGACCGCAACTGCCCGCTCGGCGGCGGTCGTGACCTGGCGAATCACGTCGTCCACCACGCCGCGGGTAGTCGTACCGTAACTCACCCGGAATGGCCGTGTCCTGGGCGCCGCACCGCCGGTGTGCGAGCACACCAGGCCCGCGTTGAACTCGGCAGCGACCAGTTGGAGGCGTGGATCCACGCCTGCCCAGGTGTCGTTGATGATGTCCGCCCCGGCCGCGCAGGCGAGTTCTGCGACCTCGGAGCGCCAGGTGTCGACGCTGATCAGCTGGTCGGGGTAGGCGTTGCGCAGCCACTCGACGAACGGCACCAGCCGGGCGATCTCGGTGTCGGGGTCGACGGTTTCGCCGGGCCCGGCTTTGACCCCACCGACGTCGATGACGTCGGCGCCGTCGGCGATCGCGCGGTGCACGGCGTCTTGAGCGGCTTCATCGCTGAACGTCGCGCCGCGGTCGAAGAACGAGTCCGGGGTGCGGTTGATGATCGCCATGATCAGCGCGCGATCCGCCGCGACCGGGCGGCCGCAGAAGGTTGCCGGCACGACTCTATGGTGCCTGGTCGTGGTCACCGGCGTGCTGTCGGCATTGAGCGTGAAACGAGGGCTTCGCCGGTGAAAGTACGGCGAAAAAATCGAACAAATCCCGCCCTGAGCTCACCGGCAACGCCGAGACTTCACAGTCAATGCGGGCGCGCAAGCGACGGCCGTCAGCCCTGCGGCCGCTTACCCGCCGCGACCTCACCCGGATACTCGTCGTAGTACTCGACGTAGCCTTCCTTACGGCCGGCCAGCACGTAGAGCGGATCCTCGATATCGGAGCCGTACGCCTGCTTGCGCAGCTCGACCTTGCGGCTCTTGAACGTCGTGGTGTGCTCCAGCGACTCCACCAGCCGCACGAACAGCGGCAGCGCGTAACCGGGCAAATTGTCGTACACCGCGCGCGCCAGGGACTGACCGTCGAATTCCTTGCCCTCGCGCAGCTTGACCGCCGCCATCCCGGCGCGCCCACCGGTGTCGGGCACCTCGACGCCGAACACGGTGCATTCTTCGACCTGAGAATCCGACGCCACCGCGGCCTCGACTTGGGTCGTCGCCACGTTCTCGCCCTTCCAGCGGAACGTGTCGCCCAACCGGTCGACGAACGCGGCGTGGAACAGGCCCTGCGGGCTCATCACGTCGCCGGTGTTGAAATACGTGTCGCCTTCTTTGAAGGCGTTGCGCACCAGCTTCTTCTCGGTGGCTTCCTTGTCGGTGTAACCGTCGAAGGGCTGCAGCCGGTTGACCGGGCTGAGCAACAGGCCCGGTTCGCCGGCGGGCACGCGCCGCACCCGTCCGTTGTCGTCGCGCACCGGCTCACCGGTGTCAGGGTCGTATTCGACGTAGGCCAGCGGCATCGGCGAGATACCGGTGCTGCGCGGCACGTTGAAGATGTTGATGAACGCGGTGGTGCCTTCGCTGGCGGCGTAGAACTCGCAGACCCGGGCGATGCCGAATCGTTTGGTGAATTCGTCCCAGATGTCCGGGCGCAGCCCGTTGCCGGCGATGACGCGGACCTTGTGCCTGCGGTCGGTCGGTTTGGCCGGCTGGTTGAGCAGGTAGCGGCACACTTCGCCGATGTAGATGAACGCGGTGGCATCGCTGGCGATCACCTCGTCCCAGAACCGTGAAGCCGAGAACGACTTGCCCAGCGCCAGCGTCGCACCGGAATTGATCACCGACGACAGCGCGACGGTCAGCGCATTGTTGTGGTACAGCGGCAGGCAGCTGTACATGGTGTCGGAGGCCTTCAACCGCAGCCCCAGCCCGCCGAATGCGCCGAGGGCTTTGAGCCACCGGTAGTGCGTCATCACGCTGGCCTTCGGATAGCCGGTGGTGCCGGAGGTGAAGATGTAGAACGCGGTGTCCCGGGCACGCACCGTCGACACCGAGTCCGGGTTGGTCGCCGGCGCGGTCGCGGCGAATTGCTCGACGTCTTCGATGGTCAGCACGTCCCCGGCCGACCCGCCGGCTTCGCTGACGGCGCTGACCAGGTCGGATTCGGCGACCAGCACCTTGGCATCCAGCAAACCCAAGCTGTGCCGCAGGACGTCCCCACGCTGGTGGTAGTTGAGCATGCCGGCGATCGCGCCGCACTTGACCGCCGCCAGCATCGTCAGCACGGTGTTGGGCGAGTTGCGCAGCATCACGCCCACCACGTCGCCGGGCCCGACGCCGCGGGCGGCCAACACGGCGGCGTAGCGGTTGGCGGCGGCGTTCGCCTCGTTGTACGTCAGTTGCTGGTCGCCGAACTTCAGAAAAACGCGGTCGGCGTAGCGGGCGGCGCGCTCCTGGAACACCGCGCCGATCGACGTCCTGGAACCGGGACGCGGCAGCAGGCCGGTCCTCACCGCACGCAGGATCGAGGGCGCGTCGGCCACCAGCCCGGGAATCCGTACCGCGAGATCGGTCAGTTTGACTCGTGTGTTCGTGCCACCGCCGTGATCGGCCACCTGATCCCTCGATTCCCTTGCAGACCCGCTGAGTACATACCGCCGGGCGGCCTGGACCGGTCAGGCCGGTGCGCAGGCGTCCAGCGCTTCGCCGACCTTATCGACCACCACCAGCCGGTCCACCGCGGCCTGGGAGACGTAGCCGCTGTCCAGCAATCCGAAGATCCACGTCCGCACGGCGTCGTAATGCCCCCACGGGTCCAGAATCACGATGGGCTTGTCGTGCACGCCGAGATACCCCTCGGTCCACGCGCTCAACAGTTCGTCGAGGGTGCCGACACCCCCCGGCAGTGCGATGAACGCATCGGCCCGCCCTTCCATGACCTGCTTCCGCTCGCTCAGCGTGTCGGTGACGATCAGTTCGTCGGCCTGACGGTCGGCCAGTTCACGGTCCAGCAGCATCGTGGGGATCACGCCGACGGTCCAGCCGCCGCCAGCCCGCGCGGCCGAGGCCACCGCCCCCATCGCCGACACGTGCCCACCGCCCCACACCAGCGTCCATCCGCGCGCGGCGATCGCGGAACCGAGCTCCGCGGCCAATTCCAGCAGTTCGGGGTGCGTCGGTGCGGCAGCGCAGTACACGGCCACCGCCAGCCGGCCGTCTGAGGGCATACCCGAAAGGTAGACCGCCCACCTTCCCCGGCACACGCCGGTGGGCCATAAAGTCGAACGGTGCCGATCCGCTGGAACGTCCCGCAACACACCGAGGCGTTGGAGCGGCTGCACGGCGCGCTGGAGGGTTCTGGTGGCGCGATCGTCCTCGGGCCCGACGGCGTCGGCAAGTCGACCCTGGCCCGGTTGGCCGCCGAGCGTTTCTGCAGCGAACATCCGGCAACCGTCACCCGCTGGGTCGTGGGCACCCCGACCGAGCGCGTGGTGCCGTTCGGTGCCTTCGGCCATCTGGTCGAGATCTCCGACATCGGCAAACCGGCGAAGCTGTTGCGGGCCGCCCGCGCGTCGCTGACCCGGGCCGCCCACGCCCACCAGGGCGATTTGCTGCTCGTCGTCGACGAGGCGCATGACCTGGACATCCTGTCGGCGACCCTGGTGTATCAGCTGGCCCGCACGGGTACGGCCCGGATGATCGTGACCTCGCGCGCCGACGCGGCGCCCGCCGCCGTCGCGGCGTTGTGGACGGACGAGCTGCTGGACCGCATCGACATCGAGCCCCCCGGTGGGGCCACGACGACGGCGGAGGTCGACGAGTTCCTCGCCGAGTTACCTGCATCCGCGCGCCTGGTGCTGGACTACCTGGCTTTGGTGGAGCCGTTGACGGTGGCCGATCTGACCGTGCTGGCAGGCGACGGTGCCGTCGCCCAGGCGGCAGAACTGGGCGCCGCAGAAACCCGGGTCCGCAACGACGACGAACCGGTCGTGTACACCGCGCACCCGATGTTCGGGGAACGCGCCCGGGTCGCGCTGAGCACCGCCGAACTGCGACGGCGGCGCACCGCGCTGGTCGAGTTGCTCTCCCAGCACTCCTGTGAGCACCCCAGCGACCGGTTGCGACTGGCGTCGCTGGCGCTGGACTGCGACGCGCTTCAGCCGGTCACCGAAGTCACCGCCGCCGCCCAACAGGCGCTGCGGCTGGGAGATCTGTTACTCGCCGAACGGTTGGCGCGGGCGGTGCTGGACCGGTCGGGCGGCCTGGATGCCCGCCTGGTGCTCGGTCAGGCGCTGGCCTGGCAGGGCCGCGGCCGGGAGGCCGGCCAGTTGTTGGCCGCGGTGAACCCCGCCGACCTGTCCGAGGCGGACTTGATCGCGTGGGCGGTGCCGCGGGCCGCCAACCAGTTCTGGATGCTCGGTGAGCCGGAGAAGGCGACGGCGTTCTTGCAGACGACCCGCAACCGGGTGACCGAGCCGGCGTCACAGAACGTGCTGGACGGGTTGAGCGCCACGTTCGCGATGAACTCGGGAAACCTGCACCGGGCCATCGCGGTGTCCACCGAAGTGCTCTCGGCACCGACTGCAGGGGACATGGCGGTGGCCTGGGCGGCCAGTTCGGCCGCGCTGTCCTCGGCCCGGATGGGCCGCTTCGGCGACGTCGCCGCGCTGGTCGAAAGAGCCACCGCCGCAGAACATCCCGGACTGTTGCGGTTCACCGCCGGTCTGGCGCAGATCACGTCGCTGCTGATGGCGGGCGAGACTGACCAGGCACAGACGCTGGCTCAGCAATTCACCGACTTCGCCGAACTGCAGCAACCCGGACGGGCCGTCGGGGAGGTGCTGCTGGCTTACGTGCTCAACGTCAAGGGCGAATTCGGCGCCGCCGCAGCGTTGTTGGAACCCGCAGCGGCCGTGCTGGAACGGTCCGGCTACTCCTGGGGTCCGCTGTCGCTGATGTTGTTGACCACCACCATCGCCCGCCAAGGCGACATCCCGGGATCGGCAAAGGCGTTGCGGCGCGCTGAAACCCGGCACGGAACCAAGTCGGCGGTGTTCGCCCCTGAGCTGGGTCAGGCTCGGGCGTGGACCCGGGCCACGGCACGAGACCCGATGGGTGCGACGTCAGCGGCGCGAGATGCTGCCCGCATGGCCGAACGCGCCGGGCAATCGGCGGTCGCGCTCTGCGCGTGGCACGACGCCATCCGGCTGGGCGATGTCCGGGCGGTGGAACCGGTGACCCGTTTGGCGGCCGAAATCAATTGCAAGGTAGGCGATCTCGTCGTCCGGCATGCCCGTGCGCTGGCCAGTCGGGACGCTGCCGCACTGCAAGAGGTGGCCGACGAATTCGGCTCGATCGGGATGGGCGCGGCGGCCGGGGATGCCGCGGCGCAGGCGCAGGGCTAGCGACTCAGATGGAGACGACCCGGATGAGGTCGTCGAGTCGGCTGAAATCATCGCCGTTCCGGGTGTAGAGGTCGAGACCGTTGGCGTGTGCTGTGGCCGCGATCAGGAGGTCAGCGAACCGGCTGCGCGGCTTGCGACCTCCGCCGGCCACAGCCGCGACCACAAGTCCGTAACTGCGTGCAGCGACTGCATCGAAGGGCAGCGGTTGGATAAGTGACTCCACTTCCTGAAGTCGGACCTGGCGTCGGGACGCTTCCATCGGATCGGAGGTCAACCGCGGACCGGCGGCCAGTTCGGCGACCGTAATCGCCGAGATCGCCACCTCGTCGGGCATTGCGGCCAGCACCGCGGGATCATGCCAGTCGACGACGACCGAGGTGTCAAGCAAGCCACGGGTCAACTCAAATTCCTTGGTCTACCGCGCGATCCAGGTCAACCCGGAACTGCCGATGGTCGATGCGCACCGCGCTATCCCGCAACGCCGCCACCTCGTCGCGGGAGACGAAGGTGCTTCGAGCGGCCTTGACGGGGCGAAGCTCGGCTACCGGTTCGCCATTTCGAGTCACAACGAAGGTCTCACCCGCCGCTACGGCCTCGATGACTTTGCCGTTCTCGTTACGCAGTTCGCGCTGCGGGATCGTCCGGACCACGCATCCGATTGTAGCAACTTGTGCTACAGCAGGCTACGCGCTGAGATAGCTGCGCAGCATCTCCACCGCCGCGGTGATGTTGGCGACCGGCACCCGCTCGTCCCGCTTGTGCGCCAGGTTGGGGTCACCGGGACCGTAATTGATCGCCGGAATGCCAAGCGCGGCAAAGCGTGACACGTCAGTCCAGCCGTATTTGGCCCGAACCTGTCCCCCGGCGGCCTCGACCAGAGACCTCGCCGCGGGGGCCGACAGGCCGGGCAGCGCACCGGCCGCGGAGTCGGTCAGCGTGATCTGCACGTCGAGCCCGTCGAGCACCTCGTGGACATGGGCGAGAGCGGTCTGCGGCGACCGGTCGGGGGCGAAGCGGAAGTTGACCGTCACCGAGGCGCTGTCGGGAATCACGTTCCCGGCGATGCCGCCCTCGACGCGCACCGCCGACAACCCCTCCCGGTACACGCAGCCGTCGATGTCGACGCTGCGCGGCTGATACGCCGCGAGTCGCTGCATGACCCCGCCGAGCTTGTGAATTGCGTTGTCGCCCAACCACGATCGTGCCGAGTGCGCCCGCGTTCCGGTGGCGCTGACGACGACCCGCAACGTGCCCTGGCACCCCGCCTCGATGAAGCCGGCGGTGGGCTCACCCAGGACTGCGACGTCCGCGATGAGCCAGTCCGGCAACTCGCGCTCGATACGGCCCAAACCGTTTGCCGCCGAGTCGATCTCCTCACAGTCGTACATCACCAGCGTCAAGTCGTGCGCCGGGTCGGCGACGGTGGCAGCCAGGTGCAGGAAGACCGCGTCACCGGACTTCATGTCCGCGGTTCCGCAGCCGTGCAACTCAGCGCCGTCCAGCCGGCTGGGCAGGTTGTCGGCGACCGGCACGGTGTCCAGATGCCCCGCGAGCAGCACCCGCGACGGCCGGTTCAGCGCTGTGCGGGCCAGCACCGCGTTGCCGTTGCGGACGATCTCGAAGCCGGTCGTCTGGGCGCGCAGCGCCGCCTCGACCTCGTCGGCGATGCGCGCCTCGTCGCGCGACTCACTGGGGATGTCGACCAGCGCTGCGGTCAGCTCAACGGGATCACCCTTCAGGTCCAACACTCACCAAGTATGCCGAGCAGACGCAAAGTCCCCTTATTCGGGACGAAAAAGGGGACTTTTGCGTCTGCTCGCGGGGGGAAAGTAACCTTGCCGCCGTGACTGGAGCAGCAGGTATCGGCCTGGCGACACTGGCCTCCGACGGATCTGTCCTCGATGCCTGGTTTCCTGAACCGGAACTGACGGAGTCGGACACCAGCGCCACAACGCGATTGGCCCTGTCGGATCTTCCCGCCGTGCTGGGAGCGTTGGTCGGCCGTGACGACGACCGCCAGACCGAGACCATCGCGATCCGCACGGTCATCGGCTCCCTCGACGAACAGGCCGGCGACGCCTACGACGCCTACCTGCGATTGCATCTGCTCTCCCACCGCCTGGTGGCGCCGCACGGGCTCAACGCAGGCGGCTTGTTCGGGGTATTGACCAACGTGGTCTGGACCAACCGCGGACCGTGCGCCATCGAGGGCTTCGAGGCGGTTCGGGCGCGGCTGCGCCGACATGGACCGGTTACGGTGTACGGCATCGACAAATTCCCGCGGATGGTCGACTACGTGGTGCCGTCCGGCGTGCGTATCGCCGACGCCGACCGGGTCCGATTGGGCGCGCACCTGGCGGCGGGCACCACGGTCATGCACGAGGGCTTCGTCAACTACAACGCCGGCACGCTGGGCGCGTCGATGGTGGAAGGTCGCATTTCGGCGGGCGTGGTCGTCGGCGACGGCTCCGACGTCGGCGGCGGCGCCTCGATCATGGGCACGCTGTCCGGAGGCGGGACCGAGGTCATCTCGATCGGCAAACGCTGCCTGCTGGGCGCCAACGCGGGGCTGGGCATCTCATTGGGCGACGACTGTGTCGTCGAGGCCGGCCTGTACGTCACCGCGGGCACCAAGCTCACCGGACCCGACGGCGCGACGCTGAAGGCCAGCGAACTCTCCGGCGGCAACAACCTGTTGTTCCGGCGCAATTCGCTCAGTGGCGCGGTCGAGGTGGTGCCGCGCGGCGGCCAGGGCATTGCGCTCAACGAGGACCTGCACGCCAACTAGCGCAGCCGGGTGCCGCGCGTTTCGGGCAGTCGGTAGACGCACGCCAGGCTGATCACCACCAGGATCACCAGCATCAACGCGATACCGGCGGCCCCATGAGCGGCCAACAGCCAGCCGGCGATCAGCGGCGGAACCGCGCCGCCGGCGATGCCGGCCAGGTTGATGGACAGCGCGGTCGCGGTGTAGCGGTAGCGGGTGGCGAACAGTTCGGGGACGAACGCAGCGACCGGGCCGAAGCAGCTCGCGGAGACGGCGTACATGCCCAGGATGGCGACCGCGAACAGCACGGGGTCGCGGGAGTCGATCAGCGGCATCACCGACAACGCCCACGGCAGCGCCGCGGCCCAGCTGACCAACAGCACGCGCCGCCGCCCGAACCGGTCGCACAACCCCGCCGTCAGCGCGGCGAACACCAGGCAGGTGAGCCCGCCCAACACCCCGACGACCAGGATCAGGTTGCGCGAATAGCCGAGCTGAGTGTGGGCGTAGCCGGGCAGATACGCGCTCGCCAGATACGTGAACGCGAAGCAGCCGAGCACGCTGCCGCCGGCCAGGACCACCTCCCGGCGCTGCAGTCGCAGCACTTCGGCCAGCGGCGCGGCAGCTTTGGTCTGCTGACCGGCGAAGACGGGTGTCTCCTTGATGTTGAGCCGCACGTACAGCGCGATGACGATCAGCACCGCGCTGAGCAGGAAGGGAATGCGCCATCCCCATTGCATGAAGGCATGGCTGCCTTCACCGATGGTCGCGTTGACGCCCAGGAACGTCAGGCTGGTCAGCACCAGCGCGATACCGCCGCCGAGCGCGGTGAACATCCCGTAGAACCCTCGTCGGCCGACAGGCGCCGATTCGGCGCTCAGCAGGGCCGATCCGGCCCATTCGCCGCCGACGGCGAAACCCTGCATGATCCGCAGCACGATCAGGATCAGCGGGGCCGCGGCGCCGACGGTTGCCGTGCTGGGCACCAAACCCACGGTCACGGTGGACAGCGCCATGATCAGCAGGGTGGCGACCAGGGTGCGCTTACGGCCCAACCGGTCACCGAGATGCCCGAAGACGGCGGCGCCCAGCGGCCGGGACAGGAACGCGGTGGCGAAGGTCCCCATCGAGGCGACGGTGGCCATCGTCGGTCCTAGGTGCGGGTAGAACACGGTGGGAAAGACCAGCGCGGCCGCGGTGCCGTAGATGAAGAAGTCGTAGTACTCGACGGCCGATCCGACCAGGCAGGCCAGGGCCACCCGCCGCATCGGCGTGACCTTGGGAGCAATCGTGCTGACAGACACCTTGAAAACGGTAGGCGACGGCACGCGGCTGTTTCCCTGGAAAATGCTGGTAACTCGCTGGCAGTGCATGTACAGCCAGGAACTCAGCCTTCGGCCAGCAACTGCTTCTTGAGCACCTTGCCGAGCGCATTGCGGGGCAGCGACTCCACCATCCGCACCTCGCGCGGCCGCTTGTGCACCGAAAGTTGCTCAGCGACAAACTGAATCAACTCATCGGGGCTGGCCGATCCCACCACGTACGCCACGATCCGCTGACCCAGATCTTCGTCGGGCGGCCCGACCACCGCGGCCTCGTCGACGCCGGGATGTGCGAGCAGTACCGTCTCGATCTCGCCGGCGCCGATCCGGTACCCGCCGGACTTGATCAGGTCGACGGACTCGCGGCCCACGATGCGGTGCATTCCGCCTTCGTCGACGACGGCGACGTCGCCGGTTCGGTACCACCCGTCGTCGGTGAATGCCTCGGCGGTGGCCTCGGGTCGGTTCAGATATCCGTCGAACAGCGTCAGACCCCGAACTTGAAGCTTGCCAACGGTTTCCGCGTCATGCGGCACCGGGGCACCGTGGTCGTCGACCATCCGGGTCTGTACCCCGGCCAGCGGCAGACCCACCCAACCCGGGCGGCGCTCGCCGTCGGCCCGGGTGGACACGGTGATCAACGACTCCGAGGCGCCGTAGCGTTCGATGGGCCGGTGCCCGGTCAGTTCCTCGAGCCGTTCGAACACCGGCACCGGAAGTGCGGCACTCCCGGACACCAGCAGCCGCGCCGGTCGCAGCGCCTGCGCGGCACTCTGGTCGGCCACCACCCGCGACCACACCGTCGGCACCCCGAAGTAGAGCGTGCCACCGGCGCCCGCGTAGCCGGCCGGTGTGGGTTTCCCGGTGTGCACGAACCGATTTCCCACCCGCAGCGACCCCAGCAGGCCGAGCACCAAGCCGTGGATGTGGTAGAGCGGCAGCCCATGCACCAGCACGTCGTCGGGCGTCCACTGCCACGCTTCGGCCAGCGCGTCGAGGTCCGCGGCGATCGCCCGGCGGCTCACCTGCACACCCTTGGGCAGACCCGTCGTCCCCGAGGTGTAGACGATCATCGCCAGCGCATCCGGCGTCGGCTCGGCGTAACGGTGCCAGGAGCGAGCGTGCAACCGCACCGGAATGTGTTGCAGCCCATCGGGATCCTCGGGCTGCGGCCCCAGCCACGCCTGGGCGCCGGAATCGGTGAGCATGTGCCGGCGTTCGGCGACGCCGACGTCGGCGGGTACCGGCACGACCGGCACGCCGGCGATCAGGCACCCGACGATCGCCAGCACCGTCGATGCCGTCGGGGTGGCCAGCACCGCGATCCGGTGGGCGCCGGCCACCCGCTCGGCCACCGACGTCGCGGCACCCACCAGGTCGCTGCGGCTCAGCCGGAACCCGTCGATGCTGACCGCGTCCGGCACGTCGCGGGCGGTGGCTACCGCGGGATTCAGCGACGTCAGCAGCACGTCAGGCCCGCTCGTCCCAGATCTTGAGCAGGGTCTCCAGGATCTCCTCGCCGCGTCCCAGCCCGGCGAGGTGGCTTTCCTCCGGCAGGTGGTACAGCTCGGCGTCGGGAAGCCGGGAGACGACGTGCTCGCCGTGCGCAAACGGGATGATGTGGTCGTGGTCGCCGTGCCACCAGCGCACCGGGACCGTCACGTCCTCGAGCCGGAAGCCCCAGTCGCGGGCGAACAGAATGACGTCGTTGAACGGCGCGGCCAGCTGTTTGCGGCTGCCGTTGAGCAGGTCGTCGAGGAACATCGCTTTGAACTCGGGCCGGGTCAGCAGATGCCGGTCGGCTTCCGGTGACAACAGCGCATAGATGTCGAGCGCGCTGGATGCGACCGGCCGGATCGACTGGATCAGCATGCTGGCACCGATCCGCAACGGGTTGCCGCCGAACTTCAGCAGTGGCGCCACCCGCAGGCCCAGGTTCATGGCTCCGCCACTGATCGCGTCGGGTCCCTGGGTCGGGGCCACGCCACCCAGTACGCCGACGGCCACCACCCGGTCGGACAGCCCGGCCGCGCAGGCCAACGTGTAGGGACCTCCGCCGGACAGGCCCACGACCGCCATCTTGTCGATGCCCAGGGTGTCGGCGATGACGCGCAGGTCGTCGGCGAAGGCCGCGATGGTTTCGTACCGGTGCGGAGTCGACGAGCCGATGCCGGGGCGGTCCACGCCGATCAGGCGGATGTCGTGCAGGTCGGCGTAGACGCGGGCCTCGGTGGGGATCTGCCTGCGTGCGCCGGGCGTGCCGTGCAGCCAGAAGACCGCGCGACCCTGCGGCGCGCCGAATTCGGCGAAGCCGAGTTGGCGGTTCTCGCCGACGGCGATGTTTCCTTCGAGCTTGGGTCGGGCGATCGCGACAGGCATGCGCAGCAGCCTATCAGCGCAGTTCAGGCGACCTTTTCCGGCTTCACCTCGGTACGGTCACCACCGGCTCGCTTCGCCAGGTACATCGCCGAGTCCGCGCGGTCGATGAGGCGGTGCACGACGTTGTGCACCGTGCTCGAGGAGCAGGTGCCGGTGGCGATACCGATGCTCACGGTGAATTGCGGCGCCGCCGCGTTGCCGGCCAGCGCCGCATGGATCCTGCGGGCCACCCCGTGCCCCGCCTCGCTCTCGCCCCGCAGCACGATCACGAACTCCTCGCCACCGATCCGCGCCGCCGCCGTGTCGAACGGTGCCTCGGCGAGGGCGGCACGCATGCATTCGGCGAGGGTGGTGAGCACCCGGTCACCGGCTTCGTGACCGTGGGTGTCGTTGATCGCCTTGAACTGGTCGATGTCGATGGTGAGGGCCGTCAGCGGCGCTGTGGTGTCGCCCGCCAGACCGTCCAGACTGTCCTCCAGGCCGCGCCGGTTGTTGAGCCGGGTCAACGGATCATGCAGGGCCTCAACGGCTCCCGTCCGCAACGTCAGCAGATAAGCCTGCATCACGACCGGGAACCCCAGCACGATCGGCACCACGATCAATACGTTGATGGTGACGACATTCGCCGGAAACAGGTGCTGCCGCAGCGATTCCAGGTAGCACCAGGTAATCGATGCCGCGGAGAACAACAGGTGCAGCGTCAGAGCACGCGGCCCGTGCAGGGCCACGATGTAGAAGCCGTTGATCGCCAACACCGTCAGGCCGGGCATCGCCAGGAAGGTCTGGCCGACGTTAATGACGGTCCCGAGAACACAGAGGTTGGACACCAGGATGAACAGAGCCGAGATCCGCTCGGACGGAAAGGGTCCGAATGTCCAGCCGATGCCGGAGACCACCGCTACCCCGACGATCAGGTAACTGACTTCGGGCACTTTCAGATTCGGGTAGACCACCGTCAGGATGCTGATGCCGGCATAAACAACATCAGGATTCCCATGAACGCCTGATGCAGTCGGAGGAACCCGCGATTGCGGAGTTGCTGCACGGTCCAGTCGAAACCGGACGGCTGATTCCACCAGCCGACCACGAAGTTCCTGAACGCACTCAGCACCGGCCGGAAGCCCTTTCGTCCAGAGCAGTCTAGAACGGTTCGGCCTTGAGTTTTAGGCGTTCAGTAGGCGTTCGCCGATGACCCGTTGCTCGCGCAGCGTGGCGATCTCGTCGTCGGACAGCCCCAAGCCGCGCAGCAGTTCGTCGTTGTGCTGGCCGAGCGTCGGCGGCGCGCTGCGGTGGTGCCGCTCGGGTCCGGGGGCGATGCGAAACGGCCAGCCGGGGAAGCGGCGCAGCCCGGTGACCGGGTGCTCGAAATCCTCGTAGAAATCCCGCGCGTCCAGTTGGGCGAAGTCGTACATCCGGTCGCCGGTGGCCACGCGCTCAGCCGCAACCCCTTGTCCCTGAAGGGTTTCGACGACGGCATCGGCGGGCAGGGTGCGGGTCCAGCCGGTGACGAGTTCGTCGAACGTGTCGTGGTCGAGCGTTCCGTCGTCGGGCAGCGACACCGCCACCCAGGCCTCGTCCTTCGTCGGATAGACGCCCTGCAGGCAGCCGCGCCGGCGGTTGCCTTCGCGCGGGCGCACCACACCGTTCATCGAGTACTCGATCACCGGTTCGGCGGTCACACAGGCGGCGACCTCGATCTGAGCGATCTCGACCAACTGGCCTTCGCCGGTGCGGCGGCGGTGTTCGAGCGCGGCCAGCAACGCCACTCCGGCGTGCATCCCGACGATGGGATCGGCCGGGCCCTGCAGGTTGCACGGCGGCCCCTCGGCGTATCCGGTCACCGCGGTCATCCCCGACGTCTGCTCGATATTCAGCGCCCAGCCCACGTAGTCGCGCCAGGGCCCGTCCAGTCCGAAGCCGGGCATCCGAACCGCGATCACGTCGGGTTTCAGCTTCACCAGCGAGTCGTAGTCCAGACCGAACTGTTCGACCACGCGCGGGGAGAAGTTCTCCACGACGACGTCGGCCTGCGCGGCCAGCCGGTGGGCGATGTCGCGTCCGGCCGCCGAACCGAGGTCGAGCGTGAGGTCCTTCTTGTTGAGGTTGGTGGCCTGCCACAGCGCGCTGCGCTCGTACCAGTCGTCGCCCTCGAACGGGTAGGCGCCGGAGTAGCGGTGCCCGTCGGGGCGCTGGATGGATTCGACCTTGACGATGTCGGCGCCAAACGCGCCCAGGTAGCAGGTCAGATACGCCCCCGCCCAGAACGTGCTCAGGTCCAGCACCCGCAGTCCGGCAAACGGCAATGCGCCTGTGGGCGCCGTCGGCGGCGCGGGTGCCGACGTGCTCGCGCCCATCCGGAAGGGTGCGCCGGGTCGCCGAAATCCGTTGCCCTGCACGAAGAAACCGCGCTTGGCGTACTGCGGCGAATCCAGCACGGTGGCGCCGTCGTTGACCGGAGCGGCCGGGATCCGCATCGCCTGGCTGAGTTCGACGAGCTCGGCGACGGTTTGGGCGGCCAGCAGCGGCTCGGCCTTGGCGAAGAACTCGGCGCGCTCCGGGCCGCCCATCATGATGGCGATCTGGTGCTCACCGAACTCGGGCAGGCCCAGCATCGCGCACACGTCCAGCCAGTGCTGTCCGGTCAGGCAGTTGATGCCCACCCAACCGTCGGCGGCGCGCACCACACCCAGCATCGGCGCCGCGCGGATATTCGGCGGCAGGCCAAGGCTTTTCATCCGCTCGGCCATCAGCATCGGATACGGCAGCGTCGACAGAAGCGACTCGAACTCCGAGACGTCGACGTGTCTGACCGCTCCGGAAGCTAGCCGCAGGGCCGTCAGCGCACCCAGCGCCCCGTAGACGCCGGCCACGTACTCCGAGATCCGGGCACCGGCCTGTACCGGCGGTCGCTGCGGGTCCCGGTGGCTGATCCAGCCCGACACCGCTTGCATGGTCAGCGCCGACGCCGCGCGGTCCCACCACGGCCCGCAGTGACCGAAGTGAGAAATGCTGAGCCGCACCAGATTTGGATTGAGCTGCGTCAGCCCATCGAGTCCGTATTTCCGCAGCGTCCCGGGCGGTAGATTCTCGGCCAGGACGTGGCTCCCCGCGATCAGCTCACGCGCGGTCTCGAGATCGGCCGGTTGGCTCAAATCCAGTGTGATGAAACGCTTTCCGGCATTGAGGTACTCGAACAGCCCACTGCGTTCGGGGTCGGGGGCTGCACCCGGAAAGGGCCCCCAGCGGCGCAGCGGATCCCCGGCCGGTGGCTCGATTTTGACGACGTCGGCGCCCAGGTCGACCATAAGCTTGGTGGCGTAGGGGCCGGAGATCTCGGTAGCGATTTCGACGACGTGCAGCCCCGCAAGGGGTCCCGTCACGCGGGAACTCCGATGGCCATCGGCTCCATGTACTGGTGCACCCCGCCGATGCCGCCACCCTCGCGGCCCAGACCGCTCAGTTTGAAGCCGCCGAACGGCGCGGCCCCGGCACCGCAGCCGTTGACCGCAACCTGCCCGGTCCGGATGCGGCGGGCGACGCCGACGGCGCGGTCCACATCGCCGCTCCAGACCGCCCCGGACAGGCCGTAGCGCGAGTTGTTCGCGATCGCGACCGCGTCGTCGTCGTCGCGGTAGCGGACCACGCTCAGCACCGGCCCGAACACTTCCTCTTGTGCGATAACCGAATTCGGCTGCACGTCGGTCAGGATCGTCGGCTCGAAGTAGAACCCTACGTCCAGGCCGGCCGGGCGTCCGCCGCCGGTCACCAACTTGGCTCCCTCGTCGAGTGCGCCGGCGACGTGGTTCGCCACCCGCTCGCGCTGCGCGTCGCTGATCAACGGACCCATCTGCACGCCCGGGTCGGTCGGGTCGCCCACCTTCACCGCGCGGGCCATCGACACCAACCGGTCGACGACGTCGTCGTGCAGTGAATCCGGCAGCAGCAGCCTGCTTTGCAGGATGCAGGCCTGCCCGGCGTGCAGCGAGCAACAGTCGAACAGCATCTGCTGCAACATCTCGTCAGTGACGTCGGCGTCGTCGAGGATGACGCACGCCGACTTGCCACCGAGTTCCAGCAGGATCCGCTTGAGGGTGTCGCCGGCGGCGGACATCACCTGCCGCCCGACCACCGAGCTGCCGGTGAAGCTGACCATGTCGATCCGGGGGTCGGTGGTGAGCAGTTTGGCCGCCTCGACACCCGACGGGGTGACGACATTGACCACACCGGGCGGGATGTCGGTGTGCTCTTCGATCAGCCGCGCCAGGGCCAGCCCGGCCAGTGGCGTGAGTGGCGACGGTTTGAGGACGACGGTGTCACCGGCCGCCAGCGCGTGGTTGAGCTTCATCACGTTGAGGCAATGCGGAAAGTTCCACGGCGTCAGGATCGACACCACACCCAGCGGTTCGTGCCGCAGCAAAGTGGTTCCGGCCCCGATACCGGTCACGGCTTCGTCGGCCAACTGAGTGGCCAGCTGGGCGGCGTGCATGGACATGAACGCCGCGCCGTCGACCTGCATCAACCGCTCGTTCTCGATGCAGCCCCATTCCTGCTGGGACAGCGCGAAGAAGTCGTCGGCGTGTTTGAGTAGGGCCTCCCCGAGCTGATTGAGGCACGTCGCGCGTACCTCGGGCGTGCTGGCGCCCCAGGGGCCCTCGTCGAATGCCCGGCGCGCGGCACCGATCGCCTCGGCGACCTGGCTGACGCTGGCGTCTGGGGCGCTGGCGATGGTCTGCTCGGTGGCCGGCGAGATGTCGTCGTAGCGACCGTCCTCGGGTTCCACCCAGCGTCCGTCGATGTAGAGCTGGTAGGTGTC
This sequence comes from Mycobacterium sp. NGS22, assembly GCF_059813095.1. Taxonomy (NCBI): domain Bacteria; kingdom Bacillati; phylum Actinomycetota; class Actinomycetes; order Mycobacteriales; family Mycobacteriaceae; genus Mycobacterium; species Mycobacterium sp. NGS22. The sequence continues at coordinate 319,198 of NZ_JCALDY010000001.1, forward strand.
AACGAGCGCCGGTACCGCAGCCATCTGCTTCCTCACCCCAGTCGGTCATCTATCCCCCTGGTGTACACCTGTCGGACTCGGGCGTCAATCATGGAATGGGCGGATTTTGCGCACTTTTCGGTGTGTTGGATGCGTATTGACAGCGCAGCCGCTCGCAGAGTAGACACATTGCACAAGACACTTTGGCTCAATGTGTCGGATCGGAGGGACGCCAGCCGTGCGTACCGACTTCCCCTTGCACTCCCCTGACTTCTATGCCGGTGACCCGTACCCGGCCTACCGGGAGTTGCGCGCGACGTCGCCGGTGCACTGGAACGACGAGACCAAGTTCTGGGCGTTGCTCAAATACGAGGACATCCGGTTCGTCTCGAGCAACCCGGCCCTGTTCACCTCGACCAAAGGCATCAGCATTCCCGACCCGGAGATGCCGAACCCGGTGCAGGAGGGCAATCTGATCTTCACCGACCCGCCCCGGCACCGACAGATGCGCAAGCTGATCAACGCCGGGTTCACCCGCCGTCGGGTCGCAGTCCTCGAGCCCAAGATCCGTGAAATCGTGCGCGGCATCCTCGATCACGTCGAACCCGGTTCGGTGCACGAGTTCGCCGAGGAGATCGCCGCGCCGCTGCCCACCCGGATGATCGCCGAGCTGATCGGTGCGCCCGCCGAGGACTGGGAGCAGTTTCGCGCCTGGTCGGATGCGGCCACCGGGACCGCCGACCCCGAGATCGAACTCGACGCGTTCGTGGCCATGGGCCAGCTGTTCGAGTACTTCCAGAAACTGATCGCGGCACGCCGCACCGACCCGCGCGACGACCTGCTATCGGTGTTGGCCCAGGCCGAGATCGACGAACACCGGCTCACCGACGAAGACCTGCTGAACTTCGCGTTCCTGTTGCTGGTGGCGGGCAACGAGACCACGCGAAACCTGATCGCGCTGGGCACCCTGGCCCTGATCAACCATCCCGACCAATGCCGGCTGCTGACACAGGATCCCACCCTGATCCCCGTCGCGGTCGAGGAGATGCTGCGCTGGAACAGCCCGGTGGTCAGCATGTCTCGGGTTGCGACCGCCAACACCGAGATCCGCGGCCAGCGGATTCTCGAGGGCCAAGTGGTGACGATGCTCTACGGGTCGGCCAACCGCGACGAGGACGTATTCGGCAGTGACTCCGAGGAATTCAAGGTGACCCGCCACCCCAATCCGCACATCGCCTTCGGCTGCGGCGAACATTCCTGCATCGGCGCGCAATTGGCGCGACTGGAGGCGACCGTGTTGTTCGACGAGTTGTTGCGTCGCTTCCCGCGACTCGAACTTGTCGGTGACGTCGACCGGATGAAGGCCACGATGGTTCCCGGGGTGAAGCGCATGCCGGTCCGGTTGGGAGCCTAGCGATGGAACTGGAATACACCCCGCAGCAACAACAACTGCGTGCGGAGATGCGCGCCACGTTGCAACAGGTGATGACCCCCGAACGCGTCGCAGCGATCGGCAAGAACATCGAGGGCGGCCCCGCCGTGCGGGAGTGCGTCCGTGCGCTGGCCGCCGCCGACCTGCTCGGCGTGGGCTGGCCGAAAGAATATGGCGGACAGGGTTTCTCGGCGATCGAGCAGTTCATCTTCGCTGAAGAGGCGCGACGGGCCGGCGCGCCGATCCCGTTGGTGACGCTCAATACCGTGGGCCCGACGCTGATGCAGCGCGGCAGCGAGGAGCAGAAGCAGAAGTTTCTGCCGGCCATCCTGGACGGCAGCGTCGAGTTCGCCATCGGCTACTCCGAGCCCGGTGCCGGTAGCGACCTGGCCTCGGTGCGCACCACGGCGGTGCGCGACGGGGACGAGTACGTGATCAACGGCCAGAAGATGTTCACCAGCGGCGCCGCCTACGCCGACTACATCTGGCTCGCTGCCCGCACCGACCCGAACGTCAAGAAACACAAAGGCATTTCGATCCTGATCGTGCCGACGTCGTCAGCGGGGTTCTCCTGGCAGCCGCTGCACACCATGCCGGGCATCTCGACCTTCTACACGTTCTACGACAATGTGCGGGTGCCGGTGAGCGCACTGGTGGGCGAGGAGAACCAGGGTTGGCAGCTGATCACCACCCAGCTGAATTTCGAGCGCGCCGCCCTGGGCAATCTGGGTGCGCTGGAGCCGCTGTTCGAAAAGACGCTGGCCTGGGCCGAATCCACCGAGCTCGACGGTGCCCGGGTGATCGACCAGCCGTGGGTGCAGCTCGCGCTGGCCAGGGTCGAAGCACAGGTCGCCGCATACAAATTGGTGAATTTGCGGGTGAACGCCGCGATGACCAAAGGCGTACTCAACATGGGAGAAGCCTCTGCCGCCAAGGTCTTCGGCACCGAGCTCACCCAGCAGGTCGCCCGCCAGCTGCTCGAGGTCCTCGACGGCAACGGGGTGCGCCGTGGTGCCGACGCTCCGCTTCGTGGCGCCCTGGAAACGGCGTACCGGCAGGCCGTCATCAACACGTTCGGTGGCGGCGCCAACGAGATCCAGCGTGACATCATCGCCATGGCCGGGTTGGGCATGCCGCGGGCACCACGTGACCTTCGCGCCACAACAGAAAAGGCAGGTTAAATGACGGACGCAGAACTTCTGGCCAAGCTGCGCGGGCTGGTCGACAGACCGACCGGGGGCAGCGGAAAGCCTTCGGTGGCACCGGATCCGGTCAACCAGCCGATGATCCGGCACTGGGCGTATGCCATGGACGACCTGAACCCGGTGTACATCGATCCCGATTTCGCGGCGACGTCCCGCTTCGGCGGTATCGTCTCACCGCCGGTGATGCTGCAGACCTGGACGATGCCGTCGCCGAAGCTGGAAGGGATCGGCGACCGCGGCGGTGCGCCCATCGAGATCAAGAGCAATCCGACGGCGTTTCTCGACGAGGCCGGGTACAGCAGCACCGTAGCCACCAACTCCGAATTCGAGATCGAACGGTATCCGCGACTGGGCGATCAGATCAGCTCGACAACGGTCTACGAGTCGGTGTCGGACGAGAAGAAGACCGCGCTGGGCACCGGATTCTTCCTGACCTGGCTGACCACCTACACCAACCAGGACGGGGAAGTGTTGGGGCGGCAGCGATTCCGGGTGCTGCGATTCAGGCCGGAGCGCTGATGGCGACCCGGATGGCGCCGGCGATCAGTCCGGACACCGAGTTCTTCTGGAACGGTCTGCGGGACCACAAGCTGCTGATCCAGCGTTGCGCAGGCTGCGGCGTGCTGCGGCACCCGCCCCGGCCGATGTGCCCGCAGTGCCGCTCGCTGGACTGGGAGACCGTCGAGGCGTCCGGACGGGGCACCGTCTACAGCTACGTGCTGCCGCATCAGCCGCGCGTCCCGTTCTTCGACTACCCCTACATCGTGGCGCTGGTCGAACTCGAGGAGGGGGTGCGGCTGGTGTCGAACCTCACCGATGTGGACCCGTCCGACGTGACGGTCGGGATGCCGGTCGAAATCTACTTCGAGGCCTTCGAAGGCGTGTCCAGGAAGGCTCAGGAAGACCTTGTGCTGCACCAGTTCCGGCCGAGCGGATAGAACATGGACTTCACCTTCACCGAGGAACAGGAAACCATCTCGAAGCTGGCCCGCGAGATCTTCGAGCGCCGGGCCACACCGGAGCGGTTGACCGAACTGGAGGCGGGCGAGGCCCGCTACGACGAGGCGCTGTGGAAAGAACTCGCTGCCGTCGACCTGTTGGGAACCGCACTGCCGGAAGCGTACGGCGGCAACGGCGGTGGCTTCGTGGAACTCGGTGTGCTGCTGGCCGAGGTCGGGTGGAGCGTGGCGCCGGTGCCGGCCTACGCGACGCTGGTGCTGGGGGCCGATCCGATTGCCCGACACGGCACCGAAGAACAACAGCAGCGCCTGCTACCCGAAGTCGTTGCCGGCAACCGCATCCTGAGTGCGGGGCTGGCCGAACCGGGCCGATCCGACCCGACTCGCCCGGCCACGACTGCGCGCCGCGACGGTGCGAGCTGGCGCCTGGACGGTGCCAAGGAACTGGTTCCGGCAGGCCAACTCGCCGACACAGTGCTGATCCCGGCCACCATCGACGACGGGGACGTCGGCCTGTTCCTGCTGGCCACCGAAGACCCAGGCGTCGAGGTCCGGCCGGTGTCGACCACCGACCGCGAACCCCACGCCGACGTGTTCCTGGATGGCGCAACGGTTTCCGGCGGCGACCGCCTCGAAGGCGCCTCGGTCGAGTCGCTGTACACCCGGGCGCTGGCCGCGCTGTGCGCCATCCAGCTCGGTGTCGCCGATCGCGCGCTGCACATCGCCGCCGAATACACCACCGGGCGTGAACAATTCGGCCGGCCCATCGGCAGTTTCCAGGCGGTCCAACAGCGGATGGCCGACGCCTTCATCGACGTCGAGGCGATCCGCTGGACCACCTGGCACGCGGCGTGGCTGATCGCGAATGAGCAGCCGGCCGACCGGGCGGCGCGCATTGCGAAGTTCTGGGCCGCCGAAGCCGGCGCGCGGGTGACCGCAACCGCTCAGCACGTCCACGGTGGCATCGGGATCGACACCACCTATCCTTTGCACCGCTACTTCCTGTGGGCCAAGCACAACGAGCTCACCCTCGGCCCGGCTTCCCAACAGCTCGCGCGCCTGGGCTCGATATACTCGGAAGGACTGTAGATGACGACCACCGCCAGTCGCACGACCACGTTGAAGTGGGCCGACATCGAGGTCGGCGACGACGTCACCGCCCTCGAAATCCCCATTGACACAACGAAGATCGTCGCTGGGGCGATCGCGTCGCGTGACTTCATGCCGGTGCACCACGACCGCGACTACGCCAAGAAGCAGGGCTCCCCGGACCTGTTCATGAACATCCTGACCACCAACGGGTACTGCGTCCGGTTCCTCACCGACTGGGCCGGACCCGAGGCGATGGTCAAGAATCTCGCGATTCGGCTTGGGGTGCCGTGTTTTCCGGGCTCCACGCTGAGCTTCGCCGGTACCGTCTCCGCCAAGAACGCTGGTACGGACGGCGAGAACTTCGTCGAGGTGACCTTCCGGGGTTCCAACAACCTCGGCGACCACGTCTCGGGCACTGCCGTGCTCAGCCTGCTCGACGGGGCGGGCGCATGAGCGCTTTGCCGGGACGTTGTGCCATAGCCGGCATCGGCCAGACCGAGTTCTCCAAGGAGTCGGGCCGCAGTGAACTCCAATTGGCTTGCGAGGCAGTCAGTGCCGCGATCGACGACGCCGGCCTGGCACCCAGTGACGTCGACGGCATGGTCACCTTCACCATGGACTCCAGCGACGAGATCGACATCGCCCGCAACGTCGGCATCGGCGACCTGAGCTTCTTTTCCCGCGTGCATCACGGCGGCGGCGCGGCGGCCGGCACCGTCGTGCATGCCGCGATGGCGGTCGCGACCGGCGTCGCCGATGTGGTGGTGTGCTGGCGGGCGTTCAACGAGCGATCCGGGTTCCGGTTCGGCGGCAGTGGACGTACCAGCGCCGAAACTCCCTTGTTCATGGCGCATTACGCACCCTTCGGACTGATCACACCGGCCGCCTGGGTGGCGCTCCACGCCCAGCGGTACATGTCGACCTACGGGGTCACCAACGAGGATTTCAGCCGGATCGCCGTCGTCGACCGCGCGCACGCCGCCCGCAACCCCGACGCCTGGTTCTACGAGCGTCCGATCACGTTGGAAGACCACCAGAACTCGCGCTGGATCGTCGAACCGGTGCTGCGCCTGCTGGACTGCTGTCAGGAGAGCGACGGCGGTGTCGCGCTGGTGGTGACCAGCGCCGAACGGGCCCGCGATCTGCGCCAGCCGCCGGCGATCATCACGGCGGCTGCCCAGGGCGCCGCCGCCGACGGCGAGATGATGACCAGCTACTACCGCCAGGACATCACCGGGTTGCCGGAGATGGGCGTCGTCGCCGACCGGCTGTGGCGCGATTCGGGCCTGAAACCGCAAGACATCCAAACCGCCTTCATCTACGACCATTTCACGCCGTTCGTGTTCACCCAACTCGAGGAACTCGGCTTCTGCGGACGCGGCGAGGCCAAGGATTTCGCCACCGTCGAGCGATTGTCGCTGGGCGGTGAATTCCCGATCAACACCAACGGCGGCCTGCTCGGCGAGGCCTATATTCACGGCATGAACGGGATCACCGAAGGCGTTCGGCAGGTGCGGGGCACTTCCTACAACCAGGTCGAAAACGTCGAGCATGTGCTGGTCACCTCGGGTACCGGGGTGCCCACCAGCGGGCTCATTCTCGCCCGGGACGGGTAGGCCCGATGACCCAGGCCCAAGCGACCGATACGCGGGAACTCATCCTCGATTCCGCGTATGCGTGTTTCCGTAAACACGGGCTGCTGAAGACGACGATCGTCGACATCGCCCGGGAGGCGGGCATATCGCGCAGCACGATCTACGAATACTTCTCCGACAAAGGGGCCATCCTGGAGGCCTGCGCGGAGCACGCTTCCGAGCAGTTCTACCGGGAAATGACCAGAGCGATGAACCCCGGCTCCTCGCTCGAGGAAAAACTCGCTAACGCAGCGGTTTTCGTCACCCAGGCGCGCCGGGCGATCGCCTCCGAGGAGTACTTCGACGAAGACGCGATCAGCCTGCTCCTCACCAAGGACGCCGCGGTGCTGTTGCGTGAATGCGTCGACTTCTTCGCTCCCTACTTGTCTGCGGCGAAGATCACCGGCGAGGTGCGCAAGGACCTCGACGTGGAGTCGGCCGGCGAATGGTTCGCGCGGATCCTGTTCTCGTTGTTCAGCACCGCCTCGCCAATACGCGATATGGACGATCCCGACGTTGTCGCCGAGTTCGTCAGCGCGCACGTGGTGCGCGGCTTTGCCGACGACCGCGCGCGGCCCGCCCGCAGCATTCGGCCTCGTTGAACACGCTCGGGTGTGAAGCCACGGTTTTCATTGTGAAGTCGGGGCTTTGGATGTGAAGCCACGGCTTTGATTGTGAAGCCACGGCTTTCAATGTGAAGCCTGGGCGGCCAGATCGCCTTCGGTTCAAGGGATCGATGCAACACATCTGATCAGGAGTGTTGTTATGGGAGTTCCCGCGTTGGGGTCGACGGTACGTCAATTCTGGGTTCACATCGGCGATGGGTTGGCGCCCGCGGACGCTGGGGTTGCGGCCGGTGTGTCGGAGCGCTCGGGTTTGCGCTGGTTTGCTGATGCTGGAGGGGTGAAACCACGACTGTGTGAACCCAAGACCTGCGGACCTCGGCCGCGGTTGAGTTTTGAAGACCGCGTCGCGATCGAAATCGGTGTAAGGACAAATGAGTCCCTGCAATCCATGGGAAAGCGGTTGGGCCGGCCGGCCTCGACGATCAAGCGCGAGATCGATCTCAACGGCACCGTTAACCGCTACGACGGGCGCAAGTCGGGGTATCGGCGTAAAGAAGCGTTCGGCGCCAACCAGAGCGGACAGACCGCACAGGTCCCGTATCGGGCGGTGGTGGCCCAAACCCGCGCCGAGGCGCGGTCCCGGCGGCCCAAGCAGAGCAAGCTAGCCACAAGCCAGCGGTTACACGATGAGGTGCAGACTCGGTTAGACGATTTCCACAGTCCCGGCCAGATCGCGACGATGTTGCGCCGTGATTTTCCTGACGACCCGGAGATGCGCGTGTCCTACGAGGCGATTTACCAGGCGATTTATGTCCAAGGGCGGGGTAATTTGCGCCGCGATGTCCACCGCTGCCTGCGCACCGGGCGGGCGATGCGCAAACCCCGCAACAGTCCCGGCGAGCGCCGCGGGCGCATCAAAGACATGATCAACATCAGCGAGCGCCCACCGGAGGTGGCCGACCGCGCGGTGCCCGGTCACTGGGAAGGCGACTTGATTCTGGGCAGTACCGAATCGGGCTCGGCGATCGGCACCCTGGTCGAACGCAGCACCCGCTACACGCTGCTACTGCACCTGCCCGACAACCACACAGCCCTGGCCGTTCAAGAGGCCATCATCGCCAAGATGTCCGAGCTGCCCGCGATGCTGCGCCGCACCCTGACCTGGGACCAAGGCAAAGAAATGGCCAACCACGCGGCCATCGCCGAGGCCATCGACCTCGACATCTACTTCTGTGATCCGCACAAACCATGGCAGCGGGGCACCAACGAAAACACCAACGGGCTACTGCGCCAATGGTTTGCCAAAGGCACCGACCTATCGGTCTTTCCCGCCGACTACCTCGACTACGTCGCCGCCAAACTCAACAACCGACCACGCCAAACACTGGACTGGAAAACACCCGCCCAAGCTCTCGACGAACTACTGTCTAACCCACCCACTGTTGCATCGACCGCGTGAAACCGCCCGCGATTTCGCCGCCCTGAGTTCACTCTCAACGCCGCACCTTCACTCTCAACGCCGCACCTTCACTCTCAACGCCACACGCTCACTCTCAACGCCCTAACCTCACGATCGATGCGTCAACGCTGGCAGGAAGAACCCAAATCGGCGCCCATGTGCGGATACGCGTGCTCGATGGCCGGGACGAACGTCTCCTTGATGGTGCGCGCCGACGTCCAGCGCATCAGGTTCAGCGCCGACCCGGCCTTGTCGTTGGTCCCGGATCCGCGTGAGCCACCGAACGGCTGGCGTCCGACCACCGCCCCGGTCGGCTTGTCGTTGACGTAGAAGTTACCCGCCGCGAACCGCAGCCGCCGCGAAGCGGTCAGCACCGCTTCACGGTCGTCGGCGATAATCGCGCCTGTCAACGCATACCGGGATCCGGTGTCGATGACGTCGAGGATCCGCTCGTACTGGCTGTCCGGGTAGACGTGCAGCGACAGCAGCGGCCCGAAATACTCGGTCGCGAATGCCTCGTCGGTCGGGTCGTCGGACAGCAGCACGGTGGGCCGCACGAAATACCCTTCACTGTCGTCGTATTCGCCGCCGACCGCGACAGTGACACCGGTGGCACCCTTCGCCCGTTCGATGGCGTCGACGTTCTTGACGAACGCGCGACGGTCGATCAGCGCGCCGCCGAAGTTGGACAGCTCGGTGACGTCGCCGTAGGTCAATTCGGCAACCGCACCAAGGAACTCGTCACCCATCCGCTGCCACACCGAGTGGGCGACGAAAGCCCGCGAGGCAGCCGAGCACTTCTGGCCCTGGTAGTCGAACGCACCGCGAATCAGGGCCGTACGCAACACATCTGGCCGCGCGGAGGCATGCGCAAGCACGAAGTCCTTGCCGCCGGTCTCCCCCACCAACCTCGGATAGCTGTGGTAGCGGCCGATATTGGCCCCAACCTGGCGCCACAGGTGTTGGAAGGTAGCCGTCGACCCGGTGAAGTGGATGCCGGCCAGCCGCGGGTCGTCCAGCGCGACGTCGGACACCGCCAGACCGTCGCCGGTGACCAGGTTGATCACCCCGGCCGGCAACCCGGCGGCCTCCAGCAGTCGCATGGTCAGATACGCCGACAGCGTCTGCGTGATCGACGGCTTCCACACCACGGTGTTGCCCATCAGCGCCGGCGCGGTCGGCAGGTTCGCGGCGATCGAGGTGAAGTTGAACGGCGTAATCGCATAGACGAAACCGTCGAGCGGGCGGTAGTCGCTGCGGTTCCACTCCCCCGGACCACTGATCGGTTGCTGCGCCAGGATCTGTCGCGCGAACGCGACGTTGAACCGCCAGAAATCGACCTGCTCACAGGGTGCATCGATCTCGGCCTGGTACACCGACTTGGACTGGCCGAGCATCGTGGCCGCGGCGATCTTTTCCCGCCACGGCCCGGCCAGCAGGTCGGCGGCCCGCAGGAAGATCGCCGCACGTTCGTCGAACGGCATCGCCGCCCAGGAGTCCTTCGCGGTCATCGCCGCTTCGACCGCGGCGGCGGCGTCGGCGTGGGTGGCGTTGGACAGCGTGCCCAGTCTGGCGGCGTGCCGGTGCGGCTGGACGACGTCGATCGTCTCGCCCTCGCCCATCCGGTGCCGGCCCGCGATGACATGCGGCAGCTCGACCGGGTTACCGGCCAGCGCAGCCAGTTCGGTGCGCAGCCGGGTGCGCTCGGGTGAGTTCGGCGCGTAGTCGTGCACCGGCTCGTTGGCCGGCATCGGTACCTGGGTGATGGCGTCCATGCAGGTCAGGATCCGCGCCGCAGCGCCTCGATCGGTTGGCTGATCAGCCAACAACTGCTGCTGTTGCTAGTAGCATCGGACAACATGCGGTCCGGCGTCGGACTCGGCCATTTGCTGCTGGCCCTGGACGCGACCATGGTGCGCCTGGTCGCCGCGCCGCGGGGCCTGGACCTTCCGGTGGCCAGCGCGGCATTGATCGATACCGACGACGTGCGACTGGGTCTGGCCGCCGCAGCCGGCTCGGCCGACGCCTTCTTCCTGCTCGGTGTCGGCGACGACGACGCGGTGCGCTGGATCGCCGCACCCGCCCACGCGCCCGTGGCGGTCTTCGTCAAGGAACCGTCGGCGCCGGTGGTGGCGGCGGCAGTGCGGGCCGGTGCCGCGGTCGTGGCCGTCGAGCCGCGGGCCCGGTGGGAGCGGATCTACCAGCTGGTCAACCGCGTGTTGGCGCACGGCCCTTCCGATCAGCAGCAGGATTCCGGCTCCGACCTGTTCGGGCTGGCGCAGTCCCTGGCCGACCGCATTCACGGGATGGTCAGCATCGAAGACGCCCAGTCGCACGTGCTGGCCTATTCGGCCTCCAACGACGAAGCCGACGAGTTGCGCCGGCTGTCGATCCTGGGCCGCGCCGGCCCGCCCGAGCATCTGCAGTGGATCGGTCGAGCGGGCATCTTCGACGCGCTGCGGAAGGGAAACGACGTGGTGCGGGTGGCCGAGCGCCCGAACTTGGGTCTGCGGCCGCGCCTGGCCATCGGCATCCACGAAAACGGTGTGTTCACCGGCACCATCTGGGTGCAGCAGGGGTCACAGTCGCTGGCCGAGGACGCCGAGGAGATGCTGCGCGGGGCCGCGGTCCTGGCCGCCCGGATCATGTCGCGCTTGGCGGCCCGCCCGTCCACCCACACCTTGCGGGTGCAGCAGCTACTCGGCCTGACCGACGGCGGCGCGGTGACCGACATCGCCGTCGAACTCGGCCTGCCGGTAGCGGGCGACGGCGTGCTGATCGGCTGGGACACCCTCGCGCCCGGCGACCGCCAGACGCGCCTCGCCGACGTCTTGGCACTGAGCGCCAACGCTTTTCGGCACGATGCGCAGCTCGCATCCAACGGGTCCCGGGTCTACGTCCTGCTACCGCAGCTCGGCGCAGCCCGGTCGATCCCGTCCTGGGTGCGCGGCACCATCGCCGCGCTACGCACCGAAATCGGCGTCGAATTGCGCGCGGCCATCGCCGCGCCGGTCCCGGGCCTGGCCGCGGTATCGGAAGCCCGCATCGAGGTGGACCGGGTACTCGACAGCGCCGAGCGCCACCCCGGCACCATCGGCCGGGTCACCTCGCTGGCCGAAGCGCGCACCACGGTGCTGCTCGACGAGATCGTCACCCTGATCGGCGCCGACGAACGACTCGTCGATCCCCGGATCCGCACCCTGCGCAACCGGGATCCGATGCTGGCCGAGACGCTACGCGTCTACCTGGACTGTTTCGGCGACGTCGCCGCCGCGGCGCTGCGCCTGCAGGTGCACCCGAACACGGTTCGATACCGGGTGCGCCGAATCGAGAAGGTGCTGTCGACCTCGCTGAGTGATCCCGAGGCGCGCCTGTTGTTTTCGCTGGGTTTACGGGCAACCGAGCCGTCGGCCTGAGGTTTTCCCAGACAGCGGCGCTGTTCGGGCAATAGTTATTCTCAGGCTGAGCGTAACTGCAAGAGTTGCAGCGGTTTTGCCTGCGGTTAGGCTTCGGTTCGTGGCCGATCATCCGTCGTCATATCTGGTGCTGGCATCCCAGCGCAGCGGGAGCACGCTGCTGGTCGAATCGCTGCGCGCGACCGGCGTGGCCGGCGAGCCGCAGGAGTTCTTCCAGTACCTGCCCTCCACCAGTCAGTCCCCACAGCCGCGGCAGTGGTTCGCCGACGTGGACGACGAGTCGATCCTGAGCCTGCTGGACCCGCTCGACGAGGGAAAGCCCGACCTCGCACCGGCGGAGATCTGGCGCGACTACATCCGCACCGTCGGCCGCACGCCGAACGGGGTGTGGGGCGGCAAGCTGATGTGGAATCAGACGCCGCTGTTGCTGGACCGGGCGGCCGGCCTGCCCGACCGGTCGGGCGACGGTTTGTTGTCCGCGATCCGTGACGTCGTCGGCGAGGACCCGTTGCTCATCCACATCCACCGGCCCGACGTCATCTCGCAGGCGGTGTCGTTCTGGCGCGCGGTGCAGACCCGGGTGTGGCGCGGACGGCCCGACCCGGTCCGCGATGCGCGCGCCACCTACCATGCCGGCGCGATCGCGCACGTGGTCAAGATGCTGCGGGCGCAGGAGGAAGGCTGGCAGAACTGGTTTGCCGAAGAAAACGTCAAACCGATCGAGATTTCCTATCCGGTGTTGTGGCGCAACCTGACTCAGGTCGTCGGCCACATCCTCGAAGAGCTGGGTCTGGACCCGCGACTGGCGCCCGAACCGGTGCTCCAGCGTCAGGCCGACCAGCGTTCCGACGAGTGGGTGGACCGCTATCGGACCGATGCCGAAAGAGAGGGGCTCCCCACATGAGCGCTCCGACAGACACGTTGCACGTCGACGAGCTGAGGCTGCTGGAAGCCGAAGCGGTGCACATCATCCGCGAAGTCGTCGCCGAACTGGAGCGGCCGGTGCTGCTGTTCTCCGCCGGCAAGGACTCGATCGTGTTGCTTCGGTTGGCGGAGAAGGCATTTCGCCCGTTGCCGCTGCCGTTCCCGGTGATGCACGTCGACACCGGACACAACTTCCCCGAGGTGATCGAGTTCCGCGACGAGCGGGTCACCGGCGAGGGGCACAAGCTGATCGTCGCGTCGGTCCAGGAGTCGATCGACAAGGGCCGGGTGCCCGACCCGGGCCCGTCGGCTTCGCGCAACCGCGCCCAGACCCGCACCCTGCTCGACGCCCTCGAGGAGGGCGGCTTCGACGCGGCCTTCGGCGGCGCGCGACGCGACGAGGAACGCGCGCGGGCCAAGGAACGGATCCTCAGTTTCCGTGACGAGTTCGGTCAGTGGGACCCGCGTGCCCAGCGCCCGGAACCGTGGTCGCTCTACAACGGCCGGATCAAGAAGGGCGAGCAGGTCCGGGTGTTCCCGTTGAGCAACTGGACCGAGCTCGACGTCTGGCGCTACATCGAATTGGAAGAGCTGGAGATTCCGTCGATCTACTACGCGCACGAGCGTGAGGTGTTCGAACGGGACGGCATCCTGCTGGCGGTGTCGGAATACGCCAGCCCGCAGGACGGGGAGAAAGCCGCCAAGGAATGGGTGCGCTACCGCACCGTCGGGGACCTGACCATCACCGGCGCGGTGCGTTCGCAGGCCACCGACATCACCGGCGTCATCCGTGAGATCTCGGCCGCGACGGTGTCCGAGCGCGGTGAGACCCGCGCCGACGACCGCACGTCAGCCGCTGCGATGGAAGACCGCAAGCGAGAAGGGTATTTCTGATGACTGTCGCCGACAAGGCCGAGAAAGTCGTACACCCCAAGGGAATAACGCGTCAGCTGCTGCGGATCACCACCGCAGGATCGGTGGACGACGGCAAGAGCACCCTGATCGGCCGGCTGCTGCACGACACGGACAGCCTGCCGTTGGACCATCTGGAAGCCGTCACCGACGAGGAGGGCGTGGCCGATCTGGCGGCGCTGTCCGACGGCCTGCGCGCCGAACGCGAACAGGGCATCACCATCGACGTCGCGTACCGGTTCTTTTCCACCGAGACGCGCAGCTACATCCTGGCCGATACACCGGGTCACGAGCGTTACACCCGCAACATGTTCACCGGCGCCTCCAATGCGCACGTGGCGGTGCTGCTGGTCGACGCGCGCGAAGGAGTGCTGCGGCAGACGCGCAGGCATGCCCGGATCGCAAAGCTGTTGGGCATCAAGCACTTTGTGGCCGCCGTCAACAAGATCGATTTGATCGACTTCGACCAGGGCAAGTTCTCCGACGTCGAAGAACAACTGGGCCAGGTGGCGGCGCGGCTGGGCGAAGTCGACATCAAGGTGATCCCGCTCGCGGCCAAGCACGGCGACAACGTGGTGCACCGCTCCGACCGGACGCCGTGGTACGACGGCCCCACGCTGCTGGACTATCTGGAAGGCGTGGAACTGGCCGCTCCGCAGGCTGAGGCGTCCCGGCTGCGGCTGCCGGTGCAGTGGGTCTCGCGCCCGACCGACCAGCAGCGCCGCCGTTACACCGGCCGGCTGGCGGCGGGCACGCTGAGCGTCGGAGATCCGGTGATCTCGCTGCCCGCCGGCACCAAGTCGACGGTGACCGCTCTGGACACCCTCGATGACGACCGAAACACCGCTGTCGCACCGCTTTCGGTGTCCATCGAGTTGGAGGACGACATCGACGTCGGTCGCGGCGACGTCCTGGTCAGCGGGGCCGAGGATGCGGTTCCGCCGGTGCTGGCCCGGGAATTGGACGCCAATGTGTGCTGGTTCATCGACAATCCGCTGCGCGCCGGCGATCGGCTGGCGTTGAAACAGACGACCAAGACCGTGCGGACCACCGTGCAGGAGCTGCACTCGCGGCTGGACCCGGAGACCCTGGACGAGATCGACCAGCCGGTCGAGTTGACGCTCAACGACATCGGCACCGTGACGTTGCGCACCAGCTCGGTCGTCATCGCCGATCCCTATACCGGCAACCGGGACAGCGGCGCGTTCATCCTGATCGACGAGACCACCAACGACACCGTCGGCGCCGGCACCATCATCGAGGCGCGGGAAGTCAAGCCTGGTGCCAGTCAGCGCACCGACATCCGTTGGCACCCTTCGGCGTTGGACCGCAAGCACCGCTGGAAGGCGACGGGCCAACCGGGTGCGACGATCTGGTTCACCGGCCTGCCGGCCTCGGGCAAGTCCACCGTCGCGGTGGCCGTGGAACGCGCACTCGTCGAATCCGGTCGCGTCGCCTACCTGCTCGACGGGGACAACCTGCGACACGGGCTGTCCGACGACCTGGGTTTCTCCCCCGGTGACCGCACCGAAAACATCAGGCGGGTAGGGCATTTGACGCGCCTGTTGGCCGACGCGGGCGTGGTCGCGTTGGCCTCGCTGGTATCGCCGTTGAAGTCTGACCGCGAGACCGCGCGCGCGCTCAACGACGCCGCCAAACTCCCGTTCATCGAGGTGCACATCTCCACCTCGCTGGAGGAATGCGAGCGCCGCGACCCCAAGGGTCTGTACGCGCGGGCACGCAAGGGCGAGCTGAAGGGGTTGACCGGTGTGGACGCGCCGTACGAGCCGCCGGAGGAAGCCGACCTGGTGCTCGACACCACCGACGCGGACATCGACGATCTCGCCGCCAAGGTGATCAGCCTGCTCGACGAGCGCAGTCCGCGTAAGTAACGGCAGATCACCCGAACCGGTTGGCGCCCACTGGTTGTCGCGGTCATCGCACTGGTCGGTCGTCGCCTCGGTGTCGCTGGGGCTCGTCCTGTTCACCTCCCGTGTGTTGCACTGGGGCGTGGCCGGCTGAGCTGATCGGCATAAACGGACCAACAGTTGGGTAGACACCCGGAAGCTCGATCCTTGCGCGCCGCCTGCGAGCTGACGGGAGACGACCATGAAACGCTGCATCGTCGCAGGACTGACCGCCCTGTTGCTGGCCGCGGTGCCGGTAGCCGTGGCGGCGCCGGCCGCCGCCGGCTGTGTGTACGGCGGAGGCGTCATCAGCAAGTGCGATGGACCCGTTCAGCCGGACGGCACCTGGCAACGATGCGTGGGGGTTGCCCAGCTGGTTCCGCACGGCGCCAGTTCCTACCTGACGCCCGTCAAGAACTGCGACGTGCTGGGTCCGGATCGGACTCCCGGGGATCCGGCGCTCGCCGACCCGCCCGCGCACATCGACTGACGGCGGGGGACGCTGGCGCGTCGAGGGCTCTTATGCCAGCGTGAGCGCATGACAATTCCCGGCCGAGCCGATCAAGCGCTACCCATGCCCACGTCACGCAAGGTCCTCTGCGTCGTCTACGGTGCCATCGCGGTAGCCGCACTCGTCGCGACCTGGAGTCAGAATCTCGCGTATTTCGACCGGCCCGCGCGCTTTCTGCACGACTTCACTCTGGACGCCAAAGTCACAGCGGCGTCCCGATCGTTGACGGCCGACCTGTTGCTGCTCGCCCTGGCGGTCATCATCCTGATGGTGATCGAGGCCAGAAAGCTCGACATCAGATTCGTGTGGCTTTACGTCGTCGCCGGATTCGCCGTCGCGATCAGCGTTTCGTTTCCGTTGTTCCTCATCGCCCGCGAATTTCGGTTGGGCACAACAGATTCCCCACGGCTGCACACGACGGACACCATCCTGCTCACGGCTTTCGCCGTTCTGGCGGCGGCGCAGACCATCTGGGTGGCCATAGCGTGACGGGTCCTGGCGCTCAAGACATGGGCGTGTGCGGTCCGGGTCGACTATCCCGCGCGTAGGTTCTCCACCCGAGACGGGGCATATACCTCGGCCAGGAACTGCTCGACCGCCACCGCGGTGTGCGCCGCGCGGGTCGACCCGAAGATGTCGAAAGCATGCTGCGCGCAGGGCAATTCGGCGTAGACGACCGGCTGGCGGCTGACCTCGCGGAGCCGCGCGGTGAAACTGCGGGCCTGCTCCACCGGAATCAACGAGTCGTTGACGCCGTGCAGCACGAAGAACGGTGGCGCGTCTTCGGACACGTGGGTGATGGGCGAAGCCAGCCGGAACGGCTCGACGATGTCGGCCCGCCCGAGCTTGAACACGCGCTTGGCCATCATTGCGTGCATCATCGGATGCACCGCGTCGTCGCGGGTGAAGTCGTAGAACCCGTAGAACGGCACGGCAGCCTGCACCCGGGTGTCGGCGTCTTCGAAGTCAGGCTGGAACAGCGGATAGTTCGGGGTGAGCGCGGCGAGCGAAGACAGGTGCCCGCCGGCCGAGCCGCCGGTGATCGCGATCCAGTTCGGGTCGCCGCCGTATTCGGCGATGTGCTCTTTGGTCCACGCGATGGCCCGTTTGACGTCGACGATCTGGTCCGGCCAGGTCGAGCGCGGGCTGAGCCGGTAGTTCACCGACACACAGACCCAGCCCAGCTCGGCCAGGTGGCTCATCAACGGATGTGCTTGTCCGCGTTTGTTTCCCACCATCCAGGCACCGCCGTGCACCTGCAACAGCACCGGCGCCCGCCCGTCGCGGTCGAGATCGGGGCGGCGCCAGATGTCGAGATGGTTGCGCGAACCGAACTCCCCGTAGCTGATGTCGCTGTCGTGGGCGTAGTCGCGCCAGATGCGCAGCATGCGTGCCGGGCCCGGCTTCTTCGCCGTCGCACCATCGGGCGCCGGACGCTTCCACAGGTCGGCCCCGTCGGTGCGGCGGTCGGGACCCAGCCCTTCGTCCAGCGCCGCCGTCAGCGTCTCCTGGGCGGTGTGCCCGGCGCGACGCAGCCCCAGCAGGGCCAGCCAGGATGCGCAGGCCAACCCCCAACTCAGCAGACTTATCCGCGGCGACCGCCGAGGAGTTACCGCGGCCAGGGCGGCGACGTGCGCGGCCAGCCCATACAACGGCAGTTCCGAAGCGAACAGTCCGTAGCCGAACGCGTAGCCCGCGCCATAACCGCGCTTGCTGAACGGGCGATAACCGTTGGCCGCGAACACCACCCCGGCCAGCGCCACCAGGATCGCCGCTATCCGCTTCATCGTCTTCCCTCCCGTCGCTGGTTGACCAATCTATCCGGTCGCTCCCGCCGAACCTCGGCCAAGCGCCCCCTCCCTTCCCGCCGAGCAGACGCAAAATCCCCCTATCACCCCGTGATTTGGGGGATTTTGCGTCTGCTCGCCATAGCAAGCTAACCCAGGCGGTGGGCCGCGGCGGCAATCCGCTCGTCGGTGGCGGTCAGGGCGACGCGCACGTGCTGCGCGCCCGCGGGACCGTAGAAATCACCGGGAGCCACCAGGATGCCGCGTTGCGCCAGCCAGGAAACGGTCTCGTGGCAGCCCTGACCGCGGCTCGCCCACAGGTAGAGGCCGGCCTCGGAGTGATCGACGGTGAAGCCCGCCGAGCGCAGCGCCGCCAGCAAGACCGCGCGGCGCTGCGCGTAGCGCTCCCGCTGCACCTTCTCGTGGTCGTCGTCGTCCAGCGCGGCGACCATCGCGGCCTGCACCGCGGTCGGCACGATCATCCCGGCGTGCTTGCGCACCGCCAGCAACTCGGCGACCACACCCGCGTCCCCGGCGACGAAGCCCGCCCGGTAGCCGGCCAGCGACGAACTCTTCGACAACGAGTGCACGGCCAGCAACCCGGTGTGGTCGCCCTCGCAGACCGACTGGTGGAGCACCGACAGGGGTGCCGACCCGTTCTCCAGGTCCCACGCCAGCCCGAGGTAGCACTCGTCGGACGCCACCAGCACCCCGCGCTCACGCGCCCACCCGACCACCTTGCGCAGGTGTTCGACCCCGAGTACCCGGCCGGTGGGGTTGCTCGGCGAGTTCAGGTAGATCAGCGCCGGGGTCTGCGGTCCCAGCTGAGTCAGTGAGTCCGCGCGCATCACCTGGGCCCCGGCCAGCCGCGCACCCACGTCGTAGGTGGGGTAGGCGAGTTCCGGCACCACGACCACGTCGCCGGCACCGAGCCCCAGTAGTGTCGGCAACCAGGCGATGAGTTCTTTGGTGCCGATCACCGGCAGCACCGCGGATTCCGCCAAGCCGGTGACGCCGTAGCGACGGGCCAGTGCGGACACCGCGGAGTCCCGCAACCTGCGGGTGCCCGCGGTGGCGGGGTAGCCGGGTGCCGCTCCGGCGGCCGTCAACGCCTCCTGGATCAGCGGCGCGACCGGATCGACGGGGGTGCCGACCGACAGGTCGACGATGCCGTCGGGATGGGCCGCCGCGGTCGCCTTCGCCTCGGCCAGGGTGTCCCACGGAAACTCTGGCAAGGACGCCGACACCGGTTGCCGGCGGCGCAGCAGCGGATTCAGTCCTCGCCCTGGGGCGGCAGGTCCTTGACCGCTTGCGGGTCGTTTTCGGTCAGCCCGACCTTGGCCGCCCCGCCCGGGGAGCCCAGCTCGGCGAAGAAGTCCGCATTGATCTGCGTGTACTGGCTCCACTGCTCGGGCACGTCATCTTCGTAGTAGATGGCCTCGACCGGGCAGACCGGCTCGCAGGCGCCGCAGTCCACGCACTCGTCGGGGTGGATGTACAGCATCCGAGCGCCCTCGTAGATGCAGTCGACGGGGCATTCCTCGATGCACGCCTTGTCCTTGATGTCGGTGCAGGGCTGGGCAATCACGTACGTCACGGACGTCTCCTCAACGTGTCCTCCATGAACAAGTGGGCTGTCGGCTGCACGGCCTGGGGGCGTCCAAGCCGCGAACCGGTACTGCTTTGGTTACTGATACTAGACGTTGCACATACAGGCCGACCAAATGGCACGCCCGTAAATATGTCCAGTCATGGTGCACCTCGCGGCATAACCGGGTGCAACCACCCCTATGCTGCGCGGATGGCGCTTCCCCACGCTGGTCTCGTCTCCCGCAGCGCCACCCATGCCGGACGCTGCGGACGATGGAGAACGACGGCTGGGCGGAACTCGCACGCTGGATCGCCGAGCCGCTCGACCCGACCGCCCGGCCGAGGTGATGCGTTGAGCCACAACGGTCCTCGTGAGATCGCCGCCCAGATGCGCGGCGCCGAGGAGAACCGGTGAACTACCCGAACCTGTTGTCTCCGTTGGATCTCGGCTGCACCACGTTACGCAACCGGGTGGTCATGGGGTCGATGCACACCGGGCTGGAAGACCGCGCCGGCAACATCGATCGACTGGCCGGCTACTTCGCCGAACGCGCCCGCGGCGGCGTCGGGCTCATCGTCACCGGTGGGTACGCGCCCAACCGCACCGGTTGGCTGCTGCCGTTCGCCTCGGATCTGACGACCTCGCGGCAGGCACGACGGCATCGTCGCGTCACCCGCGCGGTGCACGACGAGGGCGGCAGGATCCTGCTGCAGATCCTGCATGCCGGACGCTATGCCTACCACCCGCTTTCGGTCAGTGCATCGTCGATCAAGGCGCCCATCAACCCATTTCGGCCGCGCAGACTGAGCGGTCGTGGTGTCGAATCGACCATCGCCGATTTCGTGCGGTGCGCTCGGTTGGCGCGTGACGGTGGCTACGACGGCGTCGAAATCATGGGCAGCGAAGGCTATCTGGTCAACCAGTTCCTGGCGCCACGCACCAACAAGCGCACCGATTCCTGGGGCGGCTCCGCGATCAACCGCCGCCGATTTCCGGTCGAGATCGTGCGCCGCACCCGGGCCGCCGTCGGACCCGATTTCGTCATCTCCTACCGCATGTCGCTCGCCGACTACGTCGAGGAAGGCCAGAGTTGGGACGAAATCCTCGCGCTGGCAACCGAAGTCGAAGCCGCCGGCGCCACCGTCATCAACTCCGGGTTCGGCTGGCACGAGGCGCGAGTACCCACGATCGTGACCTCGGTCCCCAACAGCGCGTTCGTCGCCATCAGCAGCGCGTTGGCCGGACACGTCGGCATCCCCGTGATCGCGTCCAACCGGATCAACATGCCGCAAGCCGCCGAACAGATCCTTACCGACACCGGAGTGCAACTGGTCTCGATGGCCCGACCCCTGCTGGCGGACCCGGAGTGGGTGCACAAAGCCGCAGCCGGCCACGCCGACGAGATCAACACGTGCATCGCCTGCAATCAAGCGTGTCTGGACCACGCATTCGCCCGTAAGACGGTGTCGTGCCTGCTCAACCCGCGCGCCGGACACGAGACGAAGCTGGTGCTGGCGCCGGCCCGGCACACCCGGGACGTGGCCGTCGTCGGCGCCGGCCCCGCCGGATTGGCCGCGGCGGTCAGCGCCGCACAGCGCGGACACCGGGTCACGTTGTTCGACGCGAACGACTTCATCGGCGGCCAGTTCGACCTGGCTCGCCGCATTCCCGGCAAGGAGGAGTTCGGCGAGACCATCCGGTACTTCTCGACCATGCTGGCGAAGTTCGGCGTCGACGTTCGGCTGGGCGCCCGGGTGGGCGCCCACGACCTGGCCGACTACGACGTCGTCGTACTGGCCACCGGCGTATCGCCACGCGTCCCGGACGTCCCCGGTATCGACCATCCCAAGGTGCTGACCTACGCCGAGGCCATCACCGGCGCCAAGCCGGTCGGCAAGACGGTGGCCGTCATCGGCGCCGGCGGCGTCGGCTTCGACGTCGCCGAACTCCTGGTGACCGAGCAGTCGCCGACGTTGAACGTCAAGGAGTGGAAGGCCGAATGGGGAATCGTCGACTCGCACGAGGGTCCCGCGGACCTGCGGGGAGCCCTGGTCCCCGCTTTGCCTACCCCGGCGGCCCGAGTGGTCTACCTGCTGCAGCGCAGCAAGGGCCCGCAGGGACGGAGACTGGGTAAGACCAGCGGCTGGGTCCATCGAGCTTCGTTGCAGGCCAAAGGCGTGCACCAGCTGTCCGGGGTGAACTACGAGCGGGTCAGCGACGCCGGCCTGCACATCAGCTTCGGCCCGGACCGGCGGCGTCGCCAGATACTCGCGGTGGACAGCGTCGTGGTGTGCGCCGGTCAGGATTCGGTGCGCGATCTCCAGGACGAGCTACGCCGGACGGGGGTCGATCCCTACGTCATCGGCGGGGCGGCCGTTGCCGCCGAATTGGACGCCAAACGCGCGATCAGACAGGGCACCGAGCTCGCGGCCAGGCTGTGAAAAACCTTTGAAGGTAGCCCGTTGGGCGGCGGTCCGAGGCCGTTCGCCCTGCGCGAAACTGCCGCTCATACCCGCTCTGACCTGCGAAAAGTTACATCTGGCGGGGATCTGGCGATAACAATTCTGATGGGAGCATGCCCAGGGAGCCTGGTAGCCTTTAACGCAGACGGCAACCGCTGGGCAGATGTCGTCGCCGTCTTGTCGACGGTGCAATAAGTTGGGGAAGGTGTCCAAAATGTTGTCGTTTACCAAAGTAGCCGTGGTGGCTGGGGGCTTGGCAGTGTCGCTGGGCTTGGGGACCGGTGTCGCCTCCGCCGACCCGCTGGATGCGGCCGTTAACTCGACCTGCAACTACGGGCAGGTCATGGCCGCGCTCAACGCGCAGGACCCGGCGGCAGCCGCGCAGCTCACCGCCTCGCCGGTGGCGACCGGTTGGCTGAACTCCTTCATCGCCTCACCGCCGGCAAAGCGCCGGCAGATGGCGGCGCAGTTGCAGGCCATGCCGGGCGCCGCGCAGTATGTGGGGCTCGTCGAGTCCGTTGCAGTTTCCTGTAACAACTACTGAGTCCTGACCCGCAAGCGCAACGCCGTGATCCTCCGGGATCGGGTGCGTTGCGCTTGCGGCGT
The DNA here is from genome assembly GCF_059813095.1 of Mycobacterium sp. NGS22. Taxonomy (NCBI): domain Bacteria; kingdom Bacillati; phylum Actinomycetota; class Actinomycetes; order Mycobacteriales; family Mycobacteriaceae; genus Mycobacterium; species Mycobacterium sp. NGS22. The sequence goes on from NZ_JCALDY010000001.1 coordinate 341,640, forward strand.
TTATGCCGCCAGTGATGCGTAGGTGGTGGTCCGCTGACGCGCGGGCCGTCCGATGCCCTCGGCGATAGCGACCAGCTCAGCAACGGTCTTCGCCGACCCGTGCTCTGAGCCGGCCATCCGCGAGATGGTTTCCTCCATCAGCGTGCCGCCCAGGTCGTTGGCGCCGCCGTTGAGCATCGCCTGGGTGCGTTCGACGCCGAGCTTCACCCAACTGGTCTGGATGTGGGAGATGCGGCCGTGCAGCATGATCCGCGCCAGGGCGTGCACCGCGCGGTTGTCCCGGTGGGTCGGTCCGGGGCGCGCCGCGCCGGCCAGGTACAGCGGCGAGTTCTGGTGCACGAACGGCAACGGCACGAACTCGGTGAAGCCGCCGGTGCGGTCCTGAATGCCCCGCAGCACGTTGAGGTGCCCGATCCAGTGCCTGGGGTTGTCGACGTGGCCGTACATCATCGTCGACGACGACCGTAGGCCCACCTCGTGCGCGGTGGTGACGATCTCGACCCACAGCGACGTCGGCAACTTGCCTTTGGTGAGCACCCAGCGGACCTCGTCGTCCAGGATTTCCGCGGCCGTGCCCGGGATGGTGTCCAGACCGGCCTCGCGCAGACTGGTCAGCCAGTCCCGGATGCTCAGCCCGCTCTTGGTGACTCCGTTGGCGATCTCCATCGGCGAGAACGCGTGCACGTGCATCGAGGGCACCCGGGCCTTGACCGCCCGCACCAGGTCCGCGTAACCGGTCACCGGCAATTCGGGGTCGATGCCGCCCTGCATGCAGATCTCGGTGGCCCCGGCGACGTGGGCCTCCCACGCGCGGTCGGCCACCTCCTGCGCCGACAGCGAGTACGCGTCGGCGTCGCCCTTGCGTTGCGCGAAGGCACAGAACCGGCATCCGGTGTAGCAGATGTTGGTGAAATTGATGTTGCGGTTGACCACGAACGTCACGTCGTCGCCCACCACCTCGCGGCGCAACGAATCAGCCAGCGCGGCAACGGCTTCCAGCGCCGGACCCTCGGCGGTGGCCAAGGCCAGATACTCGTCGTCGGTGCAGCCGCCCGGATCCCGTTCCGCCGCGCGCAACGCGGCGAGCACGTCGGTGTCTAGGCGCTCTGGCGCTGTGGCTCCCTGAGCCGCGAGCTCATGCACCCGCGACCGGATGGATTCCCAGTCGCCGAAAGCACTTTCGAGGTCGCTGCGGGCCTCGGTGTTGCGGCCCTCGGAGTCGATCGCGGCGCCCAGGTCCACCCGGCCCGAGGAGGCCACCTCGTCGGGCTCCTGCCACGGCATGCCCACCGGGTTGACGTCGCGCGCGAAGCCGGTCACCGGGTCGGCAAGTGCCGCAACATGTCCCCGCACCCGCGGATCGATCCACGCCGCTCCGGCCTGCACAAATTTGGGCTGCGCGGTCAGCCGCTGCACCAGGTCGTAGCCGGCCTGAGCGGTGACGGCGGCCAGGTCATCCAGTGCGGGCCAGGGACGTTCGGGGTTGACGTGATCGGGAGTCAGCGGCGAAACCCCACCCCAGTCGTCGACACCGGCGGCCACCAAGGCCAGGCATTCCTCGCGCGACACCAGGTTCGGCGGCGCCTGGATGCGCATACCCGGACCCAGCACCAAGCGCGCCACCGCCACGGTGGCCAGGTAGTCGTCGATGCCGGCGTCGGGCACGGCGGCCATCGCGGTGCGTTCCTTGGCCCGGAAGTTCTGCACGATCACCTCTTGGACGTGACCGAACTCTTTGTGCGACTTGCGAATCGCGTGCAACGTGTCCGCCCGCTCGGCCAGCGTCTCGCCAATACCCACCAGCAGACCGGTGGTAAACGGGATCGACAGCCGGCCGGCGTCGGTCAGGGCGCGTAGCCGTACCGCGGGGTCTTTGTCCGGGCTGCCGTAGTGCGCAAGGCCTTTGGTCTCGAACAGCCGTCGCGACGTCGTCTCCAGCATCATGCCCATCGACGGCGCCACCGGCTTGAGCCTCGACATCTCCGACCACGTCATCACGCCCGGGTTCAGGTGCGGCAACAGGCCGGTCTCCTCCAACACCCGGATGGCCATCGCTCGCACGTAGGACAACGTGGAGTCGTAGCCGCGTTCCTCGAGCCACTGGCCCGCCTCGGCCCAGCGGTCTTCGGGACGGTCGCCGAGGGTGAACAACGCTTCCTTGCAGCCGAGTTCGGCCCCGCGGCGGGCCACGTCGACGATCTCGTCGGGCTCCATGTAGAGGCTCATGCCCTGGGCGCGCAGCCGGCCCGGGACGGCGACGAACGTGCAGTAGTGGCAGTTGTCCCGGCACAGGTGGGTGACCGGGATGAACACCTTGCGCGAGTAGCTGATCGGCAGCCGGCCACTCGGGCCGAGCCGTCCGGCCGACCGCAGACCGGCATCGCGCACCCGGGCCGCGCTGGCGCACAGGTCGGCGAGATCGTCGCCACGCGCGGTCATCGCGACCGCCGCTTCGTCGAGGTTCAGCGCGACGCCGTCCCGGGCCCGCCGCAACACGCGGCGCAACGCCGAGGGGCTGGCTTTGGGCGGTACGGCGGGGTTGGGCAGAGCCGTGGGCTCCGGCGGTTGCGGCGTCAAGGGCACGTTGGTGTAACTTCCCCGTGCGGCCGTTTCATCCACGTCACCCATACGTCCTGTTCTGCGGGAAACCTGGGCATCCCTGGCGCCATACGCGCAACAGTAGCGGCAGGCCGGCCAGCACTCGCGACTGACCGGGACGCGCGATTCGGCGGATTCTCGGCCGAGTGGGACAATGGTGGCCGATTACCGCGATACGATCTGTATCTGGCCGCCGCGCGGAAGTAGCCGCGACGGTGGCCGCTGGTATCACGTAAGGGTGAGTGAGATGTCGTTCTTGCATGCAGCGCCGGAGGCGCTGAAGGCTGCGGCGTCCAATATCGCCGGCATCGGCACGGAGATCAGTTCGGCCAACGCGGCAGCCGCTGCACCCACCACTAGCGTTGTCGCAGCGGCCGCCGACCAGGTGTCCGCCCAGGTCGCCGCCCTGTTCTCCAGTCACGCCCGCGGCTACCAGCAGCTCAGTTCCGAGGTGTCGGCGTTCCACGAAAAGGTCGTGCAGGCCCTGGGAGCGAGCGCCAACGCCTACACCAACGCCGAGTCCAGTGCGGCGCGGACCCTGATGAGCGTGGTCAACGGGCCGGCCGAACAACTGGTCGGCAAATCGGCCATCCCGACCTCGGCTGCCGGCCTGGCCGGTGAGGTGCGTAGCGCTTTGTCCGGCATCCAGAGTCCGGGCATCGGCAATCTGTTCGGGGCACTGAAGCTTGCACCGACCGGTGGGATCAGCGGCCTCGCGGCCACCAGCGGCCTGTTGGGCCCGGCCGCGGCGGCACCGGCAGCGATCCTCCCGGTGTCATGGGCGACCGCGATCGAGAACGCCTACATCGCTTTCGAGCCGTATGTCGAATACGGCTTCAACCTGGCCGCCTATCTGGCCGGCTGGTTGCCGTGGGTCGGCATCCTGGGGCCGCAGATCAACTTCTTCTACTACCTGTTCGAACCGATGGTGCAGAGCGGCCTGTTCAACACACTCGACTTCTTAAGCGGGACAGTCAGTTTCGCGCAGGGTTTGAACAACTTCTGGTCTGCCACCTCGGCGTCGATCAGCCAGTTCATCAACACCGAAATCAACTGGTTCTTCAGCTTCTTTCCGCCGCTGCCGCCGTTCCCGCCGCTGCCCTGAGCCTTCCTCAGCCCTGCCGGTGCCGGCGCCACAACACCCATGCCGGCGGCGCCACCCCGAGCACGATCAGCAGCAGCGCCCCGTAGGCCATCAAGCCCGCACCGCCCAGGACGACGTCACCGCCCGGACCTCCCAAACTCAGCACCGCCACCGTCAGCAACCAGGTCCACAGCGGCAGCGCGGCGAATCGCGGCGACGTGGTCCATCGTCCGGCGGCCCACACCAGGGCGGCGTTGAGCAGTCCGCTGAGCAGCGCGCTCACCGGGAACGGAATCGAGCCGATATAGGAGGGCAGCAGCAGAGCACCGATGAGGGCGGACAACACACCGTCGACGGCCAGCAACGCCAATACAACAAACCTGATAGCTGGATCCGTCGCGCCGCTCTCTTCGACCGAGGCGGCGCGTGGTTTGGTGTCGGTCAGGTCGGGACGCTGTCGAGCTGGGAGACGATCGATCCCAGTATCCACTGGAAGCTGTCGAGGCGGTCCTGCCAGTGTTGCAGGTTAGGGTCCAGGTCGGGGTCCATGTGAATGCCTTCCTAGTCCTGTCTCGGTCCTGTCTCGGTCGTGTCATGGAGCCTGTCGAGGCTGTAGAGGCTCCTTTTCGAAGCCTACGTGCCCGCGCCGTCGAATCCCAGACCGGCAAGCAGATCGGTTTCCCAGCCCCGTTCGTCGCGGTCGCCCGCCTCTCCGGTGACGAGGACATAGTGCTCGTTCGCCAGGATGGGCAGGGCCAGATTGTTGGACAGCGCGCAGGCCCTTCCGGTAGGGCCGACGACCACCTGAGTGGCGTGCGCGGCCAGCGCCGCGGTCTTGGCGGCCCGCGCGTCGGCGTCGGCCTCGATGACGGCCGTGATGGCGTCGTCTGGGTACCCGAACGGGATGTCCGCCGGCGGCAGCACCCAGTCGGGGCGCAGGTCGTCCGGGACCAGGCCGCGTATTTCCGCGGCCACGGCGTCACGGCCCAGGACGGTCCAGTAGAACTTCGGCACCGGCCACGGCTCCCCCGCGCTCGGATAGTCCTGGCCGCCGGCTGCCGCCACCGCGGCCGTGCACACCGCGTGGGCCCGCACATGGTCGGGATGTCCGTACCCGCCGTCAGGGTCGTAGGTGACGACGACGTGCGGGCGTAGCTCGCGGATCAGCGCCACCAGCGCGCCGACCGCCTCGTGCTCGTCGGCGTCGACGAAGCGGGTGACGGAACCGGACCCGGTGCGCGGCTCGGTGCCGGCCATGCCGGAATCGCGCCAGTGCCCGGCGCCGCCGAGATAGATCGGTTCGTCGATGCCCAACGCGGCCAGAGCCCGACGGAGTTCGCCGATGCGGTAGCCGCCGAGTTGGTCGGCCCGCTCGGCGGCGAGCTGAGCCCAGCGGTCGCCGATTATCTCGCCTTCCTCGCCGAGGGTGCAGGTGACGACATGGACCTGCGCGCCGCGCGCGGTGTAGTGCGCGATGGTGGCGCCGTTGCTCAGGCTTTCGTCGTCGGGATGCGCATGCACGAACAGCAGCCGCGGCTTGGACATGGACGCACACTACCCGGCGGCCGGGCCGCGATCGGAAAATCCACCTTCGCTGACCGATAGGAACGCCGACGCCTACTATCGTCGGATGGCGCAGCTGACCCGACCCATCGGCCGGAGTCGCCGACGCGGCGAAGTGCTCGAACGTGCGCTGTACGCGGCGACGGTGGCCGAACTGGCCGCGGTCGGGTACGGACGGCTGACGATGGAAGGCATTGCCGCGCGCGCCCACACCGGGAAGGCGGCGCTGTACCGGCGCTGGACCAGCAAGCACGACCTGGTGCAGGCCGCCCTGATTCACACCTTGCCGCCGCTGCCGGAGCCACGGCCGGGCCGATCAGCGCGGGAGAATCTGCTGACGGTGTTCACCGCGCATCGCGACGTGTTGGCCGGCAAGACCGACTTTCCCGGTCTGGAGATCATCAGCCAGCTGATACACGAGCCCGAGCTGCGCACGATCTTCACCGACGCCGTGGTGGCGCCGCGGATGAAGATCGTGGAGTCGATCCTGCAAACCGCGGTCGCCGACGGCGAACTCGATCCCGCGACGCAGACGCCGCTCAGCGCGCGAGTGGGACCGGCGTTGATCTACCAGCACTTCATGCTGACCGCCACACCGCCGACCCGGCGCGAGCTGGTACTGATCGTCGACACCGTGATACCGCCGAAACCTCCGGTGCCGCAGGCTGATTAAGCAGCGAACGGTTCGGTGAACAGACCGATCAGGTTGGCGCCGGCCGCCAGACCCTGATCGAAAGCCCCGACCACGCCGCCGATCTGGCCGCCGTTGAAGGATTGAGCCCCGGTGCCTTGCAGCAAGCTCGAGGTGAAATTGGACGGTACCGGCGCGCCGAAGAACAGGTCCACGGCCTGCTCCCCGGTACCCACCAGCAGGTTGCCTACGTTGAAGCCGCGGTTGAGAACCCCGTTGAGCGCGCTGTCGGTGCCGAAAAACGCCCGCTCAAAGGCGATTTCGTTGGCGACCAGCGCCTGGTTGAAGGTCATTTGATTGGCGACCAGGTTGGAGTTGAAACCGATCTGCATCTGCTCCAATTGCGCGAACGGGATCGCCGGGACACCGGTGGTTCCGGCGCTCGGCACCAGACCTAACACATTGGCCGGGACGGTCAAGCCCTGGTAAAAGGCACCGGCGAGGCCGCCGATCTGACCGCCGTTGAAGGGTTGAGCTCCGGAACCGAGCAACAGGCTGGAAGTGAAGTTCGCCGGTGTCGGCGCGCCGAAGAACAAGTTGACCGCCTGCTCGCCGGTGCCCACCAACAGGTTGCCGACATTGAAGCTGCGGTTGATGACCCCGTTGAGGGCGCTGTCGGTGCCGAAAAACGCCCGCTCGAAAGCGATCTCATTGGACACCAGCGCCTGGTTGAACGCCAGCTCGTTGGCTACCAGGTTCGAGTTGAAAGCGAGCTGGGACTGCTCCACCATCTGGAGCGGGCCCGCGGCGGCCGCCTGCAACGGGGCGACGTTCGCAGCCTCGGCGGCGGCGTAGGCGTTGGCGCCGCCACGCAGGGCTTGCACGAATTGCTCATGGAACTGCGAAGCATGCGCGCTGAGTTGCTGGAAAGCCTGACCGTGCGCGCCGAACAACGATGCAATGGCCGCCGATATCTCGTCGGCGCCGGCCGGCAACACCGCCGTCGTCGCTTCCGCTATCGAACTGCTCGCGGTGCCGATCGCGGAATTGATGCCCGCGAGATCCGTGGCTGCCGCCGCCACGAACTCCGGCACCGTCGTCAAATAGGACATCGCGGACCTCCCCACCCGTGCCACGCACGGCCCTCCCCGGCCGGTCGTGTAGCTGTGTCAACGATCAGATGCTAGCGACGCAGGCGGCGACGGATGGCGTCTTTCTCCAAAACGAATTAGACAAACCGATCTGGATTCGTTTCGTGGATACCCGGTCAGGGGAGGGGCTGATCGACCTCGACGTCCACGCCCGCGTCGACGCTGACATCGAAGAGCCCGTTGAACGCGGTTTGGAAGGGCGTCAGCACGGAACTGATCACGGAGGCGTCGAACAGGAACTTCTGCACCGTGGCGCCGAGCAGGCCCCCCGCGGTGAACCCACCGAACACATCGGTCGGAGCGCTGACCAGCAAGGTTCCGGTCAAATCCCCGGCGGGAATTCCGAGCAGGGCATTGATCGCCGCCTGCGGTGTACCGACCAGCAGCAGGTTGAGGCCGTTGAGAGCGTTGTTGACCGCTCCGTTGAGCGCACCGCCGGTGCCGAAGATGCCCAGCTGCAAGAGCTGTTCGTTGGCAACCAGGTTGGTGTTGAAGGCCAGCTGGGCGTTGACCAGAGCATCCAAGTTCGCGGGGGTCAGCCCCAGCTGCGTCAGCAGCGCGACATCGAGTCCCGGCACACCACCCAGGGCTGTGTTCAGCGAAAGCAGCTGCTGCACAACACCTGTCAACCCACCGACCGGCGGGAAGCCGCCGCCGAGCGCCAGCGTGGGGCTGACCAGCAGGTCGGCGGTCAGGTTGACCGCCGGGGCACCCACGACACCGTTGAACAGTTGCGCGCCGGTGCCCAGCAGCAGGTTGCCGGCGTTGAGCAGATAGCCGGCCGGGCCGAGCAGCGCCGCGGGCCCGAGCAGAGCGGTGACCAGTGCCTGCTCGTTGATCACCAGGGCCTGGCTGAAAGCGATCTCGTTGGCGACCAACGAACCCAATACGCTGCCTTGAAGTTGGTTCAACCCCGCCAGACCGGCCGTGGGAAGGCCCGCCACGGTGTTCACCAGCGCGGCGAGTGCGGCGGTGTCTCCGCTGAAGGCTCCGGTCAGCGCCGCGTTGAGCTGCGCGCTCAGCGGACCGAGGCCGCCGGTGAGGTTGGCCGCCAACGCGGGCAGGTTCAGCGCGAAACCGCTGCCGAGGCCGGCGAGTGCGGCGTTGAAACTGGCTGCCAGGCCTTCCAGGTTCAGTGGGAATCCGCCCGGCAGCGCGGGCAGCACCAGACCGAAGTCCAGGGCGGGCAGGCCGCCGAGGAAATTGCCGGACAGTGCCCCAGACAGGGCGGCATTCAGCTGAGCATTCAGGTTGGACAGGCCGCCGCTGATGTTGGCCGTCAGGGCTGGCAGGTTGACGCCGAAGTTGCCCGCCAGCGCGGCGAAGTCGGGCAGGCCGCCGGCGAAGCTTCCCGAGATGGCCGAGTTCAGCTGGGCAGCCAGCGAGCCGCCGGTCTGCGCCAAGGCATCCAGACCCGCATTGATGTTGCTGCTCAGCGACCCACCGGTCTGCGCCAGCGCGGACAGGTTGGCCAGACCGGCATTCACTTGCGCGATCCCGGCATTGACCTGCGCGATCACCGAGTTACCCGCCTGCACCAGTCCGGCGAGCTCGGGGGTCAAGCTGAAGTTGCCCGACAGCGCGGCATTGAGTTGGGCGCCAAGGGCATTCAGGCCGCCGCTGAAGGCACCGGAGAGGCCGCCGAAGCCGACGTTTCCGGTGCCGTTGACCGCCAGACTCGCGTTGAAGTCGGCCGGAATCTGGGCGCCCACCACCAGATTCAACGCCTGCTGGCCCGCGCCTATAACGGAGTTGAAGGAGGTCAGACCCGCGTTGATCGCACCGTTCAGTGCGGTGTCGGTGCCGAAGATCAACTGCTGCAGACTGAGCTCGGCGCCCACCAGCGCCCGGTTGAACGAAACCTCGGCATTGACCAAGTTGGCCGTGAATGCGGCATGCGCCTGGGCGAAGACGTCCAGCGGGGCGGCCGGTGCGGCCAGCAGGCCCGACAAGGTCTGCACCGCACCCGTCTCGGCCGCCACATACGCGTTCGCGCCCGCCGCGACTGTCTGGACGAACTGCCCGTAGGACGCGGCCACCTGGCCGCTGAGCTGCTGATATCCGAGGCCGTTCTGGGAGAAGAGCGCGGCGATCGCGACCGATACCTCGTCCTGCGCCGCGGACACCAGAGCGGTCGTCGACCCCGCCACCGCCGCATTGGCGGCGCTGAGCGCCGAACCGATGCCTTCGAGTTGCGCGGCGAACGAAGCCATTATTTGTGGCTCGACAAAGACAAACGACATGGTGACCCCTCACCTAGCAAAATTGCTGGCTTACCCCTGTTCGCCAGGTAGCCCCCGACAGCACCTGGTCGAACGTATCGCGGGTGTTGACCACCGGCGCCGATTCCAAACCATAATTTCGATAACAATTTGTCACGAGCACAATTGGCCGCCGCGGACGTCGGCCCGGGCGCCCGCCAGACCGCGCCCGCATCGGCGTCACGCCTGGTGAAGGGCCGTTTTGGATTACGGGCCGGTCTTGACCCACTGCCCGGCGTCACCGACGATCCCGACCGGCACCACGCCGGTGAGGCTGACGTTCTGCACGCTGGGTCCCGCCGCGACGATCGTGGTGTCCTGCAGGATCGGCAGCACCGTCGACATGTTCCACAGTCGCGGTTCCACCGCGGTGATGACGTCGTTGATGTTCTTGGTTCCGTTGAGCGCGGCCTCGATGTTCGATTCGATGCTGCGATCGCAGATTCCGGTGAGGTTGGACGGCGCTTTCACCAGCGCCCCGGGGTCCGGCGGACGGCTGGAAGTGGTGGTGTCGGGTCCGATCGACGAGCTCGCCGCGGTCGAGCCGGCCGGACTGCTGGTCGGCGTAACCGGCGGCGAGATCTGCGTGGCCTGCAACGCTGGGCAGCCGAAGCGGGACGCCAGCGACGTGGCCAGGTTCCCACCGGCCTGATGCCAGCCCACCAGGGCGTCGACTTGGTGGTTGTTCAACGCGTCGCGGTACAGCGCCACCGGGTCCAGCGCCAGCACGCTGGCGGCGATCCCGACATTGCGGAGCTGGTCGGCGGCGGTGTTGGCGACGGCCACCGCGGTCGGGTCGTTGGCCGCCACCCCGATGACCAGCGACAGCTGTTTGCCGTCCTTGCTGATCCGGCCCCGGATGACTTCCGGAGGCCCGGCGCTCGCCGTGGTGGTGGTATTCGGCCCCGGCGGCGCCGGGGACACCGACGTAGTGCTTTCGATCTGGAACCCGGAAGCTTCCAACAGGCCCAGTGCCGCCGTCGTGCTCATCGCCGGCGGAGCGGTCGGCACATAGCCCGGGTCGCTCGGCGACCGGATCTGGGCCTGGTCCAAGGTGACCGTGTTGTCGCTGCCGGCACCCACCGCGGCCAGCAGGTCGACGTCGATCAACCCCAGGATCGCTTTGCGCACTTGGGAATCGGCCAGCTTGGCCTCGTTGGCCCGCAGTGTCAGCTGCATGACGCGCGGCGTCACGATCCGGGCGGTCCGCACGTCGGGAATCGCCGACAACTGCGCGAAAGCGGCCGAACCGCCGTGCACCTGGGCCACCTGGGTGTCGCCGTTACGCACCGAATCCGCCAACGCGGCCGGCGCCCCGGCGCGGCGGAACTGGATCAGCGCCGGCTTGGCGGGCTGGCCCCAGTAGCGGTCGTTGCGAGCGATCAGGATCTCGTCGCGCTGGGGATCGATGTTCTCCACCCGGAACTGACCACCGGTGACCGGTAACGCACGCGCCAGCCCCGACGTGAACCCGCCCGGCACATCCTTGACGATGTGCGCGGGCAGCAGGTTGTTGAACAACTCCCGCCACGCCGGATACGGCTGGGTGAAGGTCACCACGGCCTGCTTGCCACCCTCGAGTGACTGGACCGAGGTGATCAGGTCATAGCCGGCCGGGTCCACCACGCCGGGCTGGCTGACCATCTGCCGCCACAGGTACCAGAAGTCGTCGGCGGCGATCGGCGCGTTGTCGGTCCACTGCGCCTCCGGGCGGATCTTGTAGGTGACCGTGAACGGATTTTCACCGGTCACCTCAGCCGAGACCAGCAGCGTCGGATCCATCTCCCAGCGCGAACCCGTCGACGAATTCGGGTCGGGTACCGGCCGGAACGCGCTCGGCAGCACCAGCGCGCTGATCGCGGCATTCACCGGAGACAGGTCGGAGAGCAGGTGCGGGTTGAAGCCGGCGCCGATCGAGTCGATGCCCATGATGATCTGGGTGGGGTGCTGCGGGGGTGGGGGCACGTTGTGCGGGGTGTCGGTGCTCTGCGGCGCCGGCGGCGGACTCACCGTGCAACCCGACAACACCAGGCCGATGGCCGCGACCAGCACACCGACCGCTACCAGGACGTGGCGGGCTCGGTGCAGCACGCCCATCAGGGTATCGAGCCGCACGCGGCCTAGCCCCGAGCCTTCGCCCGCGACCGGCTGCGTGCTCTCGAGGTCGCGTCGAGCTCGACTTTGCGGACCCGCACGATCTCCGGGGTCACCTCCACGCATTCGTCGGCCGCGCAGAACTCCATGGCCTGTTCCAGATCCAGTTCGAGCGGCCGGGCCAGCGTCTCCATCACGTCGGCGGTCGAGGAGCGCATGTTGGTCAGCTTCTTCTCGCGGGTCACGTTGACGTCGAGATCCTCAGCGCGAGGGTTGATCCCGACGACCATGCCCTCGTAGGTGTCCTGCCCGGGCTCGACGAAGAACTGGCCGCGGTCGGCGAGCTGCAGCATCGCGAACGGAGTGATGCTGCCGGTGCGGTCGGACACGAGTGAACCGGTGTGCCGAGCCCGGATCTCGCCGGCCCACGGCCGGTAGCCGTCGAACACGGCGTTGGCGATGCCGGTGCCGCGGGTGAGGGTGAGGAAGTCGGTGCGGAAGCCGATAAGCCCGCGGCTGGGGACGATGAAGTCCATCCGGACCCAGCCAGCGGCATGGTTCTTCATTTCTTCCATGCGTCCCTTGCGACCTGCCATCAACTGGGTGATGGCACCGACGAATTCCTCGGGACAGTCGATCGTCATCGCCTCGAACGGCTCGTGCAACTTGCCGTCGATGGTGCGGGTGACCACCTGCGGCTTGCCGACGGTGAGCTCGAAGCCTTCCCGGCGCATCTGCTCCACCAGCACCGCCAGCGCCAGCTCGCCGCGGCCCTGCACCTCCCAGGCGTCGGGCCGGCCGATGTCGACGACCCGGATCGAGACGTTGCCGACGAGTTCGGCGTCCAGCCGGTTGCGGACCATGCGCGCGGTCAGTTTGTGACCGGATACCTTGCCGGCCAGCGGCGAGGTGTTGGTGCCGATGGTGACCGAGATGGCCGGCTCGTCGACGGTGATGCGCGGCAGGGCGTGGGCGTGGTCGGGGTCGGCCAGCGTGTCACCGATCATGATCTCGGGAATGCCGGCGATGGCGACGATATCTCCAGCTGTCGCTTCGTTCGTCGCGCTGCGTTCGACGCCTTCGGTGGCCAGCAATTCGGTGATCTTGGCGCTGGTGATGACCGGCAGCCCGTCCACCTCGCGCATCCACGCCACCTGCTGGCCCTTGCGCAGCCTGCCGTTGTAGATGCGGACCAGGGCGAGGCGACCCAGGAACGCCGAGGCGTCCAGGTTGGTGACCAACGCCTGCAGCGGCGCCTCGGGGTCGCCTTTGGGCGGCGGGACGTGTTCCTCGAGCACCTCGAACAGCGGATCCAGGTTGGTGCCGTCCGGGACCTGGCCGTCGGGCGGCTGCGCGGTGCTCACGATGCCGGCGCGTCCGGACGCGTACAACGTCGGCAGGCCCAGCGCGTGCTCGGCGGCCGCGGCGGCCTCGTCGTCCAGGTCGGTGGCGACGTCGAGCAACAAGTCGTGGCTGGCCTCGACGACTTCGGCGATGCGCGCGTCGGGCCGGTCGGTCTTGTTGACCACCAGGATCACCGGCAGATGCGCGGCCAGCGCCTTGCGCAGCACGAACCGGGTCTGCGGTAGCGGGCCTTCGGACGCGTCGACCAGCAGCAGCACCCCGTCCACCATGGACAGGCCGCGCTCCACCTCGCCGCCGAAGTCCGCGTGTCCGGGAGTGTCTATGACATTTATTACTGTGACGGTCCCGTCCGGGTGGTGGCGGTGCACGGCGGTGTTCTTGGCCAGGATGGTGATGCCCTTTTCCTTCTCCAGATCACCGCTGTCCAGGACGCGTTCCTGCACTTCACCGCGCTCGTGCAGCGCGCCGGACTGCCGCAGCATCGCGTCGACCAGGGTGGTTTTGCCGTGGTCGACGTGGGCGACGATGGCGACATTGCGGAATGGCACGTCGGTGATTGTGGCAGTGGGGCCGCCGGATAGCGAACTGGGCGTGATCCGCTCTCGACTCTGAGTCTTTCGCTGTTGACTCTGCGCCTAGGGCGCGAAAGTGCGAGTAAGTTGCGACCTCAGCGCAGAATCAACGTGTTGGACCGCAGGACAGGGCACGGATCAGGTCGGGCAACCAGGCGCGATCAGCGGGCACCCAGTCGACCTCGGGCAGTTCGGCCGTGGTCACCCAGCGCAGCGCCCGGTGATCATGCGGCTGTGGGTCACCGCGCAGCAGGTGCACGCGATAGGCCCGTAAGACCGTCGACGAGTTCAGCGTGACGTCCTCGCCCAGCCGCTCCCCGACCGCGACGTCGACTCCGAGTTCCTCGGCCAGTTCACGGGCCAGCGCGGCGGGTTCGGATTCTCCGTCGGTGACCTTGCCGCCGGGCAGTTCCCACAGGCCGGCGAGCTCAGGAGGTCGTTCCCGTTGCGCCACCAGAAGGGCCGACCCGGCGACGATGGCGCCGGCGACGACGACCTGGTTCGGCATGGGCAGTGAGGGTATACCTAGCTGCTATGGCTGTGTTATCGGACGAGCAAGTAGACGCTGCACTGCCCGACCTGGACGGCTGGGAGCGGGTCGACGGCACGATACGCCGGGCGGTCAAGTTTCCGGCGTTTCTCGACGGGATCGACGCGGTGCGCCGGGTGGGCGAGCACGCCGAATCCAAGAATCATCATCCGGATATCGACATCCGTTGGACGACAGTGACTTTCGCGTTGGTGACACATTCCGAGAACGGCATCACTCAGAACGACATCGACATGGCGCGCGCCATCGACGGGATCGTCGGCAGTTGACGCTCCGGCTTCTGGGCCCGCCCGTCACGCTGGCGTGACGCTCCGGTTTCAGGGCCCGCCCGTCACGCTGGCGTGACGTTGGGCGTCGGCCGTCGCGCTGGCGTGACGCTTCGGCTTCTGGGCCCGCCCGTCACGCTGGCGTGACGTTGGGCGTCGGCCGTCGCGCTAGCGTGACGTTCGGCGCAGCGCGGGCGATCCAACCCAGCGTCGCCACCGCGGCCACCACGTAGACCGTCCCCGCCCAGGCCAGGTACCACGGCCTGCTGATCACCCAGATGGTCGGCTGCGCGAAGCTCAGCAACCACGGCACGCCGACAATGGTGAGCACCAGCCAGCCCCACCCCAGGATCTTGGCTCCCAGCCGCTCCCGCAGCGGCCCATGAAGCAGCCAGATCATCAGCGGGACCAGCCACACCCAGTGATGGGTCCAGGAGATCGGCGACAAGAGCAGCCCGAACAGCTCGACCACCAGCAACCGGCCCAGCTGATCGGTGGGCTCCAGCGCCCGCCAGGCCAGGACGGCAACGACCGCCGTCACCGCGATCGCGGCCAGCACCGGTGGCCCGTAGCCGGCATCGTGGCCGAGAATGCGTGAGATCGCGCCGCGCCAGGACTGGTTGAACGACGTCGCGATCGGACCGATGCGGTGCGCGTCGCCGAGCAGATCGGTGAAGTAGTACCTCGCCTGCTCACCGACAACCAGCAACGACACTCCGACCGTGGCGAGGAAGACCGCCATCGAGAACAGCGCCGCCGCCCAGCGGCGCGCGCCCAGCAGGTACAGCCCGGCAATCGCCGGGGTCAGCTTGACCCCGGCGGCGAGACCGACCAGCAAACCCGAAAGCCACCACCGGCTGGTGTGGACCGCCGCCAGCACCGCCAGCACCAGGAACACGTTGATCTGTCCGTAGTCGAAGTTGCTGCGCAGCGGTTCGATCCAGATGGCGATCGCCGTCCACAACAGCGCCACCCGCCGGTCCGAACCAATGCCGATCAGCAGCTGACTGATCCGCACCACCCCGTACAGTGCCGCCACGATCGCGACGTGCCACAGCAGGGCAAGCAGCCCGAACGGCACCGCGTGCAGCGGATATAGCAGCACCGCAGCAAAGGGCGGATAGGTGAACGGCAGCGGGAAGTCCGGAGTCTGGTCGGCGTAGACGTAGCTGTACAGCGTGCCGGGGTGGTTCAGGGCGGCGGCCCCGCCCACGTAGACGTGCAGGTCGACGAAGTTTGCGCCGTGCGGCGACAGGTAGGTCCAGCCGAACCTGGCGGCGACGCTGAGGATCAGGAGCAGCGGCGCCACCGTCGCCAGCGAAAGCGCGCGTCGCCGGCCGGTGGTTGCCGCCGGGGCGGCCGATGTCGTGTCTATCCGACCGACTTTAGTCAGCGCGCCGGGTCGATAACGACCACGCAACGAATCCCTGGTGGTCGGTCACCGCTGTCGCTCGTATCGATAACGATCCCGTAAATGCCACACGTGTCACTTGAGTCACTTCTGTACCGCGATAGCTTCGTCCGCAGGTCCTTGGGGGGCCTTGCTAGAGCCAGTTGAAGACAACCAGGGAGAGTCATGCCAACCATTTGGACTTACGTCCGGGCCGCCGCCGTACTCGTCGGCTCGTCCGCCGCGCTACTGACGGGCGGTATCGCCCACGCCGACCCCGCGCCGGCTCCGCCGCAACCCAACATCCCGCAGCAACTCATCGCCTCGGCGGCCAACGCGCCGCAGATCCTGCAGAACCTGGCGACCGCACTGGGTGCCACCCCGCCGTTGACGCAGGCGACTTCGCCGGCCCCGCAGGGTGTGCTGCGCGCGCCCGACCCGGCGCCCGCGGCTCCGGGTGGGTTGAACCTTCCCGCCGTGGTTCCGGGAGCCACCGCACCCGCGACCGCCCCGGCGGCGACCTCGCCCGGGACGGTCCCGGCGGCGACCTCGCCCGGGACGGTCCCGGCGATTCCCGGAGTCAACACGCCGATCCCCGGGATCACCGCACCGGCGGCTCCCGTCGCGCCCGCCCCGGCGAGCGTTCCGTCCATCCCCGGAGTGAACACGCCGCTGCCGGCCCTCGCCGCTCCGACGGCTCCAGCGGCCGCCGCGCCGGCGAGCGTGCCGTCCATCCCCGGAGTCAACACCCCGATCCCCGGCCTATCCGCTCCGGCGGCCCCGGCGGCACCTGCCTCGCCGCTGCCTGGGTTGGCGTCGTCGCTGCCGGGACTGGCACAAGCCGCACTGCCCGGGCTGACCTCGGCGATCCCGGGACTCTCGGGCGCCACGCCTGGTGCGCCGGCGGCGACCGGGCCGCAGACACTGCTCGCGGCGCTGCCCTGAGTCCTGTCCTCCGACGACTGACCTACCACTGATAAACAGGAGAAACACCGTGGCAAGCACTTGGAGTCTGTCCAGAGGTTTGGCCGCAGTCGTCGTCACATCGGCTGCCGCGTTCGTGCTCAGTCCGAGCGCGGCAGCCGACCCGGCGACGCCGTCGACCGACCCTGTCCAGTTACCGGGGCTGCCGGCGTTGACCCAGTTGAGCCCGATCATCCAGCAGGCAGCCAGCGATCCGGGGCAGGCGACGCAGCTGCTGATGGCGGCCGCGCAGGCGTTCACCCACAACCCCTCGGCACCCGCCGAGGCCAAGAACGTCGCGTCGTCGGTGCACCAGTTCGTCGCCGAACCACCGGCGCCCGAAGCCGGCCCGGTGGCACACGTGCCGGCGCCGGGTGTCGTGCCCGGCGTGCCGCAACACCTGCCGACGGGTGTGGACCCCGTCTACGCGGCGGGCCCGCCGCCCGTCGGCGTGCCGGTGAATCCGCGCCCGGTGTCCCCGCCGCTGCCCGGGCCGGCGGTTCCGCCGCCTGCCGCGGCCCCTAGCGCGCCCCCGGCTCCGGCCGCGCCCGCGCCGGTGGCCGCACCCTCACCCGTCGCGGCACCGGCGGCCGTCGCGGCACCAGCGCCGGCTCCGGCCCCAGCGAACGCGGCCGCGGCCCCGGGGTTCGGACCCGATGCCCCGCCCACGCAGGACTTCATGTACCCCTCGATCGGCACCAACTGCCTGGGCGAGGGCAACAATGCGCTGGCAACGGCGTTGTCGGTGGCCGGTCCGGCCGCCATTCCGACGCCGGGACCCGCTCCCGGCCAGACCGCCTACGTGTTCACCGCGGTCGGCACTCCCGGGCCTGCTGAGGTGCAGCGGCTGCCGTTGAACGTCACCTGGATCAACCTGACCACCGGCAAGTCGGGCAGCGCCACGCTGAAGCCACGCACCGACATCAACGCCGAAGGGCCGACCACGCTGACCGCAATCGTCGACACCGGTTCGGGCAGCATCATGTCCACGATCTTCGGTCAGGTCACGACCAAAGACCGCCAGTGCCAGTTCATGCCGACCATCGGCACGACGGTGGTGCCATAGCTGCCATCCACTCGGTGGCAAGCGCGCACAAAGTACCGGGCGCAGCCGCGTGTCGCCGTACCGCTGCGCACGCTCGCGACCGGCAACGCGCCTGACTAGTAAGCCATGAACAGGATCGCGTCGCGGTCGTACTCCAGACCGGGGTGCACGCTGGCAAGGTGCGCCTGGGTGAGCTCGACGAGCTCGTCCTCGTCCTTGCCGACGATGGCTTCACCACACGGACACGTAATGTGCGTCTTCACTTGGCCGCCTTTCCTTTTGCTTTCCCCGAAGCAGAGGCCTTCATCTGCTTCTTGTACGACCGCACCCGGCCGAGCGATTCGGCATCGACGATGTCGGCCACGGAGACGTAGCTGCCGGGTTTGCCGAACTCTCCGGCCGCGGACTGCCAGCCCGCCGGCGTGACACCGTATTGCTTGCCCAGTAGCGCTAGGAAGATCTGAGCCTTCTGCTCGCCGAAGCCGGGCAGCCCCTTGAGCCGCTTCAGCAATTCCTTGCCATCGGGGTCACCGGCAGTCCACAGAGCAGTCGCGTCCCCGCCATAGCGGTCCACGATGATCTGCGCGAGCGCCTGGATCCGCTTGGCCATCGACCCCGGGAATCGGTGAATCGCCGGCTTTTCCGAACAGAGCGCGGCGAACTTGTCCGGGTCGTACTCGGCGATCTCGGCCGCGTCGCAGCCACCCATCCGGTCCGCGATCTTCTTGGGTCCGGCGAATGCGGTCTCCATCGGGACCTGCTGATCGAGCAGCATGCCTACCAGCAACGCGAACGGGTTGGAGTCCAGCAGGCCGTCGGCGGCCGGATCTTGGACGAGCTGCAGCTTCGGCACGGCCTCAGTCTAGAACTGCCGCATCGCGGCGGCGTCGCAGCATCAGTTTCATCACTGAATTCGGTTGCCCGCCAACAACTATCCGCTCTTGCGGCGGAATTCCCGACGGTTACCGGCCGCCCCGTGCGCCCGCGACTGCTTGCCGCCGCCGTCCTTGTGGTCGGACCCGCCCGACGACTTCGTCTGCTTGCGCTCGAGGGCTTCGCGGAACTTGCGCTTGGTGTCGTCCTCTGGGGGTTCCGATTCAGCCATACCGGCAGCCTAACGCTTGCCGGGCGGCATCCCGTACACGTGCGAGATCGGCATCGTCAGCAGCACCCGCCGATCGGTGACCATGGCTTCGCGGTATTCGTCCCAGTCGGGATGTTCGCCGGCGATGTTGCGGTACAACGCAATCAGCGCCTCGACGGTGTCGTCGTCGGCCGCGGCGGCCGGCGGCGTCAGCTCCGCGACACCTTCGGCGACGGCGTAGGACCAGCCGTCGTCGGCGTCGACCAGCAACGAGGCCCGCGGGTCACGACGCAGGTTTCGGGTCTTGGCCCGCGGCTCGGTGACCGAGACCTGCAGCACCAGCTGCCGTGGATCGAAGTGGTACTGCACGTTGGACAACTGGGGCCGCCCGTCGCGCTTGATGGTGGCCAGCACCCCGATCGAGTTGCAACTGATCACGGCCAGCAGCTTGTCGTCGAAGACTTGGCGTCCCATGCCGAAAGCCTACGTCTCCTACCGCCCTGGTGAAATTGAGTGATGACCAAGTACGCGGCATTCCTGCGCGGCGTCAACGTCGGTGGCGTCAACCTCAAGATGGCCGAGGTCGCGGAGGCATTGACCGCCGCGGGCTTCGAGAATGTCCGCACCATCCTGGCCAGCGGCAATGTGCTGCTGGAATCGTCGGCCAAGGTCGCGACGGTACGGAATAAAGCGGAGGCCGCGTTGCGCGACCGGTTCGGATACGACGCGTGGGTGCTGGCCTACGACATCGACACGGTGCGCGCCATCGACCAGGGGTATCCGTTCGAACGCGAGCGCGACGGCTACCAGTCCTACGTCACTTTCGTCACCGACCCGCAGGTGCTCGATGAGTTGACCGAATTGAGCGCCGGTCCCGAGGAGCAGATCGGTCGCGGCGAGGGCGTCATCTACTGGCAGGTGCCCAAGGGCAGCACCCTGGACAGCACGATCGGCGCGACGATGGGCAAGAAGCGCTACAAGTCGTCGACCACCACCCGCAATCTGCGCACGTTGGGCAAGGTGATCAAGTGAGTACCCCCAAACCACGCAAGGTCGTCCTCAAAGGCGTCTCGGAGACCGCGCTGCTGACGTTGAACGCCAGAGCCGCCGAAGCGCGGCGGCCGGACGCGGTCCTCGAGGATCCGATGGCGGTGACGCTGGTGGACTCGATCGACTTCGACTTCGCCAAATTCGGCCGCACCGGCCAGGACATCGCGCTGCGCGCCCGGACGTTCGACCTCGCGACACAGGACTATCTGAGCGCTCACCCTGCCGCCACCGTGGTGGCGTTGGCCGAAGGCTTGCAGACCAGCTTCTGGCGCTTGGCAGCCGCCCTGCCGGAGAGCAAATTCCGTTGGCTGACAGTGGATTTGCCCCCGATCATCGAGGTCCGGGAACGGTTGCTGCCATCATCGTCGCGGGTTTCGGTGCGGGCGCAGTCGGCACTGGACTACAGCTGGATGGACGACGTCGATCCGGGCGACGGGGTGTTCATCACTGCCGAAGGGCTGCTGATGTACCTACAGCCCGAGCAGTCGCTGGAGTTGATCGCCGAGTGCGCCAAGCGTTTTCCCGGCGGCCGGCTGCTTTTCGACACCCCGCCACGCTGGTTCAGCCTGTGGAGCAAGGTCGGCATGCGGACGACGCTGCGCTACAAGGTGCCGACCATGCCGTTCAGTCTGTCCGTTTCGCAGGCGGCCGATCTGGTGAACACGGTGCCGGGCGTTCGTGCCGTCCGCGACGTCAGGCTGACACAGGGGCGGGGCGCGTTGCTCAATGCCGTGATGTCGACGGTCTATCGGGTCAAACTCCTCGACCCGCTACGACCGAACCTGACGCTGCTGGAGTTCTAATCCTCCGCGACGTTGGTGAGGTAACGCATCGCGTCGTTCTTGGTGAGCCCCAGAGCGTGGGCCACCTCGACGTACTCCTTGGCCGCGGCCGCCATCGCGGCGTCTGTCGGATCGAAGCGGGAGATGAAAGTGCCGAAGCGGCCCCGTGTTTCGACGATCGCCGCGGACTCGAGCTCACGGTAGGCACGGGCGACGGTGTTGGCCGCCACACCGAGTTGACCGGCCAGGTCACGCACGGTCGGCAGTCGGGTGCCCGGCGGCAGCGACCCGGCCCGCACTCCGTCGATCACCTGGGTCCTGAGCTGGTCGAACAACGGCTTGCCTGCTTTGACGTCCACCCTCAGCAAATCGCGCAACTCCACGCATCCAGTATTGCCCAAGCGCGGCTATGTTTGTGGGATGCGAGTGGCGGTGCTGAGCGGCGCGGGGATCTCCGCCGAGAGCGGAGTACCGACGTTTCGCGACGACAAGAACGGGTTGTGGGCCCACTTCGACCCGTACGAGTTGTCCAGCGTGCAGGGCTGGGAGCGTAACCCCGAGCGCGTCTGGGGCTGGTACTTGTGGCGTCACTACCTGGTGGGCGACGTCCAGCCCAACGACGGCCACCGCGCGATCGCCGACTGGCAGAACCGGGCCGACGTGACCGTCATCACCCAGAACGTCGACGATCTCCATGAGCGCGCCGGCAGCGCTCCGGTGCACCACCTGCACGGCAGCCTGTTCGAGTTCCGTTGCGCGCGTTGCGGTTCGTCCTATCGCGAGCCGCTACCGGTGATGACCGAGGCCGCCATCGAAGTGGAGCCGCCAATCTGCCGGTGCGGTGGCCTGATTCGACCGGACATCGTGTGGTTCGGGGAGGCGCTGCCGCAGCAGCCGTGGCAGTGCGCGGTCGAGGCGACCGAGAATGCCGACGTGGTGGTCGTGGTCGGTACCTCGTCGATCGTCTATCCGGCGGCCGGGCTGCCGGAGCTGGCGCTGGCGCGCGGTACGCCGGTCATCGAGGTCAATCCCGAGCCGACCCCGCTGTCCCCGCACGCCACGCTGTGTGTCCGCGACTCGGCCAGCGTGGCGCTGCCGGGCTTGTTGGACAAGCTGCCGAGCTTGCTGAGCTAGACGCGACGCGCCCGGCCGACCGCCAGCTCGGACACGGGTAGCGGCGCCCACGCCGGCAACGTCCACTCCCGACGGGACGTCTCCACCACGAACCCGGCATCGACGATCGCGCGTTCGGTGTCGCGATGGGTGTGGCAGTTGCCGAACAGCCTCGGCCAGATCGTCGCGTCGGCCACCCGCTGCAACCGTCCGCGAGCCCCGGCGCTGGCGATGTGCTCCAGGAAACGCAGCTCTCCGCCGGGCCGCAGCAGCGAATGCAGCCGTCGCAGCACGCCGGCCTGGTCGTGCACCGAGCACAACACCAGCGAGCACACCACCGCGTCGAACGTCTCACCGTCGCCGAGGTCCTCAGCCATCTCGGCCGTCACGACCACCGGAATCGGCGCCGCGGCGGCCGCGTCACGCGCTTTGGACACCAGCTGCGGCTCGGGCTCGACGGCGACGACCTGGGTGACGGTGTCGGGATAGAAGGCGAAGTTGGTCCCGGTGCCCGCACCGATTTCCAGTACCCGCCCCGTCAGCCCGGCCAGGTTCTCCCGGCGCAACGCGCGCACCGATTCGGCCTCGTGAGCGGCGACGACGGGCCAGATCCGGGCGAAGAACGGGTTCTGGACCTTCCCGGCGCTCATGACCCCGCCGGTGGGCGATGCTGCAAGACCCAATCCAGCAGCCGCTGCGAAGTCGCTTCCGCGCCGACGATCCCGGCCACCAGATGGCCGCACAGCACCGCGCCGAGTGCCCGGTCGGCGAACGCCTCGACGTCACCGAACGGCAGATGCGATTTGGCAATCAGAATGGCCGCCACTCCGTGCGCTGCGGTCCACAGTTCCAGGGCCACCATGGTCGGATCGTCGGTCCGGTAAAGGCCCTCTTCCATCAGCGTCTGGACCGAGGCGCGCATATTTGTGAACGCCGCGCTCTTGACCGCGATGTCGAAGTTGCTGCCCGACCGGGTCTCGCACATGGTGGCCAACCGGTACAACTCCGGGGTCTGCACAGCGAACCGCACATAGGCCAGACCCTGCGCCCGCAGGACGTCCACGGTGCAGGTCTGCCCGACGACGGCGCGCGCCATCTCCTCGTCCAGTCTGTCCAGATAGCGCACGCACATCGCGTCCAGCAGCGCGTCCTTGTCCTTGAAATGCAGGTAGATCGACGGCGAGGTGACCCCCACGCGTTCGGCCACCGATCGGATCGAGATGGCCCGGACCTGACCGGTCTCGAGCAGCAACGCGGTTGCCGCATCGACGATCTCGTGACGCAACCGGTCACCCCGGCCGCGGGGGGCACGCTGACGGCGCAGGCCGCCCACCGACACGTCAACCATTACGCGTCACCGAAGCGTGGATCTCGTGCCCGTTGTTGCGGGCCGACGCCTTGCCCGGGTCGGCGTCGGCGGCAGCCTCGTTTCCCGGGACCACGCCGGGCGGATCGACGGCGCCGCCCTCGCTGATCCCGAACCGCTCGTGCAGCCACACCAGCGGCTTGGGCGCCCACCAGTTCCAGCGGCCCATCACGTGCATGAACGCCGGCACCAGAACCATCCGCACCAGGGTGGCGTCGGCGATCACAGCCAACGTCAGGCCCAATCCGAACATCCGCATGAACGACACGTGCGCGGCGATCAGCGCGGCGAACGACATCGACATGACCAACGCGGCCGCGGTGATCACCCGGCCGGTACGTGCTACTCCGCGCGCCACGCTCTCGTCGTTGGCGGCGTGCGCCTCGGCCGCGGTGGGCCGGGCCGGACGCGCCGCCCCGGAAGCCAGCCAGTACTCGCGGATCCGGGAGACCAGGAACACCTCGTAGTCCATCGACAGCCCGAACGCGATACAGAACAGCAGCACGGGCATGTTGGCAACCAGAGTCCCGCTCGGCGTCGTGCCGAGCGCGCCGAAGTGCCCGTCCTGGAAGATCCAGACCAGCGCGCCGAACGCCGCGGTCAACGACAGCACGTTCAACACCAGTGCTTTCACCGGCAACACCACGCTGCCGGTGAGCAGGAACAGCAGCACGAAGGTGACCACGGCCATCAGCCCCAGCACCAGCGGAACCCGATCGGTCACGGCGTCGACACTGTCCCGGTTGACCTGCGCGACGCCACCCATCTCCACGACGCGCCCACCCGGACCCGCGACCTGATGCAGCCGGTCGAGTTGCGTGTCGGACGCGCGGGAGAACAGTGGCGCGGTACTGCTCACGGTCAGAAACGCGCTGCCGTCGACCATTCCGGTCGCGCCGGTGGGCGGACCCGCGGCCTTGCCCGCCACGAAGGTGCCCGTCGGCGCCGATACCGCCGCCACGTCGGACACCTGGGACAGCTCCGCGGCGTATCTGCCCAGCTCGTCCGGGCTCAGACCGCGGGCATCGGGGACGACGATCGGTACCGCGGTCGCCGAGTCCCGCGCGAAGTTGGTGCGCAACTGATCGCCGACCTGATGGGCCGACGCCGACTTCGGCAGCACCCGGTCGTCAGGGAAACCCCACTTCACCGAGAAGAATGGCAGACCCAGGAGCAGCAGCAAGGCAACCACGGCGCCGCCGAGCGGCAGCCAGCGTCGCATCACCAGCTTGCTGGACCGGTACCAGAACAACTCCTCGATCGGCTTGTGCGACGGCTCGGGGCGCCGGAAGATCCGCCGGAGCAGTCGTCGCACGTCCAGCGCGTCGAGTCGGGAACCCATCAGCACGATCGCGGCCGGGGTCACCACGATGGACGCGGTCGCCACGAAGGCCACCGTCGCAACGCCGGCGTAGGCGAAGGACTTGAGGAAGTACATCGGGAACAGCACCGTGGCCGCCATCGACAGCGCGACGGTGACGGCCGAGAAGATCACCGTGCGTCCGGAGGTGGCCATCGTGCGGATCAGCGCCTCGTCGCGGTCGGCGCCCTCGGCCAATTCGTCGCGGTAGCGGCTGATGATCAGCAGCGTGTAGTCGATGGCCAGCGCCAGGCCCAGCGCGGTACTGAGGTTGAGCGCGAAGATCGACACCTCGGTGGCGAAGGTGACCAGTCGCAGCACCGACATCGAACCCACCACGGCCAGCGCGCCCAGCGCCATCGGCAGCGCGGCGGTCAGCAACCCGCCGAACACCCAGACCAGCACCAGGAAGCTGAACGGAATCGCGATCATCTCCATCACCAGCAGATCGGCCTGGTTCTGTTTGTTGATCTGGGCGTATTCCATCGCCGAACCACCGGCCTGGACGGTGACGCCGTCACGGTCGTGCACGATCTCGTCGGCCAGGGTCTGGGCGTTCTTCTGCGCGTCGTTCTCGCCGCCCTTGAGGTTGACGACGATCAGTCCGGCCTTGCCGTCCTTGCTGATCAAGTCGGCGGCGGCTTCCGGCGGCGTGGTCCACGGCGAGGTGGCGTTGTAGACCAGCGGTGACTTCTTGAGTTGGTCGACGATGTCGGTGCCGGCCCGGCGGGCCTGATCGCTTTCGGCGCCGCCGGGCGCGGTCACCAGGATCAGCATTTGCTGGCCGCTTTGACCGAACTTCTCGGTCAGCACGCCGATGGCACGCGCCGATTCGGAGTTGGGGTCCTGGAAACCGCCCGGCGACAGGCTGTTGGCGACCGGGACACCGAATACCGCGGCGGCGATGAAGACGAGGACGGCGATGGCGATGATGCGTCGGGGGGCCGCAATGGCCAGCCGAGCGATGCCCTGCAGCATGTGTGTGTCCCTCCGCTGGCAGCGCAAGCCGCCCCGCCCGGACCCGCACCGCACCGCGATAACTTAGCAACGTT
The DNA here is from genome assembly GCF_059813095.1 of Mycobacterium sp. NGS22. Taxonomy (NCBI): domain Bacteria; kingdom Bacillati; phylum Actinomycetota; class Actinomycetes; order Mycobacteriales; family Mycobacteriaceae; genus Mycobacterium; species Mycobacterium sp. NGS22. The sequence goes on from NZ_JCALDY010000001.1 coordinate 366,980, forward strand.
AACTTACAAGTGTCAAACAAGACCCTGTGGGTGATACGAGCGCAGGTCCGGCATGGTTCATCCGGCTCTGAAATGGGTATTCTCGCGCGATCTCGGCGAACCTACCCGTCGGTAAGAATTGCCATCATTTTCCGAATCGTGACTCAAAGATTCCTTAATGGCGGCTCTTACGCTCAGTGTCATGTGGATCGACGACACGAGTGCCGATGTCATCAAGGCTGACTTCGAGGCTCTCTACCACGGCGACATGCTTGTCGAGGGCGAGACCTCCGAGCAGTTCGAAGACTGGCAACCCCTGCCTACGGCGAGCTGAGGTAAATCATGGGCGTAATCGCACGGCTGCTAATGGCCGAACCCACCGCGACCCGGTGGTTCCGTCGATAGCTAGCTTTCTAGCTCCAAGCCCCCCGCTGTGGCGGGGGGCTTTTGGTTTGTCGGGGGGCTTTTGGGGTCGGGTGTGAAGCGTTGGCGTCGGGCGTGAGGCGTTGGCGTCGGGTGTGAAGCGTTGGCGTCGGGTGTGAACTCAGGGACTTCAGTGTGAGCGCAGGGCGGGATAGTCGACCCGATCTCCACCCAGGCTTCACCCGCAACGCCCAGGCTTCACGCCCAAAAGCCGCAGACTTCACACCCAAACGCCGCAGACCAGTTACCGCGGCGCCATCCGGATCGCGCCGTCCAAACGGATCACCTCGCCGTTGAGCATCGGGTTCTCGATGATGTGCACGGCCAGAGCCCCGTACTCGTCGGGGTCGCCCAGTCGGGCCGGGTGCGGCACCTGCTTACCCAGCGACTGCTGCGCCTCTTCGGGCAGCGAACCCAGCAGCGGCGTCTTGAACAACCCCGGTGCGATGGTCACCACGCGGATCAGCTCACGCGACAGGTCGCGGGCGATCGGCAGGGTCATGCCGACGACACCGCCCTTGGACGCCGAGTAGGCGGCCTGGCCGATCTGGCCTTCGAACGCGGCAACGGACGCGGTGTTGATGATGACGCCGCGCTCCTCCCCGATCGGCTCGGCCTTGGCGATGCGCTCGGCCGATAGCCGCAGCACGTTGAATGTGCCGATCAGGTTGACGCCGACGACCTTCTTGAACCCGTCCAACGGGAACGGCCCGTCCTTGGACAGAGTCTTGATCGCGTTGCCGATACCTGCGCAGTTGACGTTGATGCGCAGGGTGCCCAGCGATTCGGCGACGTCCAGTGCGGCGCCGACGGCAGCCTCGTCGGTGACGTCGGCCTCGACGAAGCGGGCACGATCTCCCAGCTCGCTGACCGCGTCGCCGCCCCGCAGGTCCAGCACCACGACCTGAGCTCCCGCGTCCAGCAGTCGTTTGGTGGTGGCCAGGCCCAGACCTGACGCTCCCCCGGTGACGACTGCAACGGCGTCCTTGATCTCCACGCTGTGTTTCCTTCCGCTCCGGCTACCCGACCTACTGGTTGGTCGGGACTATACCCAGTCCTGCAGCACCGCTTCGACGTCCCCCAACTCCGCCGGCCGAGGAGTATCGGCCTGGGTCCGGGAGAATCGCGGCGCCGGCATCGGCTGCAGACCACCGTCCAGTTCGTAGAAGGTGTCGCGCTCGGTGATGTGCGGCTCGGTCTGCACCTCGCCGAACGCCAGGATCGGCGTCACGCAGGCGTCGGAGTCGGCGAACACCTTGGCCCAGTGGTCTCGGTCGCGGCTGCCGAACGTCTCGGTCAGGATCGCCCGCAGTTCCGGCCAGCGGCTGATGTCGTTCTGACCCGGCAGGTCGGCACCGTCCAGACCCAACCCGGTCAGCATCGCCGCGTAGAACTGCGGCTCGATCGCGCCGACGGCGACGTAGCGACCGTCGGCGCACTCGTAGGTGTCGTAGTAGGGCGCGCCGCCGTCGAGCATGTTGGTGCCCCGCGCGTCGGTCCACATGCCGGAGGCACGGAACTGCCACATCATCTGGATCAGCACGCTGGACCCGTCGACCATCGCGGCATCCACGACCTGACCTTTTCCGGAGTGCTGCCGCTCGAACAGCGCCGACAGGACGCCCAGCAGCAGGAACATCGAGCCCCCACCGAAGTCACCGACCAGGTTCAGCGGCGGCACCGGACGTTCGCCGACCCGCCCGATCGAGTGCAGGATGCCGTTGAGCGAGATGTAGTTGATGTCGTGACCGGCCTGCTGACTGCGCGGCCCGGTCTGACCCCAGCCCGTCATCCGGGCGTAGATCAGCCGGTCGTTGACCTTGGCGCAGTCCTGGGGACCCAGGCCCAGACGCTCGGTGACACCGGGCCGGTAACCCTCGATGAGCACGTCGGCCTTGGCGACGAGCTCGAGCACCTGTTGGCGACCCTCGTCGGACTTCAGGTCGGTGAACACGAGCCGGCGGTTGCGGTTGGTGGTGTCCTTGACGGCGTTGCTCTTACTGGTCGAGGGGCGCTCGACGCGGACCACGTCGGCGCCGAGGTCACCCAGGATCATCGAGGCGTGGGGGCCGGGGCCGATGCCGGCCAGCTCGATAACGCGCAATCCGTGCAGGGGTCCCGCCATGATGTTTCGACCTTCCGTCAGCTTCGTTGCCTAACAACCGGTTGATCACATATTCGCAGCCGCGGTGTCGGACCGTGCGTGCTGGTCGCTTAATCTCAGACGCATGCCCGAATCAGGAATCGCGTCCCTGCCACCCGTCGACGGCCTCGACGTCAAGCTGACCGACGGTGTGCTGTCGGTGACCATCGACCGTCCGGACAGCCTCAACTCGCTGGTCACCCCGGTGATCACCGGACTGGCCGACGCCATGGAACGCGCGGCCGGCGATCCCGCGGTCAAGGTGGTGCGACTCGGTGGAGCCGGTCGCGGCTTCAGCTCCGGGGCGGGGATCAGTGCCGACGACATGTCCGGTAGCGGCGGGGCGCCGCCCGACGAGATCATCCTGGAGATCAACCGACTGATCCGGGCGATCACCGCGCTGCCGCATCCGGTGGTCGCCGTCGTGCAGGGGCCCGCGGCCGGCGTCGGGGTGTCCATCGCCCTGTCCTGTGACGTCGTATTGGCTTCGGAGAAGGCGTTTTTCATGCTGGCGTTCACCAAGATCGGGTTGATGCCCGACGGCGGCGCGTCGGCTCTGATCGCTGCCGCCATCGGCCGGGTTCGCGCCATGCGGATGGCCCTGCTGCCCGAGCGGTTGACCGCCGCCGAGGCCCTGCAGTGGGGTCTGGTGACCGAGGTCTATCCCGCCGAACAGTTCGACGCCGAGGTGGACAAGGTGATCGGCCGGTTGGTGTCCGGGCCGGCAGTGGCATTCGCCAAGACGAAGGCGGCGATCAACGCGGCCACGCTGACCGAACTGGACCCGGCGCTCGAGCGCGAATTCGACGGCCAGTCCGGGTTGCTGCAGGCACCCGATTTCAAAGAGGGCACCAAGGCATTCCAGGAACGCCGCGCGCCCAACTTCAGCGATTCCTGAGTTTCGTCGGCACAACGCGGGCAATCCGTCCTCGAGTCGGTTCCGAATGACTGACATACGAGAACGGAGCAGGGATCTGTGACGGCTGACCAGGTTCGTTGTTTGGTTACCGGCGCCACCGGCTACATCGGCGGCCGGTTGATACCCCGATTACTGGACGCCGGCCATCAGGTGCGGGCGCTGGCCCGCACGCCGGAAAAGCTGGACGGCGTGCCCTGGCGGGACCGGGTGGAAGTGGCTCAGGGTGATCTGAGTGACGCCGACTCGCTGGCCGAGGCGTTCGACGGGGTCGACGTCGTCTACTACCTGGTTCATTCCATGGGCGGGTCAAAGGATTTCGCCGACAAGGAAGCCGAAGCGGCCCGCAATGTCGTGACGGCCGCACGGCGCACCGGGGTACGACGCATCGTCTACCTGGGCGGGCTGCATCCCGAGAACAGCCGGCTGTCCGAACATCTCGAGTCGCGTAAAGCGGTGGGCGATCGTCTGATCGGCTCGGGCATCGAAACCGTCGTCCTCCAAGCCGGGGTGGTGATCGGGTCGGGGTCGGCGTCGTTCGAGATGATCCGGCATCTCACCGACCGGTTACCGGTGATGACGACACCGCAGTGGGTGCACAACCGAATCCAGCCGATCGCCGTGCGCGACGCGCTGCACTATCTGGTCGGCGCGGCGACGGCTCTGGTGCCTGAGTCGCGGACGTGGGACATCGGCGGGCCGGACGTGTTGGAGTACGGCGACATGATGCGCATCTACGCCGAGGTCGCCGGACTGCAGCCGCGCCGCATCATCGTGTTGCCGTTCCTGACCCCGGCCATCGCCAGCGTGTGGGTGGGTGCGGTGACCCCGATCCCGTCGGGCCTGGCGCGCCCACTGGTCGAATCCCTGGAATGCGACGCGGTGATGCGCAACTCCGACGTCGACACCGTCATCGACCCGCCGTCGCGCGGCTTGACCGGCTACCGCAGCGCGGTCGAACTCGCGCTGCGCCGAGCGTCCCGGGGCCGCGCCGAGCCGAGCTGGGATTCGCTGGAGTCCGAACCGGCCGACCCGCTGCCCAGCGACCCCGATTGGGCGGGCGCGGTGTCCTACTTCGACGTGCGGAGCGTCTCGAGCACCGCGCAACCCGACGACGTCTGGCGCGCCGCCGAGCTTGCCGCCATCGGCCGCGGCTGGCAGGTCAGCGAACGTGGACCCGGACGCATGCTGAGGTTGCGCGGCCCCGGACGCGCACCCGGGCGGGAATGGCTGGAACTGACGGTCACACCGCAGAACGGCAGCGGCAGCCTGTACACACAGCGGGCGACCTTCGTACCGCTGGGCATCCCGGGGCGCATTTACTGGCGGGCGGTGCGCCCGGCGCGGCTGGCCGCACTACGGGCGCTGGCCCGCGACGTCGACAGCCGCCTGACGGTGGTCAGACACCTGCAGATCGTCAAACCCCAAACAGAGGGGGCAACACGAGCACCATGATCAGGCCCCAGAAGAAGTGCGTGAGCATCGGCGCCAGCACTCCCCCGGTGGCCCGACGTTGTAGAGCGTTGACGGTGCCCAAGATGATGCCGGCGAACCCCAGCATGTAGTTGCCGGAGGCCATGGTGGCGAACACGTACAGCACCGTGGAGATCACCAGCGGGTGGTGCCGGCCCAGCGCGGTGTAGAGCGCACCACGGAAGAAGGTCTCCTCGGCGACACCGTTGATCACGGTGATCAGCACGACCAGCCAGAAGGCACCCTGGTTCGCGTAGAGCAGCACCCGGGTGATCAGGTCCGCGACCGGCGTTATCTCCCGGACGATCAATGCCCCGACCACGAACGCGCCGCCGAGCAGCAGACCGGTAACTGTCCCGGTGATGACCGGACGCTGGTTGCGCCCGCGCCAACAGATACCGCCCAGGTGCAGCGGGCCGGATATGAACGAACCGGCGAACCAGACCGCCGCCAACGTCAGCGTCAGCCAATAGAACGCCGGATCGCCGGGTTTGCTGCGCAGCGAGAATCCCAACACCACGGCACCGAGCACCAGGGTGATGGCGACGACGATGCGCCGTCGCAGTATGACGCGTGGTGATTCGTGGTGGGGCACTGCGACATTGGTTATCGCGCGGCGGAATTCCTGGAACGGGTTGGTGCGGTGGGGCGGGGTGCAGGGAGCAGCGGTGGACTGGCTCATGCAATGCGTACTTTCGGGGTCAGGGAGAGCAGGATGTCGAGGCTGGTTCGCACCGCCGCGGCCACGGGGCCGGGGACGATGTTGACCAACCCTAGAGTGTGGCGCGCGAAGGGTGGCGTGATGGTGCGGGCCAGCCTCCGGATGCGCAGCGCGTCACCCCCGGCCCAGATCGGATCGGTGTCGGCCAGATCGTGCGGATCGGCCAGGGCGTCGACCGGCCGAGGCGCCCGCTTGGTGCCGGCCAGCGCCAGGACGATGGACTCCGCGACGCTCAGCAGGCCGCCCGGCGGGTCGGGCACTTTGTCTTTCAGGCCGCTCCCCGAGGCGCGCATCGGATGATCCAGTGACTCCACCAGGTCACCGGCAAGCCCGGCGGGCACCGGCAGCGCCAGCGCGGTCACCCGCGATGCCAGTGCGGTGTTGATCCCGATCACCGGCAGCGCGGCTCGCCACTGGCCCGAGGCTCGCGCGTACGTCTTGAGCAACCCGCGGTAGGAGGTGGTGTCCGGGCCGGAGATGTCGTAGGCACCTGCCGGTACCTGCTCGGGATCGGCCGCGGCGACGAGGTAATGCAGCACGTCGCGGATGGAGATCGGATCGATGGGGTTGTCCAGCCAACTCGGGATCGGCAACAGCGGGAACCGGTCGGACACGTAGCGCAGCATCTCGAATGACGTCGACCCGGCGCCGATGATGATGGCCGCGCCCAGCCACACCAATTCCGGGCCGCCTTCGATCGTCAGCGCTTCGGCGACCTCGGCGCGGCTGGCCAGGTGATCGGACAGCGTGTCGTCCTCGGGCACGAAGCCGCCCAGGTAGACGATGCGGCGCACGCCGGCCTCCTTGGCCGCGACGGCCATATTGGCTGCCGCGGTGCGGTCAGCGTCGCGGAAGTCGGCCTGGCCGATGCCGTGGACCAGGTAGTAGACCACGTCGACGGGATCGCCGGTGTCTGCGGCGGTCCCGAACGCCGACGTCAGCGAGGACGGATCCGCCGCATCCAGCCTCACCGGGGTGACCTCGTCGTACCAGCCGAATTCCTTCAGGCGTTTGACGTTCCGGCTGGCGGCCAGCACCTGGTGATCGTCCGCCAACAGGGCCGTCACCAGCCGTGACCCGATGTATCCGGTGGCACCCGTCACCAGAATCCGCATACTGCACAACCTATCTGCTCGTCGCCCGCGAAATCCCCTCCGGATACGTACCCCACCCGGGGCCGTCGCAAATCGGTGCAGGTCACGGCGGTCTGAACCGATCGGGCGGCGACGTCGTGACCCTGATATGGCGGGCCGCGCATCCTGGTGGCGCCGCCGGGCGCCCGGTAGCGGTCGGATTACGTTCCCCCACGGTTCAGCGCGAAGATTGCTCGGTGACGCCCATCCCCCCGGGCTCCGGCGCCGGCGCCTTTGAGATGGTGAAGCCGTGTACTACCTGCTGATCCTGGCCGTGGCGCTGGAACGCGTCGCTGAGCTGGTGGTGTCGCGGCGCAACGCGAAGTGGTCCTTCGGGCAAGGCGCCAAGGAGTTCGGCCGTCGCCACTATCTGGCCATGGTCGCCTTGCACACCGCGCTGCTGGTGGGCTGTCTCGTCGAACCCTGGGCACTGCACCGGCCGTTCGTTCCGTGGCTGGGCTGGCCGATGCTGGTCGTAGTGGCGCTGTCGCAGGGTCTGCGCTGGTGGTGTATCAGGTCGCTGGGCAAGCGGTGGAACACCCGGGTGATCGTGCTGCCCCATGCCCAACTGGTCAAGCGCGGCCCGTATCGGTTCATGAACCACCCCAACTACGTCGCCGTGGTCGCCGAGGGCTTCGCGCTGCCGCTGGTGCACACCGCGTGGCTGACCGCGGCGTGTTTCACCGTGGCCAATGCGGCGCTGCTCACGGTCCGGTTGCGGGTGGAGAACTCGGCGCTGGGTTACACATGACGGACTACGACGCGGACGTGCTGGTCGTCGGCGGCGGGCCGGGAGGTCTGGCCGCGGCGTTACACGCACGCGCGCAAGGGCTTTCGGTGATCGTGGCCGAACCTCGGGAGAACCCGATCGACAAGGCGTGCGGCGAGGGTCTGATGCCCGGCGGGCTGGCCGAACTGACCTCGCTGGGTGTGGACCCGGCCGGAATGCCGTTTCGTGGCATCGCCTATGTCTCCGAGGACCGGCGCGCGCAGGCCTGTTTCCGTACCGGCCCGGGGCGGGGGGTGCGTCGCACCACTCTGCATGCCGCGCTGGCCGCGCGCGCCAAAGAGCAGGACGCCGAATGGATCCGGGCCAAGGTGTCCGCCGTCGCGCAGGACGCGCACGGGGTCAGCGCCGCGGGTGTGCGTGCCCGATGGTTGGTGGGTGCCGACGGGCTGCATTCGGCGGTGCGGCGGGCCGTCGGGATCAAGGCGACCACCGGTACGCCGCGCCGGCACGGTCTGCGCTGGCATTACCGGGTGCCGGCCTGGTCGGATTTCGTCGAGGTGCACTGGTCGCGGTGGGGCGAGGCGTACGTGACGCCGGTGGAACCGGACCTGGTCGGCGTGGCCATCCTGTCCCGGCAGCGGCCCGAACTGGACTGGTTCCCGACGCTGGCGCCGCAGCTGCGCGACGCCGAGCGCGGACCGGCACGGGGTTGCGGGCCGTTGCGGCAGGTGGTGTCGCGGCGGGTGGCCGGTCGGGTGCTGCTGGTGGGGGACGCCGCGGGCTATGAGGATGCGCTGACCGGGGAGGGCATCAGCCTGGCGGTCAAGCAGGCCGCGGCCGCGGTGGCTGCCATCATCGACGACGCGCCGGAGTCCTACGAGCGCGCATGGCACCGCGTCACCCGCGACTACCGATGGCTCACCCGCGGCCTGGTGCTGGCCAGCACACCGCCGCCCGCACGACGCGCCCTGGTGCCGGCCTGCGCGTTGCTGCCGCCGCTGTTCCGTTGGGGCGTCAACAAATTGGCGTCCTAAAGCCCCCCGGGGCCGCGGGGCCCGCGCGAGCAGACGCAAAAGCCCCTCATTTCGGTACGAAATGGGGGCTTTTGCGTCTGCTCGCGCTACTAACGCAACTCAGCGCGCCTTCCAGACCGGCTCCCGCTTCTCGGCGAACGCCAGCGGACCTTCCTTGGCGTCCTCGGAGCGCAGCAGCGTCTTCATCTCGCGCACGGTGCGCTCCCAGCCCGGCTCGTCACCGGTGATCACGCCGTCGTCGACGCCGTAGGCGATGCGCTTGCTGGCCTGCACCGACAGCGGTGCGTTCCCGGTCACCCGCTCGGCCAGCGCCAACGCGGCATCAAGCACCGAACCGTCCGTGACAACCTGGTTGATCAGACCCCACCGCAGGGCGTCGGCCGCGCTCAGCGGCTCGCCGGTCATCAACAGTTCCATCGCCACCTTGCGCGGCAGATGATCCATGATCCGGAACACCCCGCCGGCGGCCGCGATCAACCCGCGTTTGACCTCCGGCAGCCCGAACCGGGCGCGCTCCTCGGCTACCACCAGGTCGCTGGCCAGCGCCAGTTCGGTGCCCCCACCCAGCGCGGTGCCGTTGACCGCGGCGATGGTCGGCTTGTCGATGAAGTGGTGCACGTAGCCGGCGAACCCATATTCGGGATGCTCGGGGTGGTACAGGTTCTCCCGGCGGGCGATGGCCTTCAGATCGGCGCCGGCGCAGAACGACTTGTCGCCCGCGCCGGTGATCACCACCGCCCGCACTTCGGGATCGTGCTGCGCCTCCTCCAGCGCGTCGCCGACGGCAATGCTGACCGAGGCATTGATCGCGTTGCGCGCCTCGGGCCTGTTGATCGTGATGATCAGGACATTGCCGCGGCGCTCGGTCAGAGCGCCCGGCCCGTCTGTCACAGCAGCTCGAGAATGGTGGCGTTGGCCTGCCCGCCGCCCTCACACATCGTCTGCAGCCCGTACCGAATCCCCTTGTCCCGCATGTGATACAGCAGCGTGGTCATGATGCGGGCGCCGGAGCCACCGAGCGGGTGACCCAGCGCGATCGCGCCGCCGTTGGGGTTGAGCTTGGACTCGTCGGCGCCGATGTCCTTCAGCCAGGCCAGCGGTACCGGCGCGAACGCCTCGTTGACCTCGTAGGCGCCGATGTCGCCGATGGACAGCCCGGAGCGCTTGAGCACCTTCTGGGTGGCCGGGATGGGAGCGGTCAGCATGATCACCGGGTCGGCGCCGGCCAGGGTGGCGGTGTGCACCTTCGCGATCGGCTTGGCGCCGATTTCCTTGGCCTTCTCGGCAGACATGAACAGCAGCGCCGCCGAGCCGTCGGAGATCTGCGAGGAGTTGCCGGCGTGGATCACGCCGTCCTCCTTGAACGCCGGCTTCAGCGACGCCATCTTCTCCATCGGGGTGCCGCGGCGAATGCCCTCGTCCTTCAACACTGTGTTTTTCTCGTTCCCTTCGGTCACGTTGATGCCTACGATCTGGTCGTCGAAAGCACCGGAATCCTGTGCAGCAGCGGCCTTTTCGTGCGAGTTAAGGGAGAACTGGTCCAGCGTGCGACGGTCGAGGCCCCACTGTTCGGCGATCATCTCCGCGCCGATGCCCTGGTTGGGGATCTGGCCGTTGTAGCGCGACAGGAAGTTTTCCGGATACGGCCGCCCGCCGTTGGCCAGCGACGCGCCCATCGGAGTGCGCGACATCGACTCGACGCCGCCGGCGACCACGACGTCGTAGTGGCCGGCCACCACGCCCGCGGCGGCGAAGTGCACCGACTGCTGGCTGGAGCCGCACTGGCGGTCGACGGTCACGCCGGGCACCGTTTCGGGCCAGCCCGCGGTGAGCAGGGCGGTGCGGCCGATGTCGAGGGCCTGCTCGCCGGCCTGCATCACGCAGCCCCAGATGACGTCGTCGACCAGCTCGGGGTCGATGCCGGCCTTGGTGACCAGACCGTTGAGGACCTGCGCGGACAGTTCGGCCGGGTGCACCCCGGACAGCCCGCCGTTGCGCTTGCCGATCGGGGAACGCACTGCTTCGACGATGACGGCTTCAGCCATGAGTTTGTCTCCTTTGACACGTGTTATCTCCTCCGATTGTCAACCAACGCGTTGGCCGGTGAAAGGGCGGGGTGGGTTTCGCTGACCGGGCGTGATAATGGTCACGTGAAGCGGCTCAACGGCATGGACGCGATGCTGCTGTACAGCGAAACGCCGAACCTGCACACGCACACGTTGAAGATCGCGGTCATCGACGCCTCGGATTTCGCCGGCGAGTTCAGCTTCGACCTGTTCCGGCGCACGTTGCGACAACGGCTGCCGCTGCTGGACCCGTTGCGCTACCAACTCGTCAACATTCCGTGGCGGCTGCATCATCCGATGTGGCTGGAGAACTGCGAGGTGGACCTCGACTACCACCTGCGCCAGGTGCGGGTGCCCGCACCCGGAGGTCGCCGCGAGTTCGACCGGATCGTCGGGGAGATCGCCAGCACACCCCTGGACCGCAGCCGCCCGTTGTGGGAGTTCCACTTCGCCGAGGGTCTCGCCGGTGACAGGTTCGCGCTGATCGGCAAGATGCATCACGCCCTGGCCGACGGGGTCGCCTCGGCCAACCTGGTAGCCAGGCTGATGGACGAGAGCGGTTCGATCGGCGACGGGACCGGTGCGAAAGATTGCGCTCCCCCGACGACCTCGGAATTGCTGCAGGCGGCCGGACGCGACCACGCCCAGCAGATCGCCGCGCTGCCCGGGTTGATCGGTGACGCAGTCACCGGCGTGCGCCGGATGCGACGCCGCGCCCGCGAGCGTGACGAGCAACCAGACGTCGCCGACTGGCTGCAGGCGCCGCCGACCTTCATCAACCACGTACTGAGCCCGGTCCGGACGTTCGCCACCGCCACGCTCTCGCTCGCCCAGGTCAAAGAGACGAGCAAGCACCTGACCATCACCATCAACGACCTGGTGCTGGCCACCGCCGCGGGCGCGCTGCGGGAGCTGTTACTGCGCTACGACGGCAAGGCGGACCAACCCATCGTCGCCTCGGTCCCGGCGAGCACCGACAAGTCCCCGGACCGGATCAGCGGCAACGAGCTCGGTGGCATGGTGGTGTCGCTACCCACCCATGTCGAGGATCCGTTGGAGCGGGTGCGACTGACCGCGGTGGGCAGCGCAATCGCCAAGGAGAACAACGAGTTGCTGGGTCCGGAGCTGACGGGCCGGCTGATCGACTATCTACCGCCGGCAGCCGCGCCCGCCACCTTCCGGTGGCTGGCGAAACGGCAGTCCCAGAACAAGCTGTTCAACGTCCCGATCTCCAATGTGCCCGGGCCGCGCGAACGCGGCCATTTCGCCGGAGCCCCGATCAGCGAGATCTATTCGGTGGGCCCGCTGATGGCCGCCTGCGGCATCAACTTCACCGTGTGGAGCTACGTCGACCAGCTCAACGTCTCGGTGATCGCCGACGACCAAACCCTGACCGACCCGCACGAGGCGACCGACGCGATGGTGCACGCATTCCGCGAAATCCGCACCGCGGCAGGTCTTTCCGGGGAACTCGCGCGGGTCGACTCCGCGATGCGCCCGGCTACCGTATAGATCGTCACGGGACGGGTTCGACGACCATGTCGAGGGATCGGATCAGGCCGGGACGAACTCGAGACGATGTGTCGCCGGCGTGTAGTCGGTTGACACCTGGCCGGTCGCGGGGTCAGGGCAGCCCGGAAACTCAGGCGACCACATGATCCTTACGTAGCCGACCAGCCTGTCGCCCTCCGGATGAAGCACGACCTCTTCCGGCGCGTTCTTCGCTTGCCCGACCTTGCACTCCATGTCGACTAACCCGCCGGGCTTCAGTGCGTACCAAACCTGTTCGTTGGTTGCGCTGTTGTTCTTCCACTCGTACACCAACTGGATCTTTGGACCCATGACGGTAAACGTCCCCGGCGCGCCGGCTTCGATCTGCCGCTGATACGTGGGATATTCCTCGCTGGCCGGATTGGTATTTGCCCACTCGTGGATGGTGTAGAGGCCGTTGGGCGCCGGGGGTGCGCCCGGTGCGGGCTCCGCGGTTGCCGTGGGAGCAGTCAGCAGGGCGGCGAGTGCTGCCGCTGCTGCCGCGAGTGTGATTTGCTTAGTCATTGCCTTTTACCTATCTTTTGCCATTGGATTGCTGCCCCCGAAACGCTTTTCGGGGAGCACTTGCTCTATTGGTTCCAACATTGTTGGACACATCGCATGTCGGCACACGTCAAATAGGCGATGCGCGGGATTGTCAGTGAAATACCCTTAGTACAAACAGCCCGCACAAACACACGTGTATTGGCATCAATTATCCGACTGAATCGCCATTGGAGTTCCGCACAACGGCGCCGATCCTCGCAGCGCTAACGCAACGGGCAGGCGCCTTTCATAACTGTTCCACCCCTCGGTCTACGAGCTACCACCGGCTTCGCCCGAAGCGCCAGCAAACTTATCCGGATATCTACCCGTGCTTTCATTTCGGCAAACCCCAAATTCAGAGCACCGCCAGTTTCCCTCGAAAACCTCACATGCGGTCAGGAATGTTGTGGCGCCATTCCCGGGATTACCTCGGCGGGCACGGTCGCCGCCAGCACGAACGTCTGCTGTGCGCTGCGTGGCGATCATCAGCGGCGAGAAAGGCCGAGCACTCCCCCTTCGGGGTCGCGCCGTAGGCATAGTCGCAACGTTTGCTGTAACCGAAACACGGGTACGACCGACTCAACTTTCGTGGCCCATTCGGGCAGGGCCAGAAGGCAATTCGTCGTCATAACGAGGGCGCAGGCAAGTCCCGCTCAGGGCGGGGCGGGCAAGGCAGGGCAATCATGAGGCTTGAAGCTGGCATCGTCGGTGCAATTTGGCGGCGCCGCAACATGTTCAGGTCGCCGCGCCCCACCTACGATTAGGCGACTCCTGCGAGGAGCTTCGCATGGGCATCGTCAATGTTGCGAATGGCATTGTGACTTACGATCTTTCGGAAGCTGCGCCGGTGCGGCGCGGCAACGTACACACCTCCATACCCCTATGGAGTTAACAGTCTTTGCGGCGCCGATATCGAGATCGGCGCTGTACGAACAACACCTACGGCTGGCGCAAACCGCCGAGGAGTGTAGCTATTCAGGGTTTTTCCGGGGCGACCACTACTGGGGTGAGCAGCCGCCGGGAACGACCGATGCCTGGGTGACCTTGGCGGGGCTCGCTCGCGAGACCACTAGCATCCGACTCGGGGTGCTGGTGACTGCAGCGACGTTTCGGCACCCGGGTTCGTTGGCCATACAAGTCGCCCAGATCGACCAAATGAGCGGTGGTCGGGTCGAGTTCGGCCTGGGAGCCGGCTGGTATGAGCCCGAGCACCGCGCATACGGCATTCCGTTTCCCTCCGGCAAGGAGCGCTTCGACCGCCTAGAAGAATCACTGGCAGTGATCCTCGGCTTATGGCGCACCTCGATCGGTGACCGCTTCAGTTACCGCGGTAAATATTTCCGCCTCGATGACTGCCCGGCGCTGCCCAAGCCCTACCAGCCAGGCGGTCCCCCGGTCATCATTGGAGGCGCCGGCGCGGTGCGGACCCCAGCGCTCAGCGCCCGTTACGCCGACGAATTCAATCATCTGTCGGCCAGAACAGACTCAGACGATCCGTTCAATTCCCCGCCGACAGGAACCGACGCCGCTGTCGTACAGTTCGAGCGAGTCCGCCAAGCGTGCCGGGCTATCAACCGGGATCCCGCCGAGGTCAAGCTGTCCAACACCCTGGTGTTGTGTTGCGGCCGCACCGACGCAGAGGTCGCATCGCGGGCCGCGGCGATGGGACGCAGTGTCGAGGAGTTGACCCGAAACGGAGGCGCCGGATCTCCTGCCGAACTAGTCGACAACTTCGGCCGCCACGCCGAAATCGGGGTCAGCCGCATCCATCTCATGATCAGAGATATCGACGACCTCGATCACGTTGAGCTTGTCGCCTCCGAGGTCATGCCGCAGCTCGCGCCGCGAAGCGTTACTGCGCCGGATACCCCACGGACTTGATCTCGGTGTACTGGTCGAAGCCGGCCACACCGTTCTGGCGCCCGACGCCGCTGTCCTTGTAGCCGCCGAAGGGGGCGTCCGCGCCGTATGCGGCGCCGCCGTTGACGCCCATGAAGCCGGCTTTGATGCGCCGCGCCACCGCCAGGGAACGCTCCAGCGAACCGGACATCACGTTGCCGGCCAGTCCGTACTTGCTGTCGTTGGCGATCCGGATGGCGTCTTCCTCGTCGTCGAACGGGATGACGGACAGCACCGGGCCGAAGATCTCCTCCTGCGCGATCGTCATCGAGTTGTCGACGTCGGTGAAAAGCGTTGGGCGCACGAAGAATCCCTTGTCGAAGCCGGTTTCCGCGTCGGGGCCGCCGACCAAGGCGGTGGCACCTTCTTCGACACCCTTGCGGATGTAGCCCATCACCCGATCGCGCTGCCGCTCGGAAATGACCGGGCCGCACAGGGTTCCGGGGTCCTGCGGGTCACCGCACGTGACGTTCTCGTAGATGCTCTTCAGGATCGCCACGCCCTCCTCGTAGCGCGAGCGCGGCAGCAGCATCCGGGTCGGGTTCGCGCAACCCTGCCCGGCGTGCATGCACGGCGCGATGCCGATCGCGCAGGCCATGCCGAAGTCGGCGTCCTCCAACACGATGGTGGCCGACTTACCGCCCAGCTCCAGGAACAGCCGCTTCATCGTCGCGGCGCCCTTTTCCATGATCCGTTTGCCGACCACCGTCGACCCGGTGAACGAGATCAGGTCGACCTTCGGCGACAGCGTGAGTTCCTCGCCCACAAAGTGATCCGACGCGGTCACGACGTTGACCACACCGGCCGGGATGTCGGTCTTCTCGGCGATCAGCCGGCCCAGCCGGGTGGCGTTGAACGGCGTGTTGGGTGCCGGCTTGAGCACGACGGTGTTCCCGGTACCCAGCGCCTGGCCGAGCTTGTTGATGGTGACCTCGAACGGGAAGTTCCACGGCACGATCGCGCCGACCACGCCGACGGGCTCGCGCCAGACCTTGATCGTCGTGTTCGTTCCGGTCAGGCTGATCACCCGGTCGCCCAGGTCGGTCTCCCACGCGTACTCGTCGATCAGCCGGGCCGGGTACTTCAGCCCGTCGGCCAGCGGGGCGTCCAGCTGCGGGCCGAAGGTGATTGCGCGCGGCGACCCGACCTCGAGGATGAGCTCCTCACGCAGCTCTTCCTTCTCCTCCTCGATCGCGTCGTGCAGCTGCAGCAGACACCGCTTGCGCAGTTCGCGGTTGGTCGACCAGTCGGTCTCGTCGAAAGCGCGCCGGGCGGCGTCGATGGCCCGGTGCATGTCCTGCTTGGAGGCGTCGGCGACCTCACCGAGCGACTCCTCGGTGGCCGGGTTGATGTTGGTGAAGGTGCCGGCCTGCCCGTCGACGAGCTTGCCGTCGATCATCATCTTCGGCTCGAACCGGACCTTTACAGTGTCAGCCATATCTGTCACTTTCTTCTGACTCGTTAAACGGGCTACAGAGAGCCTTACCGGAAACTAGCCGATTGGCAAGTTGCAACTCGCAGAGCCCCCTACTGCGGGTCGAAAAGCACCGGCACCGCCGTCGGCGACCGGAACACCTGCCCGCGGATGTGCGGGTCGTCCGCGTCGGGGTCCAGACGCAAATTCGGCAGCCGGTCCAGCAGCAGATTGATCGCGGTGCGCATCTCCAGTCGAGCCAGGTGCATGCCCAGGCAGACGTGCACGCCGTGCCCCCACCCCAGGTGTGCCCGGGCCTGACGGTGGATGTCGAACGTGTCCGGGTCGGGATAGCGGTCTTCCTGACGGTTGGCCGAACCCAGCATCGGCATCACCGTGGCGCCGGCCGGAATCGCCACCCCGCCCAGTTCGGTGTCGCGGGTGGCCACCCTGGTGATGGTGAGCAAGGGCGACTCCCACCGCACGCCCTCTTCGATCGCCTGCGGTAACAGCGAGCGGTCCGCCCGGATCGCCTCCAGCTGCTCGGGATCTTTCAGCAGCGCGAGCAGCAGGCTGCCCAGCGACCGGTACGTGGTCTCGACACCGGCCGGCAGCAGTAGCCGCAGGAACGAGAAGATCTCCTCGTCCGCCAGCATCTCGCCGTCGATCTCGGCCGCGCCGAGAGCGCTGATCAGGTCGTCTTTCGGCTCGGCGCGCCGCGCTTCCAGGATCGGCGCGAAATACTCGCACAACGCCGCGGCGGCCGCGAGTCCGCGTTCGGGGTTCATCAGCCAGCTCAGCAGCGAGATCGACCATCGTTGGAACTGCGGGTAGTCCTCCTCCGGCAACCCCAACAGGCCCGCGATGATCTGGCTCGGGTAGTCGAAGGTGAACTCCTTCACCAGATCTGCCTTGCCGTTGGGGGCGAACTCGTCGATCAGACCGTTGGCCACCCGACCGACCAACTCGTCCTGCCACCGCGCTAACGACTTCTGCGAGAACGCCTTTGACACCAGCGACCGCAACCTGCCGTGGATCGGCTCGTCCATCCCCAGCATCACGCGTTCGCCCAGCACCGGGCCGAACGCCGC
This sequence comes from Mycobacterium sp. NGS22, assembly GCF_059813095.1. Classification (NCBI taxonomy): domain Bacteria; kingdom Bacillati; phylum Actinomycetota; class Actinomycetes; order Mycobacteriales; family Mycobacteriaceae; genus Mycobacterium; species Mycobacterium sp. NGS22. The sequence goes on from NZ_JCALDY010000001.1 coordinate 384,078, forward strand.
GATGACGGCGGCCGACGAGAAGGTTTCGTTGTCGCGCAGCATCTGCTGAATGTCTTCGTGGCGATACACGATGAACATCGGCAGCGATTCCTCGTGCGGAAGTGCCCCCGAAGTCTCGAGCCGCTGCACCGGTTCCTCACGGCGCAGTCTCGCCAGTTCGGTGTATGGGTCACGCACGTCACCGGATATCGCGTCGTCGAAGGCGCCGAAATCATTCAGGTCGTCAAATAGCTGTTCCATCAGTGCCTTTCACCATCCTCGGCTGCTTTGCCACGCCGGGCCGCCAATGTCGCCAAGCGCTGCAGTACGGGTTGGGGCAGCACGCGCGCGGCCGCCACCATCGCTTTCTGGTCGACCGTCAGTGGCCAGGCCCCGTCGCGCATCGCGCCTTGTCGCGGTATCCCCAGCACGATCCGTGACATGTGGTGCATGCCGGCGGCGGGAAGAAGTCGGCTGAACGCCAACAACATCGAGGCATCCGGGCCGACGCCGCGACGGCGGAACGGGGCCTGGTCCGCGAGCGCTTTGAGCAGTCCGTCGGTGAATCGCTCTGGTGGACGGGCGAGTTTCATCGCGAACCTGCCCCGGGTGTTCATGGAGTTGTGCAGCCGGGCATACGGACCGGCGAAGTCACGGTCGTCGGTCGTGCCTGCGTCGGTGATGATGTCGGTGTCATAGGTGCCCGACACCAGGACCGTGACACCGAGGCCGAAGGGTGCGATCTCACATGCCATCGACTCGCCCCACCGTTCCAGCGCGCCCTTGGCCGCCGAATAGGGCGCCGTCGCCGGCTGACCGCGCACCCCGGCCGCGCTGGACACCAACACGATCCGCCCCTGCCCCGCCGCCCGCATCGACGGCAGCAACGCCTGGGTGAGCGCCACGGGACCCAGGACGCTGGTGGCAAACATCTTCTGCCACAACGCCATATCGGTCTCTTCCACCATCCCGGCGGCGGATATTCCAGCGTTGTGCACCAACGCGTAGGGAGCGCCGACGGTTTCCTCGATCGTCTTGGCAGCCGCGGAAATCGACGCCGGGTCCAGCAGGTCGAGCTGCACGCAGCGCAGTCGGTCGTCGTCTTCGTCGGCACCGGTCGCCTGACGCAGCAACGGCATTCCGCCCTCCGGTGGCCGCATGGCCGCCACTACCCGCCACCCTTCGCGGTACAGCCGTACGGCCGAGGCGAATCCGAGACCTCGGGAAGCGCCGGTGATGACGACGGCGCGCGGTTCAGCCATTCTTGTCGGCGACTTGATTCTGTGCCGCGCACGGACCTTGTCCCGGCGGCGGCGGATCGACATGTGGCCGCCCGTCGGGCTGTCCGCTCATCCAGGTCGACCAGATGCCGACTGAGAACGGCCCTTGGGCGCCGGCTTTCTCGTAAAACCCTTGCGGGTCATAGACTTTGGCTTCAGGGTAGGGCCACGGGCAGGCCACCGACGTCGCCAGCTTGCTGGCCTTGATCGCGGCGAACCATCCGCCGTAGGCGAAGTAGGACACGTTGATGATGACGAACATCACCAGGAACGTGCCCAATACCGGCCTGCTCGGGAAGATCTTGGCTTTCGCGGCCAGCTTCTCGGCCACCGACTTCCCGGTGTCGTCGCGATAGACCAGGATCGCCGCGGGCACCATCACGAACGTCACCGAAAACGACTCCCAGATCAACGGGAACTGGAAGGTGGTGCCGGTGAAAATGGAGCCCCACGGAATCACCTGCGAGTAGATGTACATGCCCCAGTGGACCAACGTGTTCTCCAGCATGGCATCCATGACGAAGCCGATCACCAGGACTATCGAGCCCAGGCAGATCAACGGGTGCCGCGACACGAAATGCTCGGGACCCTTTCTGGCCTGCAGCTTGCGCAGGATCCATACCCCTGGGAAGTACGGGCCGAAATAGAACATCACGTAACCGAATACGACGAATGGTTCCACCGTCGGCGACAGCGAGACCAGCGGCCACGACTCCGGCCAGTGGATGAGGTCGGGGTTGTAGACCGCGAACGGCGCCCAGTTCATGATCGGGTCCTGCCACACGATCAAGGTGGTGCACAAGAACATCAGCATCGCCGGGCTGCCCGGATTCCGCCGCCAGCCCCTGACGAACACCGCCACGAGCACGACCAGCGCCACCGCAGTCGCGCTGTCCAGGAACGTGATGTAGTCCAGGCCGAACATGAACTCGACGGGACGCGGCCGGCCCTGCACGTTGGGATTGGCGACGCGTGGGCCGAGGGCCTTCCGGCAGTTCACGATGAAGAACAGCGCGAACGCTGCCAGCGCAGCAGCGGCAATCCACCCGCCCCACTTGCGCTTTCCGGCTCGCTGCGGTGTCTTCTGTTCTGCCACAAGCGGTATGGACTGGTCAGTGCTCATTGCGTGCGCCTCACTCTCCGAAGCGGTCCACCAGGTGGGAGTTGACGCCGTCGGCGTCCAGGGTCCGCGCCACCAGATACCCGGCACCCATCCAGGCACGGCGGGTCCACTTGCCCAACGACACCCGGGTGCCGGGTGCCCCCGACGCCGCGGGCAGCATCTTCACCCGCTCCAGCGCCTCCTTCACGCCACGCGGGCTGAGCGGGTGGGCGTCGGTGAACGCCCGCACCAGCGTCGCGGCGACGTCGCGGTTCACCACGGTCACGCAATACTCGGGACGGCTGCCGTTGTACTTCTGCGCGTAGGCGTCGAGGAAGTCCTGCCCTACCTGGTTCGCCTCGTCGTACTGGTCGACCCCGATCCAACCCATGAACGCGTTCCACATGATCGGGTTGACCCAGGCGTTCTGCCACGCGGTGGTGCTGAAGCGCGGCGGGTCCCAGCCGAGCCCCTCGAGTGCGGGGTTGACGAAGACGATTCCGAAGCCGAAGCCCAGGTGCACGATCGCCTCGGCCTTCGCCTCGTGCAGCGTCTGCACGGCAGCGTTGATGTCCTGAGCCGTCTGGGCGATCGACACTTCGGCGACAATCCGAATTCCCTTGCGCCCACAGGCACTTCGCAGGTTCTTCAGATAGCTCTCACCGATCAGGCTCCGCTCGACCAGGACCCCGATCTCGGTGAGTTCTCGTTTGGCGATGAGGTCGGCCAAAAAGATCGGCTCGTCGGTCATGGATCCCTGCGGGAACGCAAAGGTCCACTCGCCCAGCCAGTCGTCGGTGCCGGTCACGCTGATCGCAGGCACCTTGAAGCGTTCCTCGATGGCCTCACGCAGCGGCACACAGTTGTCGGTGATATTGGGGCCGAAGACCACCAGGCAGCCCTCGTCGACCAGTTCGCCATACGCGTCGATCACGGCCTTGACCGACCCTTTGGGCAGACCTTCCACCTCGCGATAGATCATCTGCACGGGCCGGTCCATCAACCCCTGCTGCAGCGCCTCTTCGAAGACGAGCTCGAACGTCCGGGTGAACGAGGCGAACAGCTCTTCCGGAAACCCGGGCGGCAGCTTGAAGTCCATCAGATAGCCGACCTTGATCGGCTCAGCGGTGCTTTCGTAGGACATCTGGCCTCCCGGACGGCCGCGAATGCGGCGGCACGTACTCGTGTTAAAACCTAATATTTGTTCAGACCCTAGTCCGGGCGGTTTGTAGCGTCAATTGCGGGATTGGTCCGTGTCGCCCAGATAGACCTCGATCATCTCGGCCAGCGCCCGCCCCACCGCCACGTCGTCGGTGAGCGGTCCGGCGATCGCCGCCAGTGCCGCCTCCGACATGGTCAGACCCTCGGCGACCAGCCGGCCCGCCGCGATCAGCACCCGCGTCGAGGCGACCTCGCGCAGGCCGCCGGTCTCCAACCGACGGATAGCCTGCCCGAAACGCACCAGATCGGCCGCCGTGCCGGCATCCACCCCGGCCTCGTGCGCGATAATTCTCTCTTCGACTTCCGGTGTGGGAAAGTCGAATTCGATGGCCACCATGCGTTGGCGCGTCGAGTCCTTGAGGTCTTTGAGCACACTCTGATAGCCGGGGTTGTAGGACACCACCAGGCCGAATCCGGGTGCCGCGTCCAGGGTTTCACCGAGCCGCTCGATGGGCAACTGTCGCCGGTGATCGGCGAGCGGATGCAGCACCACGGTGGTGTCCTGCCGGGCTTCCACCACCTCGTCCAGATAGCAGATCGCGCCTTCGCGCACCGCGCGGGTCAGCGGACCGTCCACCCACACCGTCTCGTCACCACGCAGCAGATACCGGCCGACGAGGTCCGCGGTGGTCAGGTCGTCGTGGCAGGCGACGGTGATCAGCGGCCTACCCAGGTCGTGCGCCATGGCCTCGACGAACCGCGTCTTGCCGCAGCCCGTCGGCCCCTTGAGGACCAGCGCCAGGCCTTGCCGGTAGGCCGCCTTGAAGACGGCCTCCTCGCGGCCGACCGCTTGATAGTAGGGCCGCAAGTCATCCACCTCGGGGGTCGCGCCGTTTCGGTAAGCGAGTCCGGACTCGTTTGACATGTCTTCCTTTCCGCCACCGTGGCTTGAGCTTAGCCGGAACAGATGTTTGTTTCAAGCGGACAGCCGGGGTGTCCCCAGCGGCCCGGGAGACTCACGAACTCCGTTCTGCTCCATGCGATTAGGAAACCCGCCGACGCACCTCAGCCGAGCGCAACGCGGACCGGAACAGCGGACCGATCACGCCGGCGAGTTGGTCCGGGCGGCCGATGGTCGCGTGCGCGGTCCTGCCGAAGACGCGACGCAGCGACTCCACGTCGGTCCCCGCGCCGATGGTCAGGCACACGCATCCGGTACCGCGGCGGCGGGCTTCGGACAGCGCACGGCGCGCGTCCGCGGCCCCGTAAGCACGTTCGTACCCGTGGTCGTAGGCCAACCCGTCGGACAGCACCACCAACAACCGCCGGGCCGTGCCGCCGCGCGCCTCCAGGACGGTCGAACCGTGCCGGACCGCCGCCCCCAGCCGCGAATACGCCCCGGGCTCCAAGCTGTTGAGGCGGCGCATGATCCGGGTGTCGAAATGGTCGTCGAACCGTTTGACGGGCACCATGCTCACCGCGCCCCGGCCCTGCGAGTAATACGCGTACAGCGCCACCCGGTCCCCCAGGTCGTGCAACGCGACGGCCAGGTTGGCGACCGCCGCGCGCTGTTGTTCGTGCACCGTGCGCCCGGCCGTGCCCGGTTCGGCCGTCGACCCGGAAACGTCGAGCAGCAGCAGCACCGAAAGGTCGCGCCTGCGTCGCAGGCTGTCCAGATACACCGCCTCGTCGGGCGCCGAACCCGACCGCACCTCTACCCGGGCTTCCACCGCGGCGTCGATGTCGATGTCGTCGCCTTGGGGTTGGCGGTGGCGCCGGTGCAACCCCATGCCCAGCCGGGACAGCGGGCGCCGCACGCCGATCGCGTCGTCGATGGCCTGGGTGGCCGACGGTTTGATCTTCGGTTGGATCTCGCGCACGGTGCACCATCCGGGGCGGTAGCGCTTGTTCCCCGCGTCCCATTCCGGGTACCGCGCGCCGTCGGCTTGCGCATCGTGGATCCGGTCTTCCTCGCTGGACGTCGACGCCAGCGACGACACCGCATGCGCACCACGCTTTCCGGAGTTGGTGCGGTGCGTCGGTGTGTCCGCGCCGGGCGGACCGCCGCCACTACCGGTCTTGCGCGCCGACGACAGCATCTTCTTGAGCCATTTGCCGATGAACCCACCCCCGCCCACCGGGCTGGTGAACATATCCGGATCGTCGGAATCGTCGATCTCGTCATCGTCCAGTTCCTCGAGCCGGTCCGGCTCCTGAGCCTTGCGGTCCCGCGGCACATGCTTGGGGTCCGCTTGATCCTGTTGCTCTGCCCGCCGGGTGTTGGCGGCCAGCACCTTGGCCGCGCGAATCACGCCGAAGGCCGGGCCCGGATCGTCGATTGCGGTCCGCCCCTCGGCGATTCGCAGCGACGCCATCGGTGAGTCGCTGAGGGCGGCGATGTCGCGGTTGCCCAACGACACCAACGGATTCGGCAACAGGTCCCGGTTGGCGCACAGCGCGCGGTGCGCTTCGATCGCCAGGTAGCGACCGGCCAGCTTGCGGTGCCGGACCAGCGGACGCACCACGTCGGGTTCGAGGCTGCCGGCTGCGATCAGCGAGGCCTGCACCGCGACCGCCTCGCGCTGGTAGCGCCGGCCGCCGGACGGATCGAGATAGATCGTCTGGCCGTCGGTCCACGGTGCTTCACCGGGCTGCAGTGCGGCAACCGCCATCGGCCGCCCGGCCAGCGCGGAAGCAAGCATGCCCAGACCCTGGTGGTGGCCCTGGTGATCAGGGGTGTCGCCGACCACGCCCCTCCTTCGTTGACCAAATATCTGTTCCACCGTAGAGTCCGGTCCGATTGCAGTCAACCGAGAGGATCCGGTGCATGACCACGGACAGCGAACTGCGAGAACAGATCCGGCGCCGGACCGACCGCGCGGAGACCCACGACTGCATGCGGTCCCCGGTGGCCGGGACGCGTACGGCACGGCACGGCACCGACGGCCCCTCTTACCACCGGCCGTTGACGGCGTCGCGCTGATTGACCAAATATCTGTTCCAACGTAGAGTGCGGCTTGGTCGCAGACAATTGCCCGAGGTCGAATAACAAACGTGGACTTCTCATACCCGGTGGAAGTGGAGCGCTTCCGCGATGAGTTGCGCGCCTGGCTGTCGACCAATCTGACCGATGAACTCCGGGCCGCGCGAAGGCCGTCGGGCCGTGACGACGCGGTGTTCGAGAAGCTGCGCGCGTGGGACGCAACCGCTGCGGATGCGGGCTGGGGCGCGGTCTCCTGGCCCACCGAATACGGCGGTCGCGGTGCCACGGTGCTCGAACAACTGGTCTACACCGAAGAAACCACGCGCCAGCGAGCCCCGTTGCCGCTGAACGTGATCGGGATGAACAACATCGCCCCCGCGATCATGCAGTACGGCACCGAAGAGCAGAAGACGACGCTGCTGCCGCGGATGATGCGCGCCGACGACATCTGGTGCCAGGGCATGTCGGAACCCGAGGCCGGATCCGATCTGGCCGCACTACGCACTCGGGCGGTGCGCGACGGCGAACACTTCGTGGTCACCGGGCAGAAAATCTGGACTTCGTTGGGCCACAAGGCGAACTGGTGCCAACTGTATGTCCGAACCGACCCGGAAGCCCCGAAACACCAGGGCATCTCCTGCCTGATCGTGGACATGAGCCTGCCCGGCATCGAGGCCCGCCCCCTGGCGACCCTGAACGGCGACACGGATTTCGCCGAGGTGTTCTTCAACGAGGTGCGGATACCGGCCGATGCGCTGCTCGGTCCGCTCAATGCGGGGTGGCAGGTCGCCACCACCACGTTGAGTCACGAGCGTGCCGGGGCCGCACGGTTGTACGCCGAAATGCACGTGCGGCTGGACGAACTCGTGGCCGACTTGACGGCCGTGGACGGCGCGCTTGAGGACCCGGTGGTGCTGCGCCGACTGGGCGAGCTCAGTGTGCGCATCAAGTATCTGGAAGTGTTGTGTCAGCGCGCCATTTCGGCGACGTTGCACGGCGGCGACCCGCTCGGGTCGGCCAGCCTGGCCAAGACCGTGTGGGGCGAGATCGGCCAGGACCTGGCCGCGCTGGCGTTCGACGTGCTGGGCACGCAGGGGCACTGGGCCGACTACCGGTTGTCGTCGCGGTCCTTGACCATCGCCGGAGGCACCAGTCAGATCAACAAGAACATCACCGCACAGCGAGTGCTGGGGCTGCCGCGCAAATGAACCTGGAACTGACCGAAGAGCAGCTCGCCCTGCGCGACACGGTGCGACGGTTTCTCGCTGAGCGGGCCTCGATTTCGGAGCACGTGCGTCCGTTGCTCGACGATCCGTCCGGCCTGACGGACGTGGTGTGGCGCGGACTGGCCGGCCTCGGGGCGACCGGCCTGCTGGTGCCCGATCGATACGGCGGCGCCGGCCTGGGGATGGTCGAGGCCGGCATCGTCGCCGAAGAACTCGGCGCCGCGCTGCACCCCGGCCCCTGGCTGTCCACCGCCGTCGCGGCCGCCCGCCTCCTGGACCGCCTCGGCGGTGACGCTGCCGGGCCGATCCTCACCGGGATCGCCAACGGCACCACCGTTGCCAGCGTC